>DASYNM010000520.1:0-25694 GCA_036008545.1 Verrucomicrobiia bacterium
TGAAATTACTGGGGTGATTCCGCCTCGACAACCTTGACGTTCTTATCGTGAAGAATTTTCAAGACTAAATCGAGATCTACATTTCCCGGCACGGCGAACCTTGTCACCGAACGCCGGTCGGCGAACGAATTCTTTCCCGCACTATTTAGTATTGTTTCGTTTTTCAAGATCACCTGGATACTGGTGAAGTTCTGGCCATCACCTTGCCCGTGGACATTGAGCATGGGTTTGTTTCCAATCATTGAATAGGAGCAACCTCGATGGCAATAACAGCAATCAATATCCTTGTAGGTCGACTTTTGGGATCGGCGCGGCAGCCGGCGTACAGCCTCGTCCTCCCTCAATTCAATGCGCGGGCCGGGGCGCAAAGGTTGAATTAAAAAACCAATCGTTCCAGCCAACATAAACGCCAGCGCAATCAAGCAGATAGAAATGGAAAATCGTTCGTTGCCACTGTGCAAAAACCCAAAGGGCAGGGATACTACCAAAATAGCGGTCAACAAAACAAAGACGCTATTGCGGGACAACAGGCCTTTGATCTTTGGCTCCCGCCATTCCATCAAACTTTTCTTGACCGACAGCATCGGCACAGTATCAGTCCGCCGGCTTCAGCGGGTCTGGCTGGCGCGTTAGGGTAAGGCGCGCGACTTTCATGCCGTCGGTGCGATCGACGCGCAATGCGTACGGGCCCAGCGTCAACGTGTCGCCCGCTTTCGGGAAGCCGCCGAGTTTTTGCGTGACCCAGCCGCTGGTGGTGGCCACGTTGTCCTCCGAGAGGTTTTGGCTCACCAACTCGGCCAGCTCATGCAAAGGCAGCGCGCCGTCAAGTTCCCACTGGTCCTGGCCGCGGCGCAGCAGCAGCGGTTTTTCCTGGTCGAACTCGTCTTGAATTTGCCCGACCAATTCCTCCAGCACATTTTCCAAAGTGATCATGCCAACCGTGCCGCCGAACTCATCCACCACGATGGCGAAATGAATTTTGCGCTCCAGAAATAGCTGGAGCAGTTTTTCCAGGCGCGTAGTTTCGGGCACGTAGATCAACTTGCGCGCCACCGCCGCCAAGTCTTTGCCGCGCGCGGCCTGGCTGCGCAGGGCGAAGAGGTCCTTGATGTGAACCACGCCCAGCGTCTTGTCCAAGTCGCCGCGTTCGCAGAGAGGGAAGCGGGAGTAACGGGTTTTCTCGGCCACCTCCTGGCACGCGGCCAAGCCCGCCTCGGTGTCAAGAATAGCGATTTCCATGCGTGGCCGCATGACGTTGCGCACGATGCGGTGACTCAAGTCCAGCGCGTTCAAGATGATTTCGTGCCCCAGACGCGACGCGCCGGCGCGGCTTTGGTCGAGCATGAGCCGCAACTCTTCCTCCGAATGAATCGAAAGCGGCGAGCCGGCCGGCTCGATGCCCACGCGGCGCATGAGCCATTGGGCGGAGTGGTTCAAAATCCAATTGAAAGGATACGAGGCGCGATAGAACCAATGCAGCGGCGCGGCGACAGTCAACGCCACGGGCAACGCGCGTTGAATGGCAAACCATTTCGGCCCCAGTTCGCCCAGCACGATTTGCAGAAAGGTGGCGGTGGTGAAACCGATGGCGAACGCCGCGGATTTCTGAACATGAGGCGACGCGACGCCCAGCCATTGCAAAGGCGGCGCGAGCAGGGAAAGGAAGACTGGCTCCGCCAACCAGCCCAGGCCAAGACTGGCCATCGTAATGCCCAGTTGCGTGGCGCTGAGGTAAGCGTTGAGTTGGCGCAAAATGTGGCGCGCCAGCTTCGCACGGCGATTCCCCGCCACGATCAAGGCATCGAGTTGCGTGTCGCGCAGTTTGACGAGGGCGAACTCAGCCGCGACAAAAAAACCATTGGCTAAAACGATGGCCAGGATGCCCAACAGATGCAGCGCGTTGGCGGCCAAAGCGTCGCTGGTCATAGGTTGACTTCTCCGAAAATCAATTTGAGCACGTCCTGCAAACTGATGATGCCGGCCTCGTGGTTGTCGCGCCCCAACACCACCGCCAAACGCCAGCCGCTGCGTTGCATCCGGCGCAACGCTTCCTCCAGATGCAACTCTTCCGGCAAATAGAAGGCGGGCTGCAGAAAGTCGCGCGCTGGCTTGGCGGTATCGACATCCGCGGAGAAGAGCAGGTGTTCAAGATTTATGATGCCGGTGATGCGCTTCGTGGCAGCATCCACCGCAGGCACACGCGACAGATTCAAACGGCGAGCTAGAGCAATGGCCTCGGAAAGAGGGCTTTCGGCGGAGACGGTGACGGCGTTGGCCAGCGGCACCATGACGTGGCGCACGCGCAAATTGGGCAGGTCCAGGACGCGATTGATCATGGCCCTTTCTTCGGTGGTCAAGTTGGGGGCGGCCTCCTGCATGACGAAGCGCAATTCCTCGCGGCTGCCGAAGAGCCGGCCGGTGTGAGTCTGGCCGCCGGTCCAGTGCAAAAGGCCGCGCGAGAACCAAGCCACCACCGCCACCAACGGCGCCAGCAACCGGTGAATGAGCCGGAAGGGCGCGGCCAACGTCAGCGAGAGGCGGTTGGGATAGCGCTGGAAAAGGGTTTTGGGGGCCAACTCGCAAACGATGTAAAATATAAAGACACCCGCGATCCACACTAACGCTTCCGCCACGGGACGGTGCGCAAGCCAATGGCGCAACTGCATCACGCCCAGGCTGAAAATGACAAAATTGACCACCGTGTTGCCGACCAGGATGGTCCACAAAAAATCCTCCGGGTTTTCCAGAAAACTGTGCAAGACCGCCGCCCGCCGGTCGCCGCTGCGCATGTACTGGCGGATGCGAAAGCGGTTCAAGGCCAGCACGCCGGTTTCCATGCCCGAAAACAAAAACGAAAGCGCGACGCATAGCAGCGCGGCCATCAAAATCAGGATGTCGCTGTCTGTCATCGCTTTTTGACGGCTTCGACCACGAGGTCGCGAATGCGGCGTTCATCAGCCGCCTGCACGGTCAAACGCAGGCCCGCCACCGTGACTGATTCGCCGGCCGTGGGCACGACCTCAAATTCTTGCAGCGCCAGACCGGCCATCGTTTCGCAGCTGGGGAATTCAGGCAATTGCGGATACTCGCGGCGGAAATTGTCCAGGCGCAATCCGCCGCTGACGTGCCAGCGATTTTCCGCCAGCTTTTCCAGAACGGCGCGCTCGGTGGCATGTTCACTACGAATCTCGCCCAGGACCTCAGCCAGGATGTCCTCGATGGTCACGATGCCGGCAGTGCCGCCAAATTCGTCCAGCACAATGGCCAACCCGCGCTGCTGGCGTTGCAGGCTCTTCAACAATGGCAACAGGTTCATGCTCTCCGGGACGAAGGACGGAAACTCAATGGCCAGAGCCAGGTCGGCCTCCGGATTCAGCAGCAAGGCACGCGTGTTGAGAACGCCGACAATCGTATCGACTGATTCGTCGTAGATCGGCAGGCGCCGATGCTTGAAACGGCGGGCAGCCTCGATCATTTCCGGCACGGAGAGGTCGTCCGAAATGCAAGCCATTTGCGCGCGCGCCTTCATCACTTCGCCAGCGTGGCGGCGGTCGAGATTGATGATTTGCAGGATAATCTCCTTTTCGCCCGCCGCCAGCGCGCCTTGCTGATAGGCCATTTCCAGCAACTCCTGATACTCCGCGTCGGAAAGACCAGCGGCCGCAGCGGGTGGATTAGGGAAAGCGCGCAGACTCAGGTTGGTCAGGCCCTGCGCCACGCGCCGCAAGGGGCGGCTGATTTTCTGCAAAAAGAGCATGAGTCGCGCGACGCGCAAGGCCCACTGTTCGGGCGCACGGACAGCGAGAGTCTTGGGCGCCACTTCGCCGCCAAAGAGAATCAGCACCAGCAAGCCCGCCAGCACTGCCGGTAACGGCCATTCGCGCCGCACGGCCAGGAGCAGGGCGACGGCCACGATGCCCGCGTTGGCGAAACTGTTGCCCAACACCAGCGTGGCGAGCAAGTCCTGCGGCTCAGCCAAAAGCCTGACGATTATTTTGCCGCGGGCAGGCGAGCGTTCTTCCAACTGACGCAATTGCCATTTGCCAAGCGAGAAGAGCGACGTTTCGGCCAGCGCGAAGAAGAAACTGGCGCCGGCAAAGAGAACCAAGACAACCAATGCCAAAGTCGGCGTCATGCACGGAAGATTGGGGCAGAACGCCTCGGCGCAAAAGGCAAAAACGCGCAAAAACGGACCTCCGAGTGTGCGCGCCATGCAAGGGTCGCGCTAGCCAAGCCCTAATCCAATTAAAAGCAAATGCCAACCTGCTCCCTAGTTGGCGCATGAAGATCACGAGGGCAATTCGGGCGGCCCAACGGCAAAAAAAACAGGCGCCCCACCCGGGGCGCCCCATGAAAACTAACTCTACTGCGTAAAAAAGCATAATAGAATTGGGCGTCGCTGTCTGTAGGGCAAATCACTTCTTTTCTTGTAATGTCATGCACTACAACCACTACGATGGACCAATTTGCGGCGTGACCCAGCCGCTCGTTCGTGTATTTTGCGAGGGCTGTGACGACCGCTGATGCCATTAAGCTCCTGGAAAAATTCCGCGCCGGCAAAATAAGTTTGCCCGACGCTCTCAGAGCCTTTCAAGATCCGCCGGTGGCGGACCTCGGCTTCGCGCAAGTGGACACGCACCGGGCCTTGCGCAAGGGATTCGCCGAGGTCATCTATGGCGGCGGCAAAACGGCGGCGCAAATCGTGGCCATCGCGCAGCAGATTCGCCAGCGCGAGGCGCGCCTCTTGATCACCCGGCTGGACGCGGCGCAAGCGCGGGCCGTAAAGAAGAAGTTCAAAGACGCGCGCCACCACCAGGCCGCCCGTTGCGTCACCATCGACCCCAAACCGTTGCCCAAACGCCCGGGAGCCATTGCCGTGGTCTGCGCCGGCACGAGCGATCTGCCGGTGGCGGAGGAAGCGGCCATCACGGCGGACATCATGGGCAACCAGATCGAGCGCATTTATGATGTGGGCGTGGCGGGTCTGCACCGGCTGCTCAACAAACTGGAGTTGATACAAAGAGCGCGCGTGGTGATTGTGGTGGCGGGCATGGAAGGCGCTTTGCCGAGTGTGGTGGCGGGCCTGGTCAGCCGACCGGTTATTGCCGTGCCGACAAGTGTGGGCTACGGCGCGAATTTTGCCGGATTGACGCCGCTGTTGAGCATGCTCAATTCTTGCAGCAGCGGCGTGACGGTCGTAAATATTGACAACGGCTTTGGCGCCGGTTACGCCGCCAGTCAAATCAATGCCCTTGGCGCTGAGGGAAGTTAGACACGCTCTTTGAACGTGAAAACGCTTTATCTGGATATTTTCAGCGGCCTCAGCGGCGATATGTTTATCGGCGCGATGCTGGATCTTGGCCTGACGCTTGAACATCTGGAACGGGAGTTGGCCAAACTGCCCGTGGAGGAATATCATTTGCACGCCTCGCGCGCCAAGCGTTCGCAGATCGAAGGGACGAAGTTTGATGTTCACTTGGGGCACCATCACGGGCATGAACACGACCATGGCCATGAACACGATCACCAACATGGGCACACCCACGGGCAGGAACATGACCACCAACACGGCCATGAGCATGGTGATGAGCATGAGCATGGTCGGTCTTACGCCGAGATCCGTCGACTGATCGCCGGCAGCGGCCTTTCGGACTGGGTCAAGACTAAAGCAACGGCTGTGTTTCACCGGGTCGCGGTGGCGGAAGGCAAAATCCACGGTCAACCCCCCGATCAGGTTCATTTTCACGAAGTGGGCGCCGTCGATTCCATCGTCGATATCGTGGGCGCGTGCGCGGCTTTGGAATTTCTTGGACAGCCGCGCGTGCTCGCATCCGCCGTGGTCGATGGCACAGGATGGATCGATTGCGCTCACGGCCGGTTTCCTATTCCTGCGCCGGCGACGTTGGAAATTCTGGCCGCGCGCGGAGTTTCGATTTCTCAGTGCGAGGAACCGCACGAATTGATTACTCCCACCGGCGCAGCGTTGTTGGCCGAGTTTGTGGAGATCTTCGGGCCGATGCAGGGTTTGGCCGCGGAGCGCATCGGATTCGGTGTCGGCTCGCGCGAGAATAAGACCCGCCCCAACGTCGTGCGCGCCATCCTGGGCCAGAGCGCAGCCACGGCAGTACACGATTGGGAAACCGACACGGTGGCTGTTCTGGAAACCAACCTGGACGACGCCAACCCGGAATGGCTGGGCCATTTTGTTGACAAAGCCATGGCCGCGGGCGCCCTGGACGTCTGCCAGACGCCAACCCTGATGAAAAAGAATCGCCCCGGCGTCCTGCTGACAGTGCTGTGCGCGCCGGCGGAGGCGGACAAGTTCAGTGAATGGATTTTGCGGCAAACCAGCGCGTTTGGCGTGCGGCGAACCGTGGCCGAACGTCGCAAGTTGCGCCGGAAATCCCGGACGGTGCAGACGCCCTACGGCGAGGTGTCGGTCAAAATCGGTTTGCTCGACGGCCGCGTCGTCCAGACCGCGCCGGAATATGAGTCGTGCAAAAAGCTGGCAGAGGAGAAAAGTGTGCCGCTTAAGGCCGTATATGAAGCCGCGCTGGCGGCGCTGACCTTGGAATCAGACCCACCCAACGCATGAACGAGTCCGATACCACTCTCGTCATACGCGCCTCGCCTTGCCTGGCTGTCGTCATCCCGGTCTTCAACGAAGCCGCCACCATCACCGAGGTCATCAAGGCTGTCGCCTGCCAGCCGCTGGTGAAGGAAATTATTATAGTTGACGACGCTTCCCAAGATGGCACCTGGCAAGTGTTGCAGGAAGTAGCCAAGGCTACGCCGACGGCGCGCCTCTTTCAGCACACCATCAATCAGGGCAAGGGCGCTGCCTTGCGCACTGGTTTCGCACAAGTCACCGCCCCGCTGGCCATTGTGCAGGACGCGGACCTGGAATACGATCCGTCGGATTACGCCGCGCTGTGCAAGCCGATTCTGTCAGGCAAAGCGGATGTCGTCATCGGCTCGCGCTTCCTGGGCGCGGGCGCGCACCGTGTGCTTTACTATTGGCATTCGGTCGGCAACCGGTTCCTGACCACGCTCTCCAACATGGCCACCAATATCAACCTGAGCGACATGGAGACCGGCTACAAAGTTTTCAGGCGCGAGATCATTCAAAGCATACGCATCGAGGAGAACCGGTTCGGGTTCGAGCCGGAAATCGTGGCCAAGGTGAGTCAACTTAATGTGCGCATTTACGAGGTACCCATTTCCTACTACGGGCGCACCTATGCCGAAGGCAAAAAGATCGGCTGGCGCGACGGTTTCAGCGCCATGCGTTGCATCGTCAAATATAACTTCTTGCGGAAGTAAGCCGGCCGCGTCTCAGCCCAATTTGTCGATCTTGAATTCGTGTTTGCCGAGCATTCCCGGCATGGGCACAGGATATTTGCCATCCGGGCCGGAACGCAGCGGGGGCGGCGAATCCATGGTATAGTTTTCACAGCCGGGGGCGTACACGTCCTCGTGGTTAAGCATTTCCTCGTAAGTGATTTCCACTCCGGTATGGGCGGCCATGCGGCCCATGGAAGTCGTGACGCTGGCCTGGATACCACGCGGGACTTCATTATACGGCTTGTCCTCGCGGATCGCCGCCACCAGATCATTCCATTCGTTGTCGTAAGGGTCATCCTCACCGGGAATGGATTTGGAGGTCCAGAGCATATGCGAGCGCGACGGCTTTTGGGTGGAGAAGATGACAGAGGGCGGGCTATAGTCGCCAGAGGAAGCCGCGATAGCCATGCCTTTGCTGCCATGCACATAACTGCTGTAAATCTCCTCACATCTAGTTTCGTTGCGCCCGTCAATGTACATCTTGGTGCCGTCATCAAACGTGTATTCCACCGAGTAATGGTCGAAATTCTGGTCCACTTGCGGCGCGCCATTGTGTCCGGTGCGATAATGACGTCCGCCGAGCGCCTGGGCCTTCACCGGCCATGCATTCTTGATCATGCACAAATGGTCAATGTGGTGAATGTAAAAGTCGCTAAAGAGGCCTCCGCTGGCCCAGATGAAGCTATGAAAGCGCGAAATCTGCCAGAGCAGTTCCGTGGGGTTGCCAGGCCATTTCTCAGAAAAACACGCCGCCAACTCCCCCGGCGCCATTCGATAGCCGCGCATCAGAATAATCTCGCCGAGTTGCCCGTCCTGGGCGCGTTGCGCAAGCTCCTGCAGTGGACGATGGTGCCGGCACATCAAGCCGACCCCGACCTTAAGTTTTTTGGCGGACGCTTCATCCGCCAATTTCAGCATGCGCCGTGAACTCGGACCGTCCGCCGTGAGCGGCTTTTCCATGAACACATTCAGACCCCTTTGAATGGCATAGGTAAAATGCACCCAACGAAAAGCCAGCGGTGTCGTGAAAATTGCAATATCGCCAGGCTTCAGGCAATCCATCGCGTGCTGGTAAGCGTCAAAACCAATGAATCGCCGCTCTGGCGGCACGTCCATGTGGGCGGCGCTGTTGGCGTCGCCGCTCAAACCGTTGTGACAGTCCTCGAGGCGATTGGTGAAGACGTCCGCCATCGCCACCAGTTTGGTGTGGCCGTCTTTGACGCGCAAGGCGTTCGCGGCCGCGCCGCCACCTCGCCCGCCGCAGCCGATCAAGGCCACCTGAAGCGTTTCGTTGCCCTCGGCATGGACGAAAGGGACGGTCATCCCAGCCAGAGCGGAGACGGCGGCCACGCGGCCAGTAGTTTTGATAAACTCACGACGGGAGGAGACATTCGTTGATGGATTCATAATTGATTCAAAGATTTGGACGCATCGGGCTTTTCATAACTTCAATAAATTGCCATTTTCAAATAAACTCAAGCCTTTCTTGCGGAACGCGCCGGGATGGCGGCCAGACGCGACAATTCCCGATGAATTCGAGACACGCGCTCCACCTGACCTTTGGCTGGGAATCGCTCGTAAAAACCTTCATTCCGGAATTCGCGCACCTGCTCTGTCCAAGGCGAGAGGCGTTGCCGCCAACGTTCGACCCGACCCTCCCCCGGCTCAGTATCCGCCGCAGCCAGGTCCGCGCAGACACGCAGCATGGCCTTGAGCGCGACCGGTTTTGTGACCATGAACGCCGAATCGCCCCAGGCGCCGCCCCAAACGTCCGCCGCAGCCTTGAGAAAATCCCGCACCACCGCGTAATACCGCGCCGCCAGCCGTTTGTCCGGGCCTTCCTTTTGGATTTGGGTCCAAGCCTGCCGGGTCCAGCGGTGGATCTCATTGAAAAGCTCTGCTTGCAAAATCCACTTCTCCTTCTTGCTGCGGCCGCCCAGTCGGTTGATGCGGTAGCGCAGCGGGCTGTCCGACTCGTTGTAAAGCATCTCGGCGATGTTCGCGGCAAACCGCCGATCCGGTTCGGCCCAGGAAACCCGCTCGTAGAGATCGATCAGGTGGCTCTTGTTGATCCGAGTGGGCGTGGAGTTGATGATGACGAACATCTCCGTCGCGAAGTCCTCGCTCCTCCCGTCAAAAATAACGCACGGCACGGAAATGTTGCGCGCATCTTCGGGATGCGTGTTCATGAAGAATTGCAGGGCCGCCAGCCGATGCTGGCCGTCGATGATCAGAAACTTCTCGACCGGCTCCTGCAATTTACCGATGCCCGATCCATCCGTCCAGGCGTCGAAATGCAGTTTCTGCGGCGTGAACAGCAGCACCGTGCCCGGGATGGGCGGCTGGGAGATGGCCGTTTCGTAGAAATTGCGAATGGAGCGGACCTTGGCGCGCGATAATTCCCGTTGGAAGGCCTTGTCGTTCTTTTCAATCTTGGCGATGAAAAGCGCGACGTCATCCTGTTCCTCGACTTGCTCCGGTTGGATTTGCCCTCCCTCCTCGTCATAAAAGCGGCTGATAAAACGCACACTTTGGAGCAGCTTTTCCGACGGGTAAGAGGCAAAATAAAAAATAGCATCCTTCTGGCGAATCTGTGTGGCTATCATAAGATTCCAAATCGTTCCGTTCCGACGCGCCCGCGGCGCGAATCCACGCTAAGGATTCAAACTTGAAATTGCAAGCGCGAATCTCTGCGTCTTCGCGTTAAAATCGTGCAGCGTTATTGCAGCTTAGGGCAGCTCGAAAAAAACGCGCGTGGGATGGGCGCTTCTCGCGCCACTCTTCCCGCGGCACCATCGAATGTCCCTCAAAGTGAATCGGCCGGGCGCAGGCAGGCCCTGGCGGATTTGTTCCTCGCTGAACGGAATGACCGGCGCCAAATCTGGCGGCAACGTTTCGCACGGCGGGCTGGCTTCGCCAAGTCCTTCGCTGAGGATGCGCACTTGGGCGATGGAAACCAGCGGCGTCACCATCACTTTTTCCAAGATCCAACCCAGCACGTAGTGGAACCAGATGGGCAGCGGGAACATCAGCGGCCGCCGACCCACGACTCGCGCCACGCGCCGGACGGCTTGGCGCAAGGTCAAGATTTCCGGCCCCATCGCGGCCACCGTCCGCCGCGACAACGCGCCGTCGGCGAGCGATGCTTTCACCAGCCGCGCGATGTCCGCCACGGCCATGGGCCGGATCGGTTTGTCGGTGAATCCTACGAATGCGAACAATGGGAAAGTGTGGAAGCCATGGCTGAGGTGATTGAGCATGTGGTCGCCGCTGCCGTAAATGACGCCGCACTTGAACACCGTGTAATCCAGCCCGGAGCCGCGCACGATTTCCTCGGCCGCCCACTTGGATTCGTGGTAGCCGGAACCGCAATTCGGCCGCGCGCGCAGAAAGCTGATCATCGCAATCTTGCCCACGCCGGCGCGCCGGGCAGCCTCCACAACTCGGCGCGTGCCGTCGATGTGGACGTGTTGATAGGTCTGCGCGCCGATTTCGCGATTGATCCCCGCGCAGTGCGCGACCGCCTGGCAACCGGCAAAGGCCGTGGCCAACTGGTCGGTGTCATCCAGCGCCGCGGCGATGAAGTGGGCATTGGGCAATTGCCGGATCGACGGGCAGGTCTGATCGATTCCGCGCGCTATCAAAACGACTTCGTGGCCGTGGCTAATGAGCGCACGCGCAATGGTGCGTCCGACAAATCCGGTGCCGCCGGTGATGGCGATTTTCATGGCGTCGCTCCTTTCCACGCCGCGAGCGCATAGACGACGGGCAGATAAGTGAAAGTAACATTGGTCGCATGATAACCGAGTCGCAAATAGGAGTTAGCCAAGTAGGGGCGCACATCGAAAATGAAGGTTGCCGCCACCAGCCGCATCGTCCAAAAGACGGTCAGGAACACGCAGATCGCGCGGGCCAGCGGGGCGCCCGAGGCCAGGGCCGGCGCGAATGCCAACGTCAGCGCGCCGAAGCTGAACAGGCACAAACCGATGAACGTGTAGTAAACCCAGAAAAGCCGTCGGATGAATTCCGGCAGCGGCGAAAGATGTTCGCGCAGATGAACCGCCCGCGGCATCAGCGCGCCCGCGCAGATCAAGCCCAGATGCAACACGCCGGCGATTTGGAGGAGGAGAGCGAGTGATGATGTTTTCATATTTTTGCCTTTCAGGTTGCGCCGATGGCTCGAAGCATCGGCAAAATGACGTTGCGAACGAAGACAGGATGGAACAGCCACGGCAACGGCCCCACGACGACTATCACCGTAAAAAGCCAGCCCCGAAATCCGCGCCCCAACCCCAGCCGCTTGCCCAACGATCCACGTTCGACGCAGAAACCCGCCGCTTGGATTGCGAAATAGGCCGTCGGCAAACCGTATCCGCCGCGCGCAGGCAGGGAAATCACCAGCTCGTGCAACAAACCCGAGGCCAGAAAAACAGCCAGCATGGCGTTGCGCGCGCCGAAGCGCTTTGCCAGGGGCAGAAACACGTGCGGCTGCATCAAATCGGTGAACGCGCGGTTCCAACGTCCGCCCCAGAATCGGCCCAGCGACGTGGCGGCGATCGGCGTGCGCATGATCGGCGCGGCGTTCACTCCCATCTTGCGCCAGCAGAGAGACGCGAGATGGAAGGCGCCCAAATGCATCAGGAACGCCAAACCGACCATCGCGATCCAAGCGGCGCACGTCGGATGGGCGGGCCAGGCCAAACGCGCTCCCAGCCAGATCAATCCGGCGCCGAAGGCCGTTTTGCACAAGGCCCAAAACCATTCCCTTGCCAGTGGCCGCGGTGCGCGCGCCGCTCCGCAGAAGGCGGCCGCATCCAAACCAGGCCAGAGGAAGACATAGCCGGCGAGCCGGACCAAAGAAGGCCTGGCGGCGAGCACCCACTGCGGACGAAGGGTCATCCATTTGGCGCAGAGGAAAAGCATGCCGGCCAGGGCCCACATTTCGACCCAGCCTCCGATTTTCACATTGTCTGTTATTTCTGAAATCACAGAATTAGTGCCTCAAAATTTTTTATCCGCCGATACCGAGCATCTTGCGCACCTTGTCACCGGCCGCGATGAATTTGGACAAGGCGCCGGCCGGCAGTTTGCTGATCTGCGTGTACCAAGCGGTGGTCTTCCGAAAAAAGTCCTGCAAGGCGCGCAGGCGTTCCACCGTATGTTTGTCCGCGCCCTTGTCTTTGTCGGCCTCCTGGATGCAATACTCCAGAAGCGCCAGGGTCGGATCGATCTCCCGCCGTTTCCGTTCATCGAGCACCACGCGGAACATTTCCCAAACATCCTTCATCGATTCAAAATGATCGCGTTTGTCGCCCATGACGTGGACCAACTTGATGATCCGCCAGCCTTGCAACTCCTTGAGGCTGGTGCTGACATTGGAACGGGCGACGCCGAGCGTCTCGGCGATGGCCTCGGCGTGCAACGGGGCGGGCGCGAGGTAGAGGAGCGCGTGAATCTGGGCCACGGTCCGGTTAATGCCCCAGCGGGCTCCCATTTCGCCCCAATGGAGGATGAACTTTTGCTGGACTGGACTGAGCGGACTCATATTTCGATTATTTCTGTCACTTCTGAAATTACATAATAAACCCGAATCCGTCAAGGGCTTTTTTTACGTCCTCCGGGCTGATGACTTTCACAACTTCAGACGGAAGCCGGCGCGGTTCAAGGCGGCGGTCACGCAAAGGATGACCACGCCGCATCCAGCGGAACGCGCCATGGCCGTGCCCAGGCTGCCGCCCGCCAGCGCGTCGTACGTATTGTCCAGGTGAATCAGGTCCAGCAAGGACGGCAGCATCTCCGAAATCAGGTAGGCCAGCAAAACGTTCTGGCCGGCCACAGCGAGGACCTTCGCCAGTCGAGGCATTGGAGCGCCGTCGCAGACAAGATGAAGGATTAACCAAAGCGCGGCGGTGAAGGCGCAGGCCCAGAGGCACCACGACGGCGTAGCTTCGTTTTTATTGATGCCGTAGAGGCCGTGGAACAGCAGTGCGGCGGCGGCAAACCCAACGACGAACAGCAGCGTGAACCGCACCGTTCGCGCCCGGCTGGGTTTTTCGCCCTGAACAAGGATGGACGCCAGCAGCAAACCGGCGACGGTAATGGAAGGTTGCGCGCCCAACGTCTCCCCAATGCCAACGTAAGGGTTCAGCCACACATTATCTAAAAGCCCCGTCCGATCAGCCGGATAAAGCCCGAGCAGCAGCACCACGCAGCCCAAGAGCGCGAGTGCATTGGCCCGAAACGTCAAATATACGACTGAGCCGACGAAGTAAGCCCAGGCGATCAACCCGAGAATGCCGTACCATTCCGTGTGAATGGCGAACGGGGACATCGTGACGATCCGCTGGCCCTTGTCGCCTCGAAACATAAAGGCCAACGCCACCATGCCGCACAAGCCAAGGACGCGGAGACCTCGGGTAACCCAGCGCCGCGCTGCCTCTGGAGCGAGCGGCGGCGAGATCGAGCAAAACGCGAGCATGGCCGAGACAAACATAAGGACGGCCCACAGCGCGGGCGGCAACCCCGACATATCCGGCCCGGGAGATTCGTCGTTCACCATGAGGATGCCAATGCACAACAGCGCGAGCGTGCGGCCCATCACATGCAAAAGTGTCTTCCACCATGGCACGCCCGCCCGCAAGCGCCCGCCGAGCGCGAATGGAATCGACATGCCGACGATGAAGAGAAACCCAGGAAACACCATGTCCACAAAGGTCATCCCGCTGCGGCCTTTGAAGTGGCGCATCCAGGCTGGCACGATTTTCGGCGAGACACCGGAAATATCGTTGACAAAGATCATGGTGAACATGACCAACCCGCGCAAGGCGTCGATCGACGTAATCCGCAGGGGCGCGCCGGGTGGTTCCGCAGCCGTGCTCATGTCCGCGCACGCTAAACGATTCCAATGCGGGTGTCCAACAACGTTGGTTACGCGAGGGGAGGTGCGCGTTGACCCGCACCGTTACCGGACTTCGGGGGCAAGGATGCGAACAGGCGCGAGCTCGCCCCCGGAAATGCCGACAATAAAACCGCGACCGAAATCGACAGTGGCAACAGGCCTGCCTGATTCATCGGCGGCCACCGACACCACCATCCCAATGCGGCCTCTACCCTTTGGCTGGTTGAGTCGGCCATCCATGATGTCGAGCACGTATCCGCCCGGAGCGGGTTGGCCTTGTGCCCGTTCCCAGCTCTTGCCCTCGGCCTGCAATTTTCCTTCGACGGAATCACCGGCGGGAATGTCGGGTGCCGCGGCAGGAACTTGAACGGTTGCGGGAGGTCCCTCGGTGGCCGGTCTGCTTTCATGAGACTTGGATCGCAGCGCTGTCAACTGCTGGTTGAGGCTTTCGCTTCTCTGCTCCGCACCGGCAATTCGGTTGGTCGCAGTCGCCAATTGCTCCCGGGTTTCGCTCAAATCGCGCCGCTGAACCTCCAGAGCCTGATCTAAAGTCGATACTTGCGTCCGGGTTTCGTTTAGCTCCTGTCGCTGAATTCTTAGAGTCTGAGTCAATGTGAAACAAGCAATGCCGCAGGCCACCAAACCCAAAACCGATACGACCGCAACGGCCAGACTAATGACAGGTGTGTGTCCTTTTTTTTCCATACGCACGGCAATAATCGGATATCCCCCAGAATAATCACATCACGGGCACGAGTCAAATCCATGAATTTTTGTGTCGCCAGAACATCCGCGACAAGTTAACCAATCGGCATGACTGGCCAGGTAGAAAGCGTTGGCAACCGCCGCAATTTTCCGTTGCTGCAGGCCAGCCAGTTTGTGAGTGCGTTCGTCGATGATGTCACTTCGAAGGTGACTGCCTGGCTGAAAATACCGGAGACGACTTCGGGTCAACCCATTCGCGTCCATGCAACTTAAGCCGCTAACCATCATGGGCGGCCTGTTGTGGGCGGTGGTCGCGGTGGCATCATTTCATTTGGCCTACTTCTTTCCGTCGTGCCCGTGGCCCATCGTCCTCTTTCTTTTTGGCGTATATCGTCTGACGGGTTTGGCGACGGCCCGGCAGGCTTTTTGGTTTGGCATGGCCGTCGGGCTGGCGGCCTACGCGGCGCACCTGACATTTTTCTGGACGCTCTTTGGCCCCGCGGCGATCGCGCTCTGGTGTATTCTCTCATTTTGGTTGGGGTTTTTTGTTGCGCTTGGCCGAGCCTGTTTGCTTCGATTCGGCCCCGTCGCCTGGGCCGTGATGGCGCCGTTCTTGTGGACCGGACTGGAATATTTCCGCAGTGAACTTTATTATCTGCGCTTCACCTGGTTGAACGCGGGTTACGCTTTTTCCTATTCCGCCGCGTTGCCGTTCTTGTCGGGCTTTGGCGTTTACGGCGTCGGCTTTCTGCTCATGGCGTGGGCGGCTTATGCTGGCGTGGTCGCGCAATTGTCCAATGTCGCGCGCTTGGCCGCCGGAGTGGCACTGGCGGCCATTTCGACCCTGCCGTTGTGGATGCCTGTTGCGCCCGGTCCATCCGTCAAACCTATAAATATTGTGGGGGTGCAGTTGGAAGGCGCGTCCGAGGGCCAGGTGAAAGCGGCGCTGGAGGCGGCATTGAAACAACATCCTCAGACCGATCTCTTCGTCCTGAGCGAATACGCGTTCTCCGGACCGATTCCGGAATCGATCCTCAAATGGTGCAAGGACCACCAGCGATGGCTGGTCGCGGGCGGTAAAGCACCGATATCTGAAGCGCAATATTTCAACTCAGTGTTTGTGGTGGGGCCGGACGGCGCCATTGCCTTTCAACAGGGTAAATGCGTGCCGGTCCAATTCATGAAGGATGGATTGCCCGCGCGCGACCAGCATATTTGGGACTCGCCGTGGGGCAAATTGGGCTTTGGCCTCTGTTACGACGCCAGCTACACGCGAGTTACGGACGAATTGATTCGGCAGGGCGCGCAAGCTTTGATCTTTCCCACCATGGACGGCACCGATTGGGGCAAAGCGGAGCATGAACTGCACGGGCGTATCGCGCCGATGCGCGCAGCAGAGTACGCGGTGCCGGTTTTCCGCCTGTGCAGTTCGGGCATTTCGCAATTTGTTGGACGGAACGGGCATGTCATTTCCTCCGCGCCGTTTCCGGGCCAGGACGCGATGCTAATCGCCCAATTGGAATTGCCACCACGAGGCCGCATGCCGCTGGATCGCCCACTGGCGGAATTCTCGGTGGTGGCCACGTGCACGCTAATCCTGTTTCTGATCATCGACCGCATGTTGTCACGCCGACGCCCGCTATGAAGACTTTCTTGCTCATTCTCCTGCGCCTGCTCTTCCGGTTTCGCGCCGAGAACACGGCGGTCCTGCAGACGCCCGGACCGATCATGCTGCTGCCCAATCACTCGTCGTGGGTCGATTGGCTCTTTGTCGCCGTGTGCCTCGACAAAAGCTGGCGCTTTGTGACCTCGAAAGAAGGCGCGGAGGTCAGCTTCGTGCATCGGCTGATCATGATCAACCGCTTCACCTTTCCAGTGGAAACCGATTCGCCTTACGCTGTCAAACGCATTGCCGAATATCTGCAAAGCGGGGGCAAGCTGGTCATCTTTCCCGAGGGCCGCCTTTCCCGCACCGGGTCGTTGATGAAGTTGTTCGAAGGCACAGGTTTTCTGCTTTTGAAAACAAACGCCAAGGTCATCACTTGTTATTTGCGCGGCGCGTATCGCCTGCCGTTTTCCAAGAACCCGGATCGCAAGCAATGTTTTCCAAACGTTTCCGCGCACTTTAGCGCCGTCCTAAATCCGCCGAAATTCGAAGGTATCAGCGCGATTCGCGCACGCCAGAGACTGACTCGCTGGCTCTACGACGCCATGGCGGCGCAACGGTTTGCCGTGGATCTGGCCGCAAGCCCAGCCAACGTCTCCGCGGCCATTGTGGAAACGGCGCGGCGCCGCCCGTCGGCGGTTGCGTTGCAAGATGTCACGCATACGAAACTGAGTTACCGCCGGTTGCTGGCCGGGACCGCTGCCCTGGCCGAGCAATGGAACTCTTTTCTACCCGCCGGTGGCCGCCGCGTGGGCGTGCTGCTGCCCAATGCCAACGCCCTCCCGGTCACGCTCCTGAGCTTGTGGACGGCTGACAAAGTGCCGGCTATTTTCAATTTTTCCAGCGGCGTGCCAACGATGCTGGCCTGCGCCCAATTGGCGGGAGTCAAGCATGTGATTACGTCCCGGCTTTTTCTGGAGCGGGCAAAATTGAACGTGCAGTCGATGAAGGACGCAGGTCTTGAGTTTATTTATTTGGAGAATGTTCGGGCCGGGATTTCGAGCGTGCAGCGATTGAGCGCGCTGGCGCAAGTCATCCTCCACCCGCACTCGATCGTCGGGCCGCAGCAGCAGAGCAGCCCGGCCGTGATACTTTTCACCAGCGGGTCCGAAGGGCCGCCCAAGGGAGTGGAGCTGACGCACGGCAATTTGCTGGCCAACATGGGCCAGATGCTGGCCATCAACGATTTTGTTGACAGCGATCGCGTTTTCAACGCCCTGCCGCTCTTTCACAGTTTCGGTCTTATGGGCCTGCTCCTGCCGCTGGTGCGCGGGATGTATGTTTTCCTTTACCCTTCCCCGCTGCATTACCGCGTCATTCCGACGCTGATCTACGATCTGGATTGCACCATATTTTTCGGCACCAACACCTTTCTCAACGGCTACGCGCGCAAGGCGCACCCTTATGATTTCCGCACTTTGCGCCTGCTGATTTCCGGGGCGGAGAAGTTGCAGGAGCCTACGGCCAACGCCTGGGCGCGGCAATACGGCGCGCGCGTGCTGGAAGGTTACGGAGCGACCGAGTGCAGCCCGATTCTGACTGTCAACACATGGCTCAATCCGCGCTACGGATCGGCTGGGAGGTTTCTGCCGGGCATCGAATACAAGTTCGAGCCGGTGGACGGCGTGGCAGAAGGCGGGCGTTTGTGGGTGCGCGGCCCCAACATTATGCGCGGCTATTTGAACGCAGAACCCAACGCCAAATTCCAGGCCCAGGGCGGATGGTACGACACCGGCGACGTCGCCAAAGTGGACGAGGACGGTTTCCTTTTTATTCTGGGGCGGCTTAAGCGATTCGCCAAAGTCAGCGGCGAAATGGTCAGCCTGACGGCGGTCGAGGAGGCGCTGGCAGGAGCGTTCCCGCAATACGGCCTGCGCTTTCAGGCGGCCATCCTCGCCCGGCCTGACGCGGATCGGGGCGAAGCCTTGATCGCCGTCTGCAACGAGCAGAAATTGAAGCTGGAGGAAATCCGCGCCGCCATCAAGGCCAAGGGATTGAGCAACCTGTGTGTGCCACGGGAAGTAAAATACGTTCGCGACATTCCGAAACTGGGCACCGGCAAAATCGACCATCTTGCACTGCAAAAAATGGTGCCTTTAGAATAGGCGCGCACCCAGGCGTGTCTGGCATTGCCATGGAACGAGTCCAACCCTTGTTTTTGACAATGGCGGATTGGAGATATTAGCTCTCAAGCCACGATACCTCGGGCCACTTCGCCGGAGACATCTGTCAAGCGAAAGTCGCGCCCCTGGTAGCGATACGTCAAACGCTTGTGGTCGATGCCGCACATGTAAAGCATCGTGGCGTGCAAATCATGCACGTGCATCTGCTGGCTGTCTTCGACGTACTTGTACCCCAACTCATCCGTCTGGCCCCAAGTGATACCGGGCTTGATCCCGCCCCCGGCCAGCCAGACGGAAAAAGCGTTGATGTGATGGTCGCGCCCGCTGCCCTGACCCATCGGCGTGCGGCCAAACTCACCACCCCAGATCACCAGCGTGTCCTCGAGCATCCCGCGCTGCTTGAGGTCCTGCACCAGCGCGGCCGAGGCCTGATCGACCTCCTTGGCCGCGATGGGCATTTGATTGACAATATCGCCGTGATGATCCCACGCGCGGTGGTAAAGCTGGATGAAACGCACGCCGCGCTCGGCCAGCCGCCGGGCCAGCAGGCAATTGGAGGCGAATGTGCCGTCGCCCGGATGCTTGACACCGTACATATCCAGCATCGATGACGGCTCGCTCTTGAAATCGGTCAATTCCGGCACGGAAACCTGCATGCGAAAGGCCAATTCGTATTGACTAATGCGGGTTTGGATCTCCGGGTCGAAATGGTCCTGGGCCAGAAAACCATTGAGGCGGTTGACCTCTTCTATGACCTGGCGCTGGGTGCTTTGGCAGACGCCCTCGGGGTTGCCGACGTAATGGACTGGGTCGCCCTTGGATTGAAACATCACACCCTGAAATTAGCTGGGTAAAAACCCACTCGACCATTGCCGGGCCGAGACCGGTTGCGCCCCGCCCCCGGCGCCCTGCGATGTCAAGACGACGAATCCCGGCAAGCTGTCAGTCTCGGCGCCCAGGCCGTAGAGGAGCCAGGACCCCATGCTAGGGCGGCCCTTGATGGCCGTGCCGGCGTTCATAAAGGCGTGGGCCGGGTCATGGTTGATCTGCTCGGTGTGCATGGAGCGCACGATGCAAAGGTCGTCGGCAATGCCGCCGATGTTGGGAAAGTGCGTCGAAATTTCCTGCCCGGATTTTCCCCACCGCTTAAATTCGCAGGTCGGCCCCAGCGCCTTGAGCGTTGCGCCTTGCAATTGCGCCAATTGCTGGCCTTTGGTGAAAGATTCAGGAAACGGCTGGCCGTCGATTTTTTTCAGCTCCGGTTTGTTGTCAAAGCTTTCCAGGTGCGACGGGCCGCCGGCCATGCACAGATGAATGACTCGCTTGGCGCGCGGCGGAAAATGTGTCGGGTTGACCGCTCCGCGCCATTTTTCCTCCGCGACCGCTGCCGCGACGGAATGACTCGGGTTGAGCAGGGTAGCCAGCGCCAGGCCGCCCAAGCCATAAGCGCCGCGGCTGAGAAAAGTTCGGCGGTTGAGGCCGTGCGAGAAATTATCCGAGAACGGGTTCATGCGATTTCCTTTTCAATACACGGTGATCGTTTCATGCAAATTCAAAATGACGCGGCAAACCGACGTCCACGCCGCCATCTCGCTCTTCGCGACGGCGGATTGAGCGTCGGCGCGTTGTTCGGCGAGGAAGTGCCGCAGGGAATCCAGCTCCCGCGCCTGGAGAGGCCGTGCCAGCGCGCGTTGGGCGGCCAATTCCAGCCGCTCGTCGTCGGTGGCGCGATGGGCCAAGAGATTTCGCGCCAGTGCCTGCGCGGCCTCGACGAATGTCGGGTCGTTGAGCAGCGTCAGCGCCTGTTGCGGCGTGTTGGAGACGTTGCGCGTGCAGGCGCACTCTTCGCGCGAGGAGGCGTCGAAGTTCGCCAGCGCCGGTTGTAAAAATGTCCGCTGCCAATGAATGTAAAGCCCGCGACGGTATTGGAGGTCGCCGGGGGCGGCGGTGTAATCGCGGTCGGGAAATTGCAAGTTGGCGTAGTAACCCGCCGGTTGGTAGGGATAAAAACTCGGCCCGCCCAGGTCCAAATTGATGAGGCCGGCGATGGCGAGGGCGTTGTCACGCACAAATTCCGCGTCCAGCCGCCGGGGCGACTGGCAGGAAAGCAGCCGGTTGTTGGGGTCGATCTCGCGCAGCTCGGGCCGCAGACAAGATTGCTGCCGGTAGGTCGCAGAGAGGACGATCAGCTTGACCATATGTTTGACATCCCACCCGTTGTCCTCGAACTCGACCGCCAACCAGTCGAGCAATTCCGGGTGCGACGGCCACTCGCCCTGCGTCCCCAGATCATCGACTACCGCCGAGAGGCCCGTGCCGAAGAATTGTTTCCAAAGCCTGTTCATTACCGTGCGCGCGGTCAGTGGATTGTCCCTGTCAACCAGCCAGCGGGCCAAGTCCAGGCGCGTCAAACGGCGTCCATCGGGGTTGGCAACTTGCGGCAGAAAATGCGGCACTCCCGGCACGACCATCTCGCCCTTCTCGTCCTGCCAATTGCCGCGCGTGAGCACGCGCATGGGCCGGGGCTTGACGGCTTCGGTGACCATCGTGAACGCGAGACCGTGATTGCACTCCTGCGCGTCGCGCTCCAGCTTTTGCACCTCCGCCAGTTCGCCGCTCCAGCCGGCACCGAGGAAGAACGACTTCTCCAACGCGCGCTCTTGCTTTTCGCCGCGCAGGAAATTGCCCAAAGCCAACGCGTGGCGAAGATTCTCACCCGCGCCGGAGAGCATGGGATCGTCGCCTGCGAAGGGCGAGACGGAAATGCGCATGCAAGCCGCCTTATGTTCCCGGAAATGCAGCACCAGCGAATCGCCGTCGCCCGCGTGAAGCGGCTGCTTGAGCAGCCAGATTGCGCTTTGACGATTCGTGACTTCATTCGGCGCGATTTTCCAGCTACCACCGAGGCCGGCCAAACTTTCGCCGTTGAAATAATGGTCCGCTTTGTGATCGGCATCGGCGACGGAGAATTCCAATCGTTGCGCGGCAGGCTGCCCGAGGCGCTTGAGGCTGGCGGTAAACGAAATCGCCGTCCTGTCCGCTTTGTCGCGCAGCACGCTGCCTCCTTCGGTCGCCAGCGGAATCAATTCCACTCGGATCGCAGCCAGCCAATTCGATGTCAACGGCAACGCCACCTCCGTCTCGCCGCTTCCGGCGGCAAAGACGATGGCGTGATCGGCTCTAACGAAGATATTGGTATCCGCCAGGCTGGCACGATTCGTATTGATCAAAATGACGGCGGGCAGCGGCGTTAGCCAGCCGTCCGGGTGTCCGCGCACAAAAGCGGCGCACTCGCGACGCCATTGCGCGAAGGTGGCTTTTTCCTTCGCGTCAGTCTTTAGTTTGACAGAAACGTGTGCAATAAGATCATCCATCTCCCCATTCAAGCGGGCCAGGCGTTGTTCGAGATAGCGGTTGTGGACCTGGATTTCGGGCGGGAACGGCGAGTCGTTGTCGAGGCCCCGGAGTTCGGGCGCGTCCTCGTCCGCGTTGTAAATCTCGTAACAGCCCCATTCCTTGATGTCGGCAAAGAAGGCTTCCATCTGATAAAAGTCCTTGGTCGAAAACGGATCATACTTGTGGTCGTGACATTCGCAGCACCCCATGGTCGAGCCGAGCCACGTCCCCGCCAGCGTGCGGACGCGGTCGGCGGCGTATTTGGCCAGGTATTCCTTGGGCTGCGCGCCGCCTTCGCGCGTTTTCATATTGAGGCGGTTGTAGCAACTGGCGATTTTCTGCTCGGTGGTGGCATGGGGCAAGAGGTCGCCCGCATTTTGCTCGACGGTGAATTGGTCGAACGGCTTGTCGGCATTGAATGAGTCAATCACATAGTCGCGATACGGAAAATCACGCTGAATCTGGTCGCCGTGATAACCCACCGTGTCGGCGAACCGCACCGCGTCCAGCCACGGCACGGCCATGCGTTCGCCGTAATGCGGCGAAGCCAGCAAGCGGTCCACCTGGCGTTCGTAAGCGCCGGGGCTGTCGTCTTGCATGAACGCCTCCAGCGCTTCCGGCGTCGGGGGCAACCCGGTCAAGTCCAGGCTCACGCGGCGCAGCAACGTGCGTTTGTCCGCCTCGGGCGACGGAGCGATGCCGCGCGCTTCGAGCGCCTCAAGAATAAAAGCATCGATTGGGTCGCGTACACGAGCCTTCTCCTTCACCGCCGGCACGGCGGGGCGCATCGGTTTGATGTAGGCCCAATGCTTCTCGTAGGGCGCGCCCTGGGCGATCCATTCCTTAAGCGTCTTTTTTTCCTCCGCCGTGAGCGCCTTGTGCGTGGCCGGTGGCGGCATAATGTCGTCGGCGTTGGTGGTGAAAATATGCTGGACGAGCAGACTGTCTTCCGGTTTGCCGGGCACGATGGCCTTAAGACCCACGGCACTATCGCGCACGTCGAGGCGGAGTTTGGCTTTGCGGCGGTTGTTGTCCGGGCCGTGGCAGAGCAGGCAATTCTCGGCGAAAATCGGGCGGATATCTCGATTATAGCGGATCGACGAGGCCACGTCACTTGGGAAAGCCCGCCCCGTGCCCAAGGCTAAAGCCAGGAGCAAAAGCGAGAACTGCTTGGAGCGCGACAACATGCTTACGAATAGACGCTCATGATGACGCGTTTATTTCGATTTACAACGAAGTATTTTTGCTGGGCGCGAAGCGGAAAATCACTTTCTTGCGTACGCGTTGTGTCATGGAAGCATAACGACAGCCGCGTCGGGCGAATGGTGCGTATCTCGGTGCGGATTATGTGAGGTCGAGGTTGTTGGACGCTGGCGCCTGGAATTCGACAACCAAATGGGTGCGGCGCCGGATTTGGGCGGCTTCGAGAGTGCGGCGGCGGTTCCAACGTCGCCAGACGCCGGCGTTGGTCAGCAGCAACGGCACGCAGCGCGTGCGGTGGGCCAGGACCTTGAGAAATCCCACACGGCTTTTGTCCAGCGAGTCGCCCTGCACGAGTACGGCGCCGCGTTGCCGGAGCAAATCGCCGTAGAACGGAGGCAGGCTGAAGTCCGCCGGGGCCAGCAGAACGATAATGCGTTGAGGATCACCAGGCAGCTTGGCCCGGCATTCCCGGACGCCGCGAAAAACGGCGACCAGCGAGGTGACATTGTGGGATTGGATTCTATTCATCTTCATGGGAGTTTATGTTTTGAACGGTTTGGGCGCAGGCCTGGTGTTGTTCGAGGTGTTCGAGCATGACGGAAATTCTTTCCGCGTAACGGGAGCGGGGACAGGCCTCCAATAATGCGCACAGGATTTTTCGCCGCTTTTCCAGGGAATCAGGCAAAGTCGCCACGGCGTGCAGCGCCACTATGTCCGTCGCCGGCGGCTCGCTTTTGTTGTTGCTATTGACCGCGCGCAACTTCATATTGTTATCGAATAACATAAATGATTGGATAACGTCAACCAAGAAATGTTATCCGATAACACACATTTAAAATGGACCCGACTAAAGTGGAATTCAAACGACTCGTTGAATTGATGGGTTGGTCGCAGACCATGGCGGCGCGGCGCCTGCACAAGACGCCCAGCGCCATCAACCACCTCATTAATCCCGATCACCCCAACAAGCCTTCGCCCACGACGATGCAACTGCTCAAGGTCATCATCGCCGGCGAACGCCCTGACCTGATTAATCCTCAAACCTTCCAACTGCAAGAGGCCCCAGCGGGAGCCAAGCCGCATGCTGGCCGGCTTAGCCCGAGGGAACGGAAGTTGATTGAGGCCTTGCAGAAGCTGCCCCCCGCGCAACAGGAGAAAGTTTATGCGATCATAGACGTCTTACTGGAAGCCATCGGTCGGAAAGGCGGGAAAGCTAAGAAGTGAGAGCGCTTCCGCCCGGCGCATGACTGTTGTTGTCTGCCTTTCGTAACGGTGGGGAGAGACTCGACGAACCCTAATTCGATTTAATGGGACAAAGTCAGGGCTCGACTGGGCAGAACAAATTGACAGCGGCCCGCTTTGCGGGCTGTCTCGCCCCAGCAAAGCAAGCAAGTTCAGCTTTTTTCAACCTTGGCGGAACTGGCCAGTAGTTGCTGAACTGAGCTGGCCAGCGCCTCGACGGTAAAAGGCTTTTGCAAAACCGCGCGCAAACCAGGTCCGCGCGCGAAATGGGCCGTCCTTGCGCCGCCGAATCCGGAAGCCAGAATAATGGGCAATTCCGGGCGGATGCCGAGCAAGGCGTTGGTAAGATCGATCCCGTTCATGCCGGGCATGGTCAGGTCGGTGATGACCAAATCGATGCCTGCGGGTTGCTGGCCAAAGGCCGTCAATGCCTCGCGCGCGGAATGAACCTCGGTCACGCGGTAACCCAAACGAGTCAGAGACAAACTGGTGGCTTGCGCCAAAGACTTTTCGTCATCGACCAGGAGTATGTGCTGGCCGGAGCCGGCTGGGATTGCATTCGGTCCACCGAGCAAAGGCATGGCCGGCGCCGCCAATTCCGCGGGGAAGTAAAGATGAAAAGTTGTGCCCTGGCCGGGTTGGCTCTGCACGACGACAGCGCCGTCGTGCGCTTGCAGAATGCCATGCACCACCGCCAAGCCAAGCCCCGTGCCCTTGCCAGGACCTTTGGTGGTGAAGAACGGCTCAAAAATCCGGGCCATCGTGGTCGTGTCCATTCCCTTGCCGTTGTCCTGGATGGACAGACGCACGTAAGGCCCGGCGTGCAAGGTCGGATGCGGAGGCGGGACGTTTTCTTCCAACCTCACCATCCGTTGCGTGATAAGAATCAGGCCGGCGCCGTCTTTCATGGCGTGCCAGGCGTTGGTGCAAAGATTGAAAATGACCTGATGGATTTGGGTTGGATTGCCCAGGATGGAGCTGGCGCCAGGTTCGATGTCGGTGACGATCTCCACTTTCTCGGGCAGGGTAGTGCGGATTAATTTGACTGCGTCGGTCACAATGGGCTGGAGTAAAATCAGTTCGCGCTGATCTTTCTGCTGGCGCGTGAAAGTAAGAA
>DASYNM010000521.1:0-3333 GCA_036008545.1 Verrucomicrobiia bacterium
CCGGCCCACGAACTCGCCACCGTGATGATGAATACCGGTTCGCGCTCCGTACCGAAGCCGTCCGTTGGCTCATGGGCCCTGTATGGTTTGGGCACGGAGAATCAGAACATGCCCGGCTACATTTCGCTGCACAACGGCGGCGGCCTGCCTGCGGGTGGCACGCAGAATTGGAGCTCGGCCTTTTTGCCTGGAATTTATCAAGCCACCAACATCAACACGGGTGCTGGCGACGTTGACAAGATGATTGAGAACATTCGTAACCCGTATGTTTCGGAAGGCGAACAGCGTCGGCAATTGGATTTAATCCATCAACTCAACGAACTTCACGCCCAGGATTTGCAGAAAGACGCCCAGTTGGAAGCGCGCATCGAAGCCTACGAAATCGCTTTTCGAATGCAGGCAGCCGCCTCCGAGGCGTTTAACATCGGCAAGGAACCGCAAAATATCCGTGATTTGTACGGTTCGACGCCCCAGGGGAAGCAGATGCTTATCGCCAGGCGTTTGCTGGAAAGTGGCGTGCGTTTCGTCCAGGTTTGGGCCGGCGGCTGGGACCATCACCAGGATCTCGAGAAACGCCTGCCGGAGCGAGCCAAGGAAATCGACCAACCCCTGGGCGCACTGATGACCGATTTGAAACAGCGCGGCATGTTGGACAGCACCCTGGTAATCTGGGGCGGCGAATTTGGTCGCACACCGACCAAAGACCGCAACGGCAACGCCAATCCCGGTCGCGACCACAATGCCAAAGGATTCAGCATCTGGATGGCGGGCGGCGGCGTCAAAGGCGGCACTATCTATGGATCGACCGACGAACTGGGCGCGGCGGCGGTGGAGAACCCCGTGCATGTCCACGATTTGCACGCCACGATTTTGCGCCTCCTTGGTTTCGACCACAACGATTTGAGCTACCGCTACAACGGCCGCGATTTTCATTTGACCGACATCGCGGGCAGCAGCGTGAGCAGCGTCAATGTCGTCAAGGGTGTGATGGCTTGACCCCGCGCATGAAAAGACTCTCTTCCTTTTTCGGATTGGCCGTGGGAGTCGGTTATATGTGTGCGCCGATGGCCCGCGCGCAAACGCCTTCGAAGGCCGACCTGGAATTTTTCGAAAATAAAATTCGGCCCATCCTTTCGGACAATTGTTACAAGTGTCACAGCTCCCAGGCGGCCAAGCTCAAAGGCGGCCTCTCGTTGGAATACCACGAGAGCATTCTCAAGGGCGGCGATAGCGGACCGGCCGTTGTGCCCGGCAACCCGGACAAGAGTTTGCTCATCAAAGCAGTCCGGTACGAGGACGCCGACCTGCAAATGCCTCCCAAGGGCAAAAAACTTTCCGATGCGCAAATCGCCGACCTGACGACTTGGGTCAAGATGGGTGCGCCTGATCCGCGTTCAGTCGGCAAAGCCTTGGCCGGCGCAGGTTGGAGCAAGGATCGCCGCGAGCACTGGTCTTTTCAACCAATCAAGCGCGTATCCGAGCCGGAGGTTCACGACACGAATTGGGTGGCCGATCCGGTGGACTCCTTTGTCCTGGCCAAGTTGGAGGCGAACGGCATGAAGCCCAATCCGCCCGCCTACAGGCGCACGCTCATTCGCCGGGCAACGTATGATTTGACCGGTCTTCCGCCGACGCCTGAGGAGGTTCAAGCATTTGTTGACGATAAGTCGCCCGATGCCTATCCCAAATTGGTGGATAGGCTGCTGGCTTCCCCGCAATACGGCGAGCGCTGGGGCCGCATCTGGCTCGATACCGCGCGTTACGCTGACACCAAGGGCGACATCCGGCAGAACCAGGATGTGCCAATTTACCCCTACGCGTGGACATATCGCGATTATGTCGTGAAATCGTTCAACGATGACAAACCCTATAACCGCTTCGTGCTCGAACAATTGGCGGCGGACAGGGTGCAGGGAGAAAGCGCCGCCAACCTCGCCGCCTTGGGCTTTCTGACTTTAGGGCCGCGTTTCATGGACAACAAGAACGACATCATCAATGACCGTATCGACGTCGTTTGCAAAGGCCTCCTCGGCCTGACGGTGACTTGCGCGCGCTGCCATGATCACAAATTCGATCCAATTCCGCAGCAGGACTATTATTCGTTGCGCGGCATTTTCGACAGTTGCGTTGAGCCGGCTGAAGAGCCGCTGTTGACGTCGGCCAAGATGACCCCGGAATACCGCGAGTTTAGCAAGAAGATCAGCGACTTGGAAATGACCGTGGCTAATGATGAGGCTCAGTTGAAGGGGAAGCGCCGCAACGCCCCGAAGAACAAGGAAGTGCAACAGGAGGAAAATCAGGCCCGCCGCCAAATCGCGCGCTTGGAATTGACGGATCCGGGTTCGCCTCCGTGCGCGACTGCCATTTATGATAGCACGAAGCCGCACGACTCCCCGGTCTTCTTGCGCGGCGAGGCCGATAACAAAGGCGAAATCGCTCCGCGGCGCTTTTTGGAAGTATTGGCCGGACGCAATCGCGCGCCGTTCATGAACGGCAGCGGGCGCCTGGAACTGGCTTACTCGATTATCAACCCTAAGAATCCGCTGACGGCGCGCGTGCTGGTCAATCGCGTCTGGCTGCATCACTTTGGCCAGGGCATAGTCAGCACGCCGGACGACCTGGGCAACCAATCCGATCCGCCGACGCATCCCGAATTACTGGATTATCTGGCACTCCATTTCATGCAAGACGGTTGGTCAATCAAGAAATTGCACCGCCAGATCATGCTCTCCAACACGTACCAGCAGAGTAGCGCCACCAACCCGCGTTATGCCCAGATCGATCCGCAGAACCACCTACTGTGGCGGGCAAACATTCGGCGCCTGGATTTCGAGGAGATTCGGGATTCGATTCTGGCCCTCGGCGGACAATTAGAATTGACAATGGGCGGACCGCCTGTGCAACTGGATGTAGGGGCGGGCGGCTTTTCGCACCGCCGCACGATCTACGGCACCGTGGATCGCCGCAATCTGCCCGAAGTCTATGGCCAATTCGATTTTGCCAATCCCGACATCACCACCGGCAAACGCTATGAAACGACCGTGCCGCAGCAAGCACTGTTCATGATGAACAATCCGCTGGTGGTGGAATTGTCGCGTCGTCTCGTCGGTGAACAGGAATTCAGGGATGAGGAGGGCAGGGAAGCCAGGATTCAGTTTCTTTATGAGCGCATTTACCAGCGCGAACCCACCGATGTGGAAATCAAGCTGGGCGACAGATACATTGAAGATTCTCCCGCGCCGGACCAGATCACGGATGCCAGTCGCGAGGAAGCACAGCAACAGCGCGAAGAGCGCCAAAACCCAAAGCCTGGCATGAAAAAGCCCGGACGCT
>DASYNM010000522.1:0-13416 GCA_036008545.1 Verrucomicrobiia bacterium
CCTCCGATCAAGTGCTCCTGGATGATGCGTTCCAAAACGGCCGGCGTGCAGGAGTGATACCAAATACCGCCGGGATAGACGACCGCGATTGGCCCCGCGACGCAGACGCGTAGGCAATTGGCCTTGCTCCGATACACCAGCGGATTCGGTCCGGCCAGATTCAACTCTTTCAGTCGCCGTTTCAAAAACTCCCACGACTCCAACCCGGCTTCCTTGGCGCAACATTTCGGTTCCGTCTGGTCTGCACAAAGAAAAATGTGGCGCGCATATCGGGACAACCCCAGAGTCTCGGCGGCCTTTTGCAACGCATCGTTCACGTCAACTGTCCTGGTCGCTTCTGGGCAGGAGCGGCTTCTTTTTGAGCTGGCGCAACCGTTGCATTTCTTCCAGCCACTCTCCGGACGACGCCTCCGCCGTATCGGCCGCTGCGAGCCGACGGTTCAAGTCCGCCACCCGACGCTCGATGTCTTTGTCACGAAGAATTTTAACGATGCCGTCGCGCGTGGGCGAGCCTTGCACCAGCGCCGCCGCGTCGGGGATGGGCTTGCTGTCGGTCAGGATTTCAGAGACCAGGCTTTGCCAGCGGCTGTTTTCCGGCTGCGAAAGCCATGCCGCCGCGCCGGGCCAGTCGTGGCCCAGTCGCAAGCGTTGGGCAACGATCTCGCGCGCGTCGGGAGTGGGCAGCCAGGCCACATCCAGATGCGCCGCCACCCAATCGACCTGGTCGTTGTTTTCCAGCAGCACGCGCAGCAACCACCATTCGTGCTGGGTTGGGCGGGGCGTTGAGGGTGCCGTGGACTCGGTGGACTCATCGGACTCTTCCGTGTCAACAGCAGGCGGACGGGAGGTCTTTTTGAATTCCTGCCGCATGGCCTCCGCCGCCACGCCCAGGCGCAAGGCGGTTTTTTGGGCGTAGGTGTCGCGCAGAACCTCGCTGCCCGTTTTGTGCAGCGACTCCGCCATGCCTTGGACGATGGTGCGCCGGCCGCGATCGGTTGCTGGGTCGTGCATAGCGCAAAGGCGGTCCAGGTAATAATCGAAGAAGCCGCGTGCGTTTTCGACCAGTTGCGCGAACGCGCCGCCGCCGAATTCCTTGATGAAACTGTCCGGGTCGTGCGGCGCGGGGACAGTTGCCACGCGGATCGCGAGGCCTGACGCCAGCAGGCTGTCCAACGATCGCACGGCGGCGTTTTGGCCGGCGTTGTCCGAATCGAAACAGAGCACCACTTCGTCCACATAACGCTTCAGAATACGCGTGTGTTCGGAAGTCAAGGCCGTCCCTTGCGGGGCCACTACATGTTTAACACCTGCCATGAAGCAGGCGATCAGGTCAAGCTGGCCTTCACAAATGACCACGCGATGGGCGTCGAGCAGCGCGCGTTTGGATTTGTCTAATCCGAACATGACCTTGCCCTTGGTAAAAATCGGTGTTTCGGGCGAGTTGACATATTTGGCGGTCTTTTCGTCACCCGTCAAAATGCGTCCACTGAAAGCCACCACGCGCCCCTGTTCGTCGCAGATGGGGAAAATAAGCCGCCCGCGAAACCGGTCGTAATAGTGGTCGCTGCCTTCCTTGCGCACGATCAATCCTGCCTGTTCCATGAGCGGCAATTCGTAATGTTTGCTCTTGGCCCAATTGACCGTGTCATCCCAAACGTCGGGCGCACAGCCTAGCCGGAAAAGTTGCACCCCATCGGCCGAGACACCGCGCCGCGCCAGGTAGTCGCGTGCCAATTGCCCAGCTTCGCCCGCCGCCAAGGCCGCTTGCCAACGCTGCGTGATTTGCTCGTGGATTTGCAGCAGCCGGTCTTTCAGATGCCGCGTTTCCGTGCCGCCGGGTTGGTTCTCCGTCTCGATCGGGATGCGCGCCCGCTCCGCCAGGCGCCGCACCGCGTCGGGAAAATCGATGCTCTCGTATTCCTTGACGAACGTGAAAACATCCCCGCCCTTGTGGCACCCGTAGCAATGGAAAAACTGCTTCTGCGCGCTGACGTTGAAACTGGGAGTTTTCTCCCGGTGAAACGGGCAAAGGGCGACGAAATTGGCCCCGTTGCGTTTAAGCGGAATATAGCCACCGATGATATCGACAATATCGCTGGCCGCGCGGATTTGTTCGAGCGTTTCGGGAGAGAAGAAGCCGCCCATAGCTGGAAGGAAACCTATCTTCTGGTGGAACCAAGGATGTCGTCGATCTCCTGATTCTTTTTCTGCGCGATGGTGTCGGACCTTGCCGATGATGGTCGCGGACCGGTGGGGTTGTAGGTAACCGAGGCAATGAGAACAGACTTCAGATGGACTTGGACAAATTTTCCGGAAAAGGATTTGAGCAGCACATCCTGCTGAAATTCCCCGTAAGTGGGAAAGCGGATGTCGGAGAACCAAGCGGCCTGAAATTTCTCCGTTTGGGCCAATTCAGCGGCGGTGCCGACGCGGGAATTCATCAGGGCCATGGCAAAGATGATCATGCAACCAAAACGCACGACGCCGGACATCATGCCGAGGTAAAATTCACCGCGCCCAAACGGGTCTTTTTCCACCAGCTTTTCGGCGAACATCTGCTGGAACCACTTGAATAGGAGATGGATGACGCCGGCGATGAGCAGGTAGGCTGCGACATTGGACCAAAGCCAGTTGAACTGCGCGTACTGGTGGACATAAACACTGACCTGAGTATAAAACAAGCCACCCAGCACGACTATGGCAACCCATTGCATCAACGGCAGGAATTCCTGGGACATACCCCGTTTGCGCCCACGGAAAAACCCGATAATGAGCCAAATAACGGCAACCAGGTCGAAATAGTTAAATTTCGCACTGGACACGAACGGCGGTGTCAAAGCCATTAACATCATTAGTATATACTAGCAGATATATCGGCATTTGGCGAGCCATATTGAACCCCTCACATCACCTTTACGGTAAAATCGGCCTGGGCCTGCCCGCGCGACCCGGTGTAACTGAGCGTTGCCTTCCATTCCCCGGCTAGGCCGGGGTCGAGAGTCGTCCGGTATTGGCCTGGTGTGGCGGTCCGGTTGACAATGCCGATGCTGTGCATGACCGAGCCAGACATGTGCAAGGCCAGCACAAAGGAAACCGCGCCCACATCGACTAATTTTCCCTGATCGTCGCGGAATTCGATGAATAAATCGTTGCCCGCCGCGCTCAAGGCATTGCCTTGGGCGAACAGCCGGGCGGTCAGGGTGTCGATCTTGACCGTCAGGAAGGGCGCGGCGGAAATTTTCCGCACCGGCGGCCCCTTGTGCGAGAAGCGGCCATAACCCAAGTAGCCGCAAAAGCCCAAAACGACGAGCACCGGCAGCCCGTACAAAAGCGGCAGCAGGTAGCGCACACTCCGGCTGTTCTTAGATTTTGGCGTTTTCTCCGGCATCAGGCAAATGATGTTTGCGCCACAAAATGTAAATGACCGGGTAAATGAGCAATTCCAAAATCGCCGACGTCACCACCCCGCCAATCATCGGCGCGGCGATTCGCTTCATCACGTCGGCCCCGGCTTGCGTGGCCGGTGACCAGAGGATCGGCAGCAATCCGAACAGAATCGCGCACACCGTCATTGCTTTGGGACGGATGCGTTGCACGGCCCCTTCCATGACGGCGTCGTGCAGGTCCCCTCGCGTGCGCATCCGCCCCGCCGCGCTGGCTCGATCCCAGGCGTGATCGAGATACAGCAGCATCACCACGCCCGTCTCGGCGTCTAATCCCGCCAGCGCCATGAGGCCAACGTAAGTGGCCACGCTCAAATTGTAGTCGAGCAGATACAGCAGCCAAAACGCGCCGACGAGCGAGAACGGCACCGCCAACAGCACGATGACCGTGCGTGGCAGCGAACGGGTGTTCAGGTAGATCAAAACGAAAATGATCAGCAAGGTCATCGGGATGACGAATCGCAGCCGCTGTTGCGTTGCCTTCAGGTACTCAAATTGCCCGGCCCATTGCACGTAGCAGCCGGGCTGGAATTTGACTCGCTCATTCAACCGACCGTCCGCCGCGCGCACGTAGCCGTCGATATCGTCTGTTGTCACATCGACAAAGACGAATCCCACCAACTGCCCGTTTTCGCTGCGGATGGATGGAGGGCCAGTTTTGAATCGCAAATCGGCCACCGAGGATATCGGAATCTGTCCGCCGCCGGGCAGAGGCACCAGCACGCGGCGGAGGGCGTCGAGGTCCTCGCGAAAATCACGGGCGTAGCGGACGCTGATCGGATAGCGTTCTCGCCCTTCGACCGTGGTGGAAATGGTCTTTCCTCCGATGGCGGTTTCAATAATATCGTTGACATCTCCGGAGGTCAATCCGAAGCGCGCGGCGGCCTCGCGCTTGATGTTGAAGTCCAGGAAATAGCCGCCGGTGGCGCGCTCAGCGAACACGGTGCGGGTGTCAGGCGTGCCGACCAGCGCCTGCTCCACTTGCACGGCGGTCTTCTCGATGGCCGCCAGGTCCGGGCCGAACACCTTGAGGCCCAGCTTGGTGCGGAAGCCGATGGTGAGCATGTCGGTGCGGGTCTGAATAGGCATCCAAAATTGGTTGGCCATGCCCGGCATCTTGAGCTTTTCGTCCATCTCCGCGATGATCTTCTGCCACGTCATGCCCTCGCGCCATTGCGTGTGCGGTTTGAACACGACGACGGTTTCGAACATCGAGGGCGGCGCTGGATCGGTCGGCGTTTCGGCCTGGCCGGCTTTGCCGAAGACGGACGCGACCTCCGGGATCGTGCGTAGCAGCCGGTCCTGGATTTGCAAAATGCGCGTGGCCTCGTTGATGGTCATGCCGGGGACGGCTGTCGGCATGAACAAAATCGTGCCTTCGTTAAGCGCCGGCATGAATTCGCTGCCAAGACGGCGCAGCGGAATAACAGTGGCTGCCAATATGCCCAAGGCCAGAAAGAGCGTCAGCCAGCGAAACCGCAACACAAAGCGCGCCACTGGCTGATACAACCAAATCAACAGTCGGTTGATGGGGTTCTTGTGTTCCGGTGTGATGCGGCCGCGAATCAGGAGGACCATCAACACCGGAGTCAGCGTTACCGCCAGCAGTGCGGCGAAGAACATGGCGAAACTCTTTGTGAATGCGAGCGGGTGGAACAGCCGGCCGGCCTGCGCCTCCAGGCTAAAGACCGGCACGAAACTGACCGTGATCACCAACAGCGAAAAAAACAGCGGACGCCCCACGCTTCGCGCCGCTCCGATGACCACGGCCACGCGCTCGGCGGCCGAGGGTGCGCGTGAGTGCTCCTGCTCGAAACGATCCAGGAATTTGTGCGCGTTCTCCACCATGATGATCGCCGCATCGACCATCGCGCCAATGGCAATCGCGATGCCTCCCAACGACATGATATTGGAGCTTAGCCCCATCCAATACATCGGCAGGAACGAGAGAACGATCGCCACCGGCAGCGTGATGATGGCCACCAATGCCGAGCGGACATGCCACAGAAAAAGCAGGCACACCAGCGCCACGACAAGACTTTCCTCGATGAGTTTTTCACGCAGCGTTTTGATCGAGTCTAGAATCAAGCCGCTGCGGTCGTAGGTGGGAACAATTTTGACTCCGGCCGGTAGTGAAGATTCCAATTCGTGCAATTTCCTCTTGACTCCGTCGATGACCGTCAATGCGTTTTGGCCGTAACGCATAATGACGATGCCTCCCACCGTTTCCCCCTTTCCGTCCAGCTCCGCCACGCCGCGCCGCAGGTCGGGGCCAATGTGGACCGTTCCTACCTTGCGCACGCAGACGGGCGTCCCGCCAACCGATTTGAGCGGGATGCCTTCGATGTCGGCCTCGCTTTTGAGATAGCCGCGACCGCGAATGAAGTATTCGGTCGCGGCAGTCTCGAAAATTTTTCCGCCCACATCGCCGTTCGAGTCGCGGATCTTGGCGATGACCTCGGCCAGGGTAATGCCGTAAGCGGCCAGCTTGTTCGGATCGACATCGACCTGGTATTGCTTGACAAAGCCGCCGACCGACGCCACCTCCGCCACGCCTGGCACCGATTCCAGTGCGTAGCGCAGCCGCCAATCCTGGAGGGAGCGAAGTTCCGCCAAATTGTGTTGGCCGGTTTCATCGGTCAGAGCGTATTCATAGACCCATCCCACGCCCGTGGCGTCCGGGCCGATGATTGGGTTCACGCCTTCCGGCAGGCTGCCGCGAACGGAATTCAAGTATTCGAGCACACGCGCACGCGCCCAATAAATATCCGTGCCATCCTCGAAAATCACATAGACAAACGACTTGCCGAACATCGATTCGCCCCGCACGAATTTGACTTTCGGAGCCGCGATGAATCGGCTGGAAACCGGGTAGGTGATCTGGTCCTCGACCAAATCCGGCGAACGGCCCTCCCAGTCGGTGTAAACGATGACTTGGGCGTCGCTCAAATCTGGGATGGCGTCCAGCGGCATTCGTACCAGGCTCCACAGCCCGGCCCCCAGCGCGGCCATAGTCAATAACAGGACTAGGAATTTATTGCGCGCGCTGGCTTCAATCAGGCGCTCGATGAAGGGCGGCCTGCCGCTCGCGTTGTTGGGATCGGTGGTGTTCATGGCGTGGACCATCCGGCCAGCGCGCCCTGCACCTTCGCCTCAGCGTCAATTAGAAAGAGCGCGCTGTTGGCCACGCGCTCTCCCGCGGCCAGCCCTTTGCGAACGGCGTAATACCCCCCGTCCTGGCGACCCAATGCGACCACGCGCGGTTCGAGGTTGCCCGCGCCCTTATCGACAAACACGTAGTTGCGCTCGCCCGTCGGCAGGACGGCACTCGCGGGCACCGCCAAACCGGGACCGAAATTCACGCGCAACTCCGCGTTGACGTACATCTCGGGGCGAAGCTTGAGATCGGAATTGGACAAGTCCACCCGGGCGCGGCAAGTGCGTTTGACAGGGTCCAGGAACGAGTCGATCAGCGCGATGGTTCCTTGCGCGCGCCAGGCGGGGTCGCTCTCGCTGGTGATCGTGATGGGCTGGCCGTTGGTCAACACCGGCAGGTCGTCCTGGTAGAAATCGACCCAGACCCACACCGACGACAAATCGACAACCTCCACCAGCGGATCACCGGGCATCACCCGTCGGCCCTGACTGGCTTGGAGGCCTTGCACCACGCCCTGAAACGGCGAGAAGAGTGTCAAGTATTCGGCGGGCTGGCGCGACTTTTCCAGGCGCTCGATTTCCACGTCGTCGATGTTCCAGAAATTCAATCGCCTCCTCGCGGCGGCGATATTTTGCTGCGCAGTGTCGATGGCAGCCGGCAAGCCGGAGGACTTGGCCCGGTCGAGGCTTTGCAGAAGATCGGCCAACTCGCGTTCGGCCACCAGCAAGTCGGGGCTGTAGAGCGTCAACAATGGCTGGCCCTTCTCCACACGCTGGCCGGCGGAGGAAACCTCGAGCTTTTGCACGTAACCTTCCACGCGACTGACGTAGCTCGAACGTCGCAACGGGTCGGAGGCTACCACACCAAGGGCGCGGACGGTGGACTGCAGCGCGCGCGATTCCACCTGCGCGTAGGTAACGCCGATAAGTTGCTGACGCTGCAACGGAATGTTGAACACAGCCGCGTGCGGCGGTGCCTCTGGCGCGGATGGCGCGGCCGCGCTACCGGTGTGAATTTTGACCGGCACCAGAGTCATGCCGCAGATCGGACATTTGCTGTCGGGCACCTGCGATCGCACCGACGGGTGCATCGTGCATGTGTAATAGTCCACGTCGGCAGGCTTTTTATTTTCATGGCGTTCGCAGGATGTGGCTAGCAGCGCAAGGATAAGCACAAGGCATAATGGAATCGCTCTATTCATGGTTTCACCTGCTGGGTTGAAATGGGAGTGTTGGTCATCATGGCGAGAGATGCACCGGCCAGGGAAGTGAGTTCGGCCACCGCAATTTCGTAATCGGTCAGGTGTTGCAGCAGCATCGATTCGGATTCCAACGCGTTTTTCCGGGCGGCCAGCACCTGTGTCAATCCGGCTTGCCCGGCTTCGTACGAAATCCGGCTCGCCTCGATGCTCTGTCGCGCCAGCGGGGCAACCTTGTCGCGGAATAATTCGTAGTGATGGCGGAAGGTTTGGATTTTGGTCAGTTGCTCGCGCACCATCTGCGCGGTTTCCGTCCGCAGCGCGTCCAGTTCGTAACGCGCTCCGGACAGAATCTCGCGATTCTCCCGCGTCGCCGCGGCATATTTCTCGTGCTGGAACCAGGGCAGGTCGAAGGCGACGCTGGCCATCACGTCATCGACCGCCTGCGACGCGCCATTGTAGCGATCGGCTGTCAAGCGCAGGCTCGGCTCCGGAATCCAATTGCGCCGCGACGCCTCCAGGCGCGACCGCGCGGCTTCGATTTTTTTTGACGCTGCCAGCAATTCGGGTCGATGCGCCAGCGCCGCGGCTTCGACCTGGTCAAAAGGAAGATCAACCTCAGCAAAAACCGGCGGCTTAGGCCGGCCCAGCGGCGCGTCGGCAGGATGATTCATGAGCGTGTTGAGCAAAGCCTCCTCGTCCGCCACCTGGCGCTCGAAGTCGAAGGCGCTCTCCTCCAGATTCGCCTGCTCCGTTTCCGCAGTGAGGACGGCGCCCTGCGTTTCCTGGCCGGATTCCAACTTGTGCCGTGCCGCCTCCACGATTTGCTCCAGAATACCGGCGCTGCGGCGGTTGATTTCCCATTGGCCGTAGGCATTGGCCAGGCGGTAATAGGACGCTTGCGCCCTGGCGAACAAATCGAGCTGGCGCTGCCGGTAAGCGTCGCCACCGGCGGAGGCTTCAGCCGTCGCGGCGTGGGCACGCAATCTATTCTTGCCCGCCACCGGGATCGTCTGTTCAACAAAAAGGGTCTGGTCCGAGAACGAATCGGCGGGCACATCGACGAAGCGCGCTACCTTGACATCCAGGCCGGCGCGCGGATCGGCCCAGGCTCGCTCTTGTGGGACGCGTTCGCGCAACGCGCGCCAATTGGCCCCGGCGCCCTTCAGGGCCGGATTGTTGGTTTGCACTTCGCCGAGGACCCAATCCAGCGACAGCGCGGCTGACGGCGGCACGAAGACATGGTGCGGAAGATCCGCCGCAGCCAGTGCGACAGGCAGGACCAACAGCAACAACAGACGACAAAAGCTTTTTGTTTTCATGATTCAATTCATTCACGGACACAACATGGCCGCGCTCGACTCGCAAGGAGGGCGCATCAAAACCAGGAATCGCCGGAGGCGACGACACTACGGGCGTGGTGAATGAAGAATCAGATCAGAAGGGCGCAATCCCGCTGGTAGAGCGGGACCGGCGCGGCCTCAAGCGAGGCCTGGTGGCGCGGGACAGAAAGCCGTGAAGGGGCTGCGCTGGACGAAATATGCTCGACGACAGCCGCGATAATTTGCAAATCATTTTGCGTAACCGTGCGCGCAGGGGCAACGGGTCGCGGTGTGGATTGGGGATTGGCCGGAGTTTGACAGCAGCAAACGGCTTTGTGACAGCCGCAATTGCTTGCCTTGGCCAAGGGCATCGCTTCCGCAAAAAATGCGGATTGCGACATCAGAAGCGCCAAAGCAAGCAGCGGCGCCAAAACAGTGCGGGCAACTTTCATCCAAGCCGTCAATTTATTTGACGGTTACCGCGACAATAACACTCAACGAGACCTTTGTCCAGTCGAGCGGGGAAGCAGTAGCGTCCTAAATTTTGGCCATTTTCAGACAAAAACCCCTCTCCGCCTCTCTCCCCGCAGGCAGGGAGAGAGGGAAAAGCCCTCGGCTTAACTATGTCTCCAGATACGCTCCTCAGCAGATCTGGAGATTTTTGTCGTCGGAGGTTTAAGAATGCGCTGCGACCGATTCGGAGCCGATTTCCAGCGCCATGCGCCCCAAATGATGTCGTTGCATCGCTGCGTGCGCCGCCGCAACATCGTTCAGCGGGAAGACTTGATCGACGTGGACCTCGAATGGACCTGAGCCAATAAGCGCATTCAACTTGTCAAATGAGGCCCGGTCCGGCTCACCGTTATACGCGACCGCTTCAACACCCAGCCTGCCTTGAGGCGGTGGATTCACCCCCGTAGGGTAAGCAACCTTGCCGCCCTGGCGGATGGCCGCAATGGCCTCCTCGAGACCCTTGCCGTTGACAGTTGCCAGCACCGCCGAAAGACCCTCCGGAGCAAATCTCCGAACAGCGCCCGCCACGTCGCCAGTCGAACTGCTAACCGCCTCATCTGCTCCGGCTGCCTTTGCAAGCGCCACGCCGTCATCGGCTGAGGCCACGGCCATCACCCGCGCTTTGAGGCGCTTCGCCAGTTGAATCGCCACATGGCCAACGCTGCCAACCCCGAAAACCAGCAGGGAATCGCCGCTCTTGATTTTTAAAACGCCGTCCACTCCATGGAGCGCAGTGAGCCCGGGGATCGCAAGAGCAGCGGCCTCGAAAGGCCGCAACCTCTTCGGCACCGGCGCAACCAGCTCTTCCGCCAGGGCGATGTATTCGGCATAAAAACCGCCCTTGGGATTCATAAATCCACTGCCATAGACTTTATCGCCAACCTTAAAATTGCGCACGCCACTTCCGACAGCTTCAATTGAACCGGCCCCGTCCGCCCCAAGCACGACGGGAAACTTCAGCGGAAACATTTCTTTCATTCGTCCTTCGCGAATCATTGCGTCCCACACGCCGACACCGGCAGCTTCGACTTTGATAAGGACTTCGCCGGGACCGGGCTCGGGTGCCGGAATCTTGTTGACTTGCAGAACTTCCTTGCCGCCATATTTGTCGATGGTGACGGCTCGCATCGTTTTGGACTTATTCATATTTTCTCCTTTTCGTTACGCTGTTTGAGAACGCTTCTGCCATAAACTCCCCCCAAAGAGGAAGTTACCCCGCAAACGTCGCGCGTGCCATCCGGAGCAGCCTCTATTCGTTACAATGGAATCCCTGAACTGCGTAGTTAATTAACTTTGGAGCGCAAAAACCGGCGGCACCCCATGAACCAGACTGGAGAAAGTGAAAGAAAAACGACGGCCATCAAATAGCCCTGCCAAATTGGCATAAAACCTCCCTTTCCGTTTGGCATGGGCTGTCCGGAAACCTGATAATGCCTCGTGCGAAGGGCCATCACAACGCTTGCGGCGATAAACACAATGCCGCCGCAAAAAGCAACAATCGCTTTGAGCGAGTTGCTGGGTGAATCATTTTTTGGGTCCATGCGCCTTGATCTCTAACTTCCGCAAAAATGATTTACTCTCGCTACAAGGAATTCACGGCCTCGCCGGAGTCAGAACAAATTAAGAGCGGCCCGTTTTGCGGGCCGCTCGACCCCAGCTTTACGGTGCGTTATGCGCCTCATATCCTTGCCAGAGCCACGATAATGCTTCCGGCAAAGTTTGGCCGACGGCTTTGCGGTCCACGTGGCCGGCGCCGCGGCAGAACCAATACTCATATTGGTAGCCTTTGGCCTTTAACGCGGCGGCCATGCGATTGTTGGCCATCACCCAATTGTGCAACGTCGCCTCGTCCCGATCCCAGCCAAGGTCGCGATCCCCGACTTGCATCCAAATCCTTATTGGCTTGGCCTCAGTCTGCGGGATCAAATGCTCGTGATATTCCCACGCGCCATGCAGCGAGGCCGCGTTTTCCGGCGATTGCTGGTTAACAAAAGTGCCGGAGTAACTGAGCACACGCCGGTAAAGCTCCGGATGAAACCAAGCCATTGTGAACGCGCAGGCCGCGCCGGAACTGCCGCCCATCGTCGCCCGGCCGTTCGGGTCGGTGGTGAATTTGACGTTGTAATCTTGCTCAATCTTCGGGAGCACTTCCGTCTCGATGAACATGGCGTATTGGCCGGAAACGGTGTCGTATTCCAGGCCGCGTTCGCTGCCTTTGCCATCGCCGCCGCCCGAATTGATCATAATTGCGATCATAACCGGCAGCCGATGGTCGTGGATCATATTGTCAAGCACAGGCACCAATCTATTAGTATAGCCCTTGCCATCCTGCACCACAATGAATGGGGCTGGGGTACCCGGGACATACTGGCTGGGCACATAAACCCAGACCCCCCTTTGGTAGGGGCCTTTAAGACCGGTATAGATTTTGCTATCCTCCGATTTGAGAATGAAGGCATGCACCATACCCTTGGGCACGCCTTCGCGAACCGTCACTTCCGCGGCATTGGTGTAGTCCGGTCCGATGGTAAAGTCACCATCGGCGCGGGCAGTGCAAACGGTCAGGGCGGAGCCGAGAAAAATCGAGGCGGCAAGGCGTTTGATAAGCATGGTTGCATTGTATGCTTTGGGGCGGCGCCAAACCAGAGAAAAAACTCATGGTTTGCGCGGGCCCATTGGCAGATTTTGCGACCCTAACAGTCTGCTGCCTGCGCCGCGTGGCCTAGGCCATTTTTCTTGTGTTTTCGATTGTTTTTGAGCGGTTCCTAGTCGAGATTCCGGGTGGCACGCCGTTGCGTAGCGACCCGGTTTTTGACCCGTCGCCGCAATAAATCTGAGCTGTATAAGGACATGATTACTAATCTTGGCCGAACGAGAAGCGGCTGCCCTGTGCAGGCAGTCGTGTTGGCTGTCTTACTCGGGTGTGTTCGCGTCTCCGCTGGCGGACGCGACGCCCTGTGGCATGATCCTCGTGCGTGCTTTGCCTTCGCGGACGCCAGCCAGGCGGTCGCTGTTTACGGATTGTGTGCAGTCGCGCTGGCTTTAATGACAATGGCTGCCGTGCGTTGGGGGCAATACTGGCGTCGGCGGGCTTTGCGGCCATGCAGCCGAGAGACTTCTCAACGCATTGACGAATGGACAAAAAGCTTGCAGCAGGAAGTAGCCGCGCTGAAACAAGCTCAACGCGCCACGCAGGAAACCCACGAATTGAGCCTGCGCCGGGAGCGTCTTGCTGCCGTCGGCCAATTGACGGCCGGTCTGGCCCACGAATTCAACAACATCATGACCATCGTCCAGGGCCACGCCTCTTTGTTGATGGACCATCCGAACCTCGACGAAGAATCGGGCAAGTCGCTGGCTCACATCGCTGAGGGCGCCGCACGGATGGCCAAGCTCATTCGGCAAATGCTGGCCTTCAGCCGCAAACAGGTCATGCACCAGCAGCCCATGGACGTGGGGGAAACGCTCGGGCTGACCTCCGACACGCTGGAGGCGCTCTTAGGCGAACAGATTACTTTGCGGCTCGAGATCGCGCCGCACCTGCCGCCGATCCTTGCCGACTGGGAGATGTTCCAACAAATCATGGTCAACCTGGCGGCCAACGGGCGCGAGGCGATGAGCAGCGCCGGTCAATTAACGATTCGCGCGTCCGAAACTTATTTTTCGGCGGCCGACATTCCCGCCAAATCCGAGCGCCGAGCCGGAAAATTCGTCCGACTAAGTATCACCGACACAGGCCGTGGGATGGAGAGCGCTGTCGTCGCTCGTTTGTTCGAACCGTTT
>DASYNM010000523.1:0-16054 GCA_036008545.1 Verrucomicrobiia bacterium
CGATTGATCGCCCAATAGGCCACCGCCTGTGCAGTGACCTGGGCGCTCAAATAGAAGCCGAACGGCAAATCTTGCGTGTTGGTGACGTAACCGTCGTTGGCAGCATCCACAACGGCCCTTCGATTGTTGTTCGTGGAGAGAATGCCGTTTTGATTCCACAACTGAAAATTCCCAACATATTTCATTTGCGGAACCGTGGACATGCGCATGATGAATTCCGACGCATAGATGCCGCCGTAAAGCGACCCGGAGGGCGGATTTGCATGCTGGTTGGTCGTGCCCGCGCCGCTTCCTTGAACCGGTTGAAACTCCGTGATCATAAAGCTCATCGTGGGTGGATTGCTCGCCACCAGGTTATTGCTCACGAAGACGCTGGTGTTGCTGAGCAGGATGCCGTTGTCGTAAGCCATCAGATCGTCGAAGTTCGTCACGCCTGGCTCCGGATAATAATGATAAGTGACGGCGTCCCAGTATTTATTGGTGTACCTGTCCAGCGCATTGTCCCAGATGTTGCCGCCCTTTCCCGGATCGCTGTAGAAGACGGCCACGACGGCATTGGAATCGGCGGCTTTGACGGCCTTGCAGAAGGGGAGCATCTTATTGGCGTAATCCGTTCCATTAGCGAAAAAGTTGCTGGGGCCTGAGGTGAAATTGTAAGGCTCGTTGCACAACTCCCACGCCGCAACTGAAATGTGGTTGCTCAAGGCGAAGGCGGCGAAGGCCCCAGCCGAGTTGGTGTCGTCGGTGAAGCAGTTGAGAACGACGATGATCTTGGCGCCGACGTTGGCCGTCATGCTGGCGAAATTGGTGAGCTGCGCGCCGCCCTTGCCCAACAACGGTAACACAGTGTAGGTGCAACTGTTGGAAGCCGATCCGTCCCCGTTCAGGCCGATAGTGTTGATCCAATTCGTGTCGGTCATCCCGGTGGCCCAGTTGAAGGAATCATCCGAGATGCCGCTTGGGTATCGTATCCAGCCGGGCGAAAGCGAGGCGGCGTATTGCTGGAAGTTGGTGTTGTCGAATTCCAAGCCGGTGTCGAGCATTTCACAGGCGAAGCCGGCGAATCCTTGGTTAAGCAGCGTCGTGTTAGTCGTGGCAAAGGCCACCGTTATTGTATTGCTCGTCTGCGCCTGGATTTCTTGCGTGAGCCACAGACAGGCCATGAGAATGAACCAAGCTGCGTTTCCAAATTTGCGCATATACGGAACTTACGCAAAATAGCCCAACTCCCGCAAGGAAACGTAGTCTTTGCCGTTGGCGGCTGCGCGGCGGCCGAGGATGACGTGGTCCAACACATCGATCTTCAAGAGTTGTCCGGCGCGAATGAGGTCGCGCGTGACCCGGATGTCCGCTTCCGAAGGCGTGGGATCGCCGCTGGGATGATTATGCACGAGCACAAGTGCGGAGGCGTTGGCCGCGATGGCGGATTTGAATACCTCGCGCGGATGGACCAAAATCGTATCGACCAATCCTTGCGAAATGACTTCCACGCGGATGAGCTTGCGGCGGACGTTTAGCATGACGGCTTGAAAATGCTCCACTTCGTAGCCCCGATTTTCCTCTCGAAGGTAATCAGCGATGCTGCCCGGCGTGTCCAGTAGCGGCGCCTCCCCATGCAACTCCGCCGCCATGCGCCGCGCCAGGGAGAAGGCACTTTTCAAGGCGATGGCTTTGTCGCGGCCGATGCCTTTGACTTCTTGTAGTTGACTTAGCGATGCGCGCTCCAGGGCGGTGAGCGTGCCGAACTTCTGGAGCAATTGTTCGCCAATCTGAATGGCAGAAATGCCCTTTAATCCGGTGCGCAACAAAATGGCAATCAATTCGGAAGTCCTCAGCGCACCGGCGCCCAATTCCGCCAATCGTTCGCGCGGACGTTCGCCCGCCGGGAGGTCTTTGATTTTTATGCCGTGGCTCATGCCGTCAATTATATTAGCCGGAACGACGAGTTGCGGGCAAGACTGAACACGCTGTGGAATCAGGCGGAGCCGTTGCTGAATTCGCGCACGATGTAGGGTGCGAACTCGCCGTGAAAATGCGGCGGGATGCGCGCCCGGAACCGCGCCTGCTCGCCCGCGTAATCGCGTTCCGTCACTTGCGCCACCTGGTGCAGCCGCGCGATGACCGCCGATTCCGCATGCGGCACGTTTAGCTCGACAAATTCGCGGATGGGACGCAACTGGGTGCCCAGTTCTTCGATCAAGGCGGGAATTCCCGCACCAGTCCCGGCCGAAATAGCGACGGCGTTCGGGTATTGCAGGAGATACTTGTCCAAAGCGCCGTTGCCTTCATATTTGTCGATCTTGTTGAACACCATGATGGTCGGTTTTCCGTCCGCTCCGATTTCCGTCAGCACGCTATTGACGGCCGCGATTTGCTCCGCCGCCTGCGGATGGCTCACATCCACGACGTGCAACAGCAATTCCGCCTGCACCACCTCTTCCAGCGTTGCCTTGAAAGCCTCGACCAGCCCGTGCGGCAGTTTGCGGATGAAGCCGACCGTATCAGTCAAATATACGTTTTGGTTGGTCGGCAGCCGCAGCCGCCGCGTGGCCGGGTCCAGCGTGGCGAAAAGTTTGTCTTCCGCGAGCGCAGTCGAGCCGGTCAACGCGTTGAGCAAGGTGGATTTGCCGGCGTTGGTGTAACCGACGATGGAGGCCAGCGGCCAAAATTGGCGCTGGCGTCCGCTGCGCTGCGTGGCCCGGTGCCGGCGCACGGCTCGGAGGTCGTCGGTGATTTTTTCGATTCGCTCCTGCACGCGCCGGCGATCGGTTTCGAGTTGCGATTCGCCTTCGCCGCCACGCATGCCGATGCCGCCGGATTGGCGCGAGAGGTGGCCCCAGAACCGGGTCAGGCGCGGCAGCAAATGTTGCAGTTGCGCCAGTTCGACTTGCAGTTTTCCTTCGCGCGAGCGGGCGCGCAGGGCGAAAATATCGAGAATCAACGCCGTGCGGTCCAGCACCTTGCAACCAAACACTTGTTCCAGGTTGCGGCTTTGCGCAGGAGACAATTCGTCGTCGAAAACGACGGTGTCCACGTCGTTGCTGCGGCAAAATTTGGCGAACTCCGCCGCCTTGCCGGGGCCAATGAAAGTGCCGGCGACGGGCGCTTCGAGCTTTTGCGTGCCGTCGCCGACCACCGTACCGCCAGCGGTCGCGGCCAATTCGGCCAGTTCATCCAGGGAATCGCGCGTTTTCCAGCTTGAGCCTGATTTGAGTTCCAAACCAATGAGGAAGACCCGTTCGGTCCGTTTCGTCGTCGAGATGAGAGCTTTCAATCGTTCACTTCTTCACTTGAACAGTGGAACATAGCATGGCTTCCGCCGAAAGCCAGCGGCAAGCAGTAGACGTCTGCGTCGATTCTCAGTGGCCGCCGCCACAGGAATGGCCGCCGCACGAATGCGAAGAGCAGGAATGATGGGAACCGCCAGTGTCGGCGTGGCCGTGGCTGCTCGTGACGTCGTGCGAATGGCCATGATGAGGATCAGCAGGTTTGCCAGGGTCCGCACTCCCACTGTCGCCTACGTAAATGCTCATGTCCGAAGACGAGCCTGGCACAGCAGTCTTCTCCTTCTTTGGCTTCTTTTTCCAGAATGAAAACATGGTATAATGGCGTTGCCAGCCCAAGATAATCGCGCCCGTGAATTTTTGCGAGCTTTAAAGCGATTGATCCTCATTTTCTCTCGCAAGATTTTTTTCGACTTGCGGCGCGAAACCTTTAGCCTGTGGGTCGATTCAACGTGCGCTGGCAAAGTATCAGTCTGATTGGTGCGGGCTTGCTCGGCGGTTCATTGGCGCTTGCCATCAAGCGACGCCAACTGGCCTCCCGGGTCGTGGCCTGCGTCCGCCGCGAGGCCGCGCTGGCCGAATGCAGGAAGCTGAACATTGCCGACTTGATCACCATGGACCTCCAGGAAGCCGTGCAAGATTCGGAGTTGGTGATTCTTTGCACGCCACTTTCGCAGATGGCCGAGCTGACATCCCAGATGCGGCCGTTTCTCCAAAAAGGCGCCATCCTCACCGATGTCGGCAGCGTCAAAGCCACGGTCGTGCGGGAATTGGAACCGCTGGCGCGCCAGGCGGGAGCGGAATTTGTTGGCAGTCATCCGATGGCCGGCTCGGAGAAAACCGGCGTGGCGGCGGCACGAGCGGATTTATTTGAAAACGCGATCTGCTTGGTCACGCCCGGACGCTCTTCGCCGGCGGATGCGGTCGTGAAGGTTGAAGAGTTTTGGCAGTCGATCGGAGGTTGCCCGTTGCGCCTGACTCCCGAGGCGCATGACGATCTGGTCAGCCGATCGAGCCATTTGCCGCACGTGGTGGCGGCGGAGCTGGCCAATTATGTCCTCAGCCCGGTGCATCCCAAGGAGCAGGCGCGCGTTTGTGCCAACGGCTTCCGCGACACCACGCGCATCGCCGCCGGTTCTCCGGAAATGTGGCGCGATATCGCGCTGGCCAATCGCCAGAACTTGAGCCGTGTGCTTGGGGTTTTCATCGAGGATTTGCAGGAGTTTCAATGGGCGCTCGAACGCCAGGATGTCATGGCCATCGAGGAATTCTTTGCCAAGGCCAAACAGCGACGGGATCATTGGCGCGCGCAATCGGCATCGTCCTCGCCGGAGTGAATGACTCAGCGACTCATGCCACTGCCCGAAGTCATCGAAATCGTCCCATTGGATTCGCCGCTGTCGGCACTCGTTACCGTGCCCGGTTCCAAGAGTATCACCAATCGCGCCCTCGTGCTGGCGGCGTTGGCGGATGGTCCTGTCACGTTGCGCGGCGCGCTCTGGAGCGAGGACACGCAAATCATGGTGAGTGCTTTGCGGCAATTAGGCTTCGACATCGATTTGCAGGCTGACGAAAAGGAGACTTGCAATCGAACCATTCGTGTTGGCGGCTTGGGCGGGCGAATCCCTAACAACGGCACGGCGGAAAAACCATTGGCATTGTTTGTCGGCAACGCGGGCACCGCGGCTCGATTCCTCGCGGCGCTGACGTGCCTTGGCCGCGGCGCCTATCGATTGCACGGATCGGATCGCATGCACGAACGCCCGCAAGCGGCGCTTTTCGCGGCGTTGCGCGCGTTGGGTTACCGGATCGATTCCGCTCAAGACCGGCTGCCGGCCGATATTCACGGGGCCGGGCCGCACACTGCGCGCTGCCGCGTTGACATGTCCGATAGCTCACAATTCGCATCCGCGCTCCTACTCTGCGCCAGCGTCGGCGGATGGACGGTGGATTTGGCCGGAGACTCCGAGGAAGAGGCGCCCTATGTCGCCATGACCCGGCAACTCATCTCCGCCTTTCCGCGCAAGGGTGGAGAATTTGAGATCGAGGCCGATGCCTCCAGCGCCAGTTATTTTTATGCGGCCAATTGGCTGCTGCAGCCGGCCGCGACGGTTAGTGTCGCATCCTTTCCGAAATCGGACTGGCAAATCGACGCGGCCTTTCCGCGGTATTTGCCGTTGCCGCCGGAGGTGTCGCGTCGGGGCCAGCTTGGCGACAGCATCATGACGGCGATTGTGGTGGCGCCGTTCGCCAATGGGCCGACGCGCTTCCGGGACCTGGAGCGGCTGCGCGTGCAGGAATGCGAGCGCGTGGCGGCGTTGAGAACCGAGTTGACCAAGTGCGGCGTCGTCGTCGTGGAGAAGAATGACGACTTGACCATCTTTCCAGCCAAGGGCGCGTTGCACGGGGCTGAGATCGAGACCTATAATGATCATCGCATGGCGATGTGCTTTGCCATCCTGGGATTGAAAATAAAGGGCATCCGCATCAAGAATCCTTCTTGTGTGAAGAAAACATTTCCCAATTTTTTCCAAAAGCTGGCTGGCCCTTCGCCGTCCGGCCTCGGCGCGTCTGTCCGGGACGCACGCACTGCCCAAGCACTGCGGGAGGCGGAACTTTTTGCTGATTAGGAACCAATTGAATTCGACCAACATTGTCATCGCCATCGACGGCACCAGCGCCAGTGGCAAAAGCACCAACGCACGAATGGTCGCGCAGGCGCTGGGCTTCATCTATGTCGATACCGGCGCCATGTACCGCACGCTGGCCTGGCATTGCCTTCAAAAAAACGTCGATGTGCAGGACCTCAAAGCCGTGGCCGCTTTGTGCCGCCGCTGGAAGACCACCTTGGATTGCGTCGAGCAGAAGGTCCGGCTGCTGGTGGATGGTTACTATCCGGAAAAGGAAATCCGCACCGGCCCCGTGAGTGAAGCCGTGCCGCACGTCGCCGCCGTCCCGCAGGTGCGCCGCTGGATGAAAGAGAAGCAACGCGAGTGCGCGCGCTTCGGCAATCTAGTCATGGAAGGGCGCGACATCGGCACCAACGTCTTCCCGGAGACCGAGTTCAAATTCTATCTCGACGCCAACCTCGACGAGCGGGCCAAACGCCGTGCCGCCGAAGGCGTGCAGGAAAATCTGGCCGCCCGCGACCAGCGCGACAGCCAGCGGGCCGACGCGCCGCTGATGATTGCGCTCGGCGCCGTTGTCATCAATAATTCCAACCAGACTCCGGAACAAACCAGCGCAATGATCCTTGAAAAGGTGAGAGCGAAATTGAATCCGGGGTGAAGCGCCTTGCTTCTGCGCGCTTTGTGGAGTGGCCGTTTCTGTCCTCCAATCCTAATCCTAATCGTAATCTTAATCCCTTTCGTGGGATTGGGAGTAAGATTACGATTACGATTAGGATTAAGAGGGGACCACTCAGGAAGGCGAAAAGCTCCCCTTACGGCGTGATATTCTCGTAACTTGCCATCCGTTGCTCGACGGCTTTCTTGATGACCGTCGCCCGCACCAATGCCGTATCTCTCGTCTCGCCGGGAAAGGACTCCATGCGCGTTTTGAGCGCCGCCGTCACGTCTCCATTGCGGTCATGCAACGGCATCGTCACTTCCACCGCTTTGCCATCCTTGAGGTAGTATATCGACCCACGTTCAAGGACGTCCTCCTCGTATTTGGTGCCGGCGGCTCCCAGCGCGGCGCGGTCGAAGTCGCCAACGATGACTGGCGAGCCGGGCGTCTTGTTGACATAAATCTTCAAGCCCAGCAGGCGCGGATATTTCTTCTTGATTTCCGCCACCACAACCTCGGCGAACGGTACTTTGGGCGTGTATTGAACATTGGCCTCGGCGAACGCGCATTGGGTGTCCGCCTTGCTCCAGAAACCAATCCTGCCGCTGGAAAAAGTGGTGTCGTTGATGGCCAGATCATTGGTCGGCGATCCGGCCCGCGCGGGCGGAATAACCAGCTTGCCGTCCAAGAAGCACCTCGTCCGGCTGCCGGAACATTCGATGCGCAACTCCTGCCAGACATTGCTGGGAATGGGCATTTTCACGCCAATGCCCAGCATTTCGTAGGACTTGCCGTTGACCACGCGATACCAAAGCAAGTTCCCCTGCGTACTGGCGCGCACGACATAGTAGTTTTTCTGGTCCTGCGCGCGCAGGACGACGCCAGCCATCGGATCGGTGCCGCCGGTAATCTTGAAGCGCGTGGTGAAAACGAAATCAAAGAAAGTTTCGTTGGTAAACAGGAGCACCGGCAAATGGTCCGCATGCTCATCCGTCGATTGCACCAAGACCACCGAATGCTTGGCCATGGTGTCGCTGGCCTGGGGCAGGAGCGGCACCAGGGTCGGCGGCACGAGTTCCTCCTGCACCATCCAGCGATCCGCTTGCCCTTCGCCCGTCACCAGGCTGACGAAGCCGGTCGGCATTTGGCCGGGCTTTTCTTTGCCGAAATCGAAGTTGAGCTGCACTGCCCAAGCCCCCGTGGCGAGGCTGGCGAAAATGCAACAGAGGCAAAATGTCCGCATAACATCAAACCGTAACAAAAACCGGCCCGTTGAAAAGTGGCAATGCAGGCTTTCTTCATCGATAAAACAACTTGCCATCGGACATTGAAGAATCACCTTTACTCTAGGGAGGCGTAGCGGACGAGTTTCGCCTTGCCGTCCCATTTCAAACGGCGGCAAGGTGGTGGTCGTGAAAATTGACTTCGGCCTTCGCTTGCTGTGCCGGTTTTGGCCGGTGCTGTGCGCGGTCTTGGTGGGTTGGGTTCTGCCGGCCCAGGCGGACTCCAATTCTCGGCCCAACATCCTTTTCATCATGAGCGATGACCATGCGGCTCATGCCATCAGCGCCTACGGCAGCAAGGTCAACCAAACGCCGAACATCGACCGCCTGGCCAGCGCGGGGATGAGGTTCGAGCATTGCTTTTGCGTCAATTCGATTTGCAGCCCCAGCCGGGCCACCATTCTCACGGGCAAATATAGCCATTTGAACGGCGTGCCGACTTTCAATCGCTTCGACGGCTCGCAGCCCACCGTCGCCAAGTATCTCCAGAAAGCGGGCTATTACACCGGAATGATCGGCAAATGGCACCTCGGCAGCGATCCGACTGGATTTGACCGGTGGGAGATTTTGCCGGGGCAGGGCGTATATTTCAATCCGTCCTTCATCAATCCCCATGGCCGCCACGAGATCGAAGGTTACGTGACGGACATCATCACCGATTTGTCCATCGATTTTCTGAACAACCGGCCCAAGGACAAGCCGTTTTTTCTCATGTGCCACCATAAAGCGCCGCATCGTCCGTGGCAGGCGGATGCGAAATACAAGGCGGCCTTCGCCGGCAAAGAAATCCGCGAACCGGCAACATTGAGGGACGATTATGCCACCCGCACGGATGCCATCCGCGAATGCACGCAAAAAGTCTTTTACGATTTGACGCGCAATGACCTCAAACTCCAGCCGCCCGCGGGCTTGTCAGGCCCGGCGCGCAACCAGTGGCTCGGCGTCAAACCGACGGAGGTGGAAATCGAAGTCGGGGGCAGAAAAACAGTGTTGACTGGCGACGCTCTCAACGACTGGAAGTATCAACGTTACATGCAGGATTATCTGGCTTGCGTGCAATCGGTCGATGACAGCGTCGGGCGCCTGCTGGATTGGCTGGATCAGAACGGCCTGGCTAGCAACACCGTGGTTATCTACACCAGCGATCAAGGTTTTTTTCTGGGCGACCACGGTTTGTTCGACAAGCGGTTCATGTATGAGGCCTCGGTGAAAATGCCCTTCATCGTGCGTTGGCCCGGCGTGACCAAGCCGGGGTCGGTGCAGGAGTTGATGGCCATTAATCCGGACTTTGCGCCGAGCTTCATGGACATGGCCGGTTTGCCCGTGCCGACGGACATGCAAGGCGTCAGCCTGGCGCCTTTACTCAAAGGGGAGACACCGCCCGGTTGGCGTTCCAGCTACTACTACCGCTATTACCACGATCCGGGCGATCATAATACGCGCGCGCACTACGGCATTCGCACGATGACGCACAAGCTGATTTACTTCTGGAAGAAGAACCAATGGGAGATGTATGACCTGGCCGGCGACCCGGATGAATTGCATAATCTCTACAACGACCCGGCGCAGCAGGACACCGTCGCCAAATTGAAAGTTGAACTCTACCGGCTGAAAAAAGAAGTCAGAGACGACGACCAATACGCCAATCAACAACCACCGCCGGGAACGGATTGATTTGAGGTATTAGAATTTATGTTTGTTAATCACGTTCAAGTTCATGTCAAACCGGAGTTCGTCGAAGCGTTCAAGCAGGCCACGTTGGCTAACGCACGCGAGAGCCGTCGCGAACCGGGCATCGCGCGCTTCGATTGCCTCCAGCAAGAGGACGATCCCACGCGCTTCGTTTTGGCGGAGGCTTACCGGGAAGCCGATGCGCAGGCCGCACATAGGCAAACCAATCACTACCAAGTCTGGCGGGACACCGTTGCGCCCATGATGGCCGAGCCGCGCGCCAGCACGAAGTACGCGCCAGTTACACCGATCGAAGGTTAGCCGCGTATGGGGTTTGAATTCGCCACAGCCCAACGCGTGATTTTCGGTGCTGCCACGTCGCGGCAGGCGGCGATGTTGGCGCGGAGAGTTGGTACCCGCGCGCTGGTCGTGACTGGGCGCGACACAGCTCGCGCGCAATTCCTTTTGGAATCACTGCGCGAGAACCTGGTCCGCGCCGCGGTTTTTTCCGTCGTCGGTGAACCGAGTATTGACACCGTCCTGCGTGGTGTGGCGTTGGCCGAGGAGGAGCTGTGCGATCTGGTCATCAGCTTGGGCGGCGGCAGCGCGTTGGACGCGGGCAAAGCCATCGCTGCCATGTTGACCAATCCGGGCGACGTGCTCGATTATCTGGAAGTCATCGGCGCTGGCAAAGCATTGACCGAACCTTCCGCGCCATTCATCGCCCTTCCGACTACGGCGGGAACGGGATCGGAAGTCACGCGCAACGCCGTGCTGGCGTCGCCGGAACATCGGCAGAAGATCAGCCTGCGCGCGCCGTCGATGCTGCCTAGCGTGGCCATCGTCGATCCGGAACTGACTTGGGGTGTGCCGCCGGCCACCACCGCCTGCACCGGTATGGACGCCCTGACGCAATTGATCGAGCCCTACGTCTGCGTCCGCGCAAATCCGATGACCGACGCGTTATGTGTGGAAGGAATGCCGCGCGTGGCCCGTTCGCTACGCATCGCCTTTGAAGATGGCCGGCAGGCGGGGGCGCGCGAGGACATGGCGCTGGCCAGTCTTTTTGGCGGGATGGCGTTGAATAATGCCGGTTTGGGCGCCGTGCATGGTTTCGCCGGAGCCATCGGCGGGATGATTCCCGCGCCGCACGGAGCGATTTGTGCGGCCTTGCTGCCGCACGTCATGGAAGCGAACTTGCGCGCTATGCGAGAGCGCGAGCCGCGCCGCGACGCGCTGCGCCGCTACGAGGAAATCGCCCGTTTGCTCACGGGCCGGCTGGCGGCGAGCGCCGATGATGGCGTGGAGTGGGTGCGCCAATTGGTGCGTGCTTTGCGCGTTCCGACGTTGGGCAGTTTTGGATTGATCCAGGCCGACTTGTCAGAAGTGATCGAGAAAGGGGCCAAGGCCAGCAGCATGAAGGCCAACCCAATCGTTCTCACGATCGAAGAACAGCGGGAAATTCTCGGTCGCGTCTTGTGATTTTTATTTTCCATCCTGTCCATCCTGTTCATCCTGTCAAAATTCAGTGGCTTAACTGCGTCGTTCGGGCTGGGAGCCGCGAGGATATGGAATAAATTCGTGGCCACAGCCTGCACCACAAGATAACGGCTTGCAAATTCCCGGCTTTCGTTCATGCTCCGCGCCATGCTAGAGACAGCGAACCTGGTGCATCGCGGCACCGCCGCCATCACGCCCAACATCCTCAAGGGCGTGCATAAAAAGCTGCCCTTTCTCAAATTGAAATTCACCGAACTGGATGACCCGGCCTTCCCGCACTTGACGGACCAATTGGAGTTCCTGGCCGACGTAGTGGAAGACTTCGCTGAAGGCGTGGAGGAGGATTTGCCTTACACGACGGTCGCCGCGTCTGTTTTCGCGCTGCTTTACGCGCACCGGAAACTGGATGTGTTCCCGGGCGCACTACCGGAAGACGGCCTGGCCGACGACTCCACCGTGGTGCGAGCGGTTCTAACGGAACACGAAAAAGTCTTCGCCGCCTACGCCGAGCGCCATAAAATGAAGTGGGACGCGATTACGGTCGAACCATAGTGGGTGACACTTCCTTGCTCGGAAAGCAGAGGAGCGCGCAGGAGGGTTGGCAAAGTAAATTTGGATTTTAACGGGCACGCTGGCGACCTGGGCCGCCCCATGATAACATGAAACCACTCCTTGCATTCTTCAACTTGACAATACTGGCGGTCGCCGCTTTCGCAAGTGAACCGCTGCCAGCGCCGCCTGGCACGTTCGATCCCGCGGCGGTCGATGCTTACATTTCCCACCTTGTCCAAGACAGGGAAATAGTGGGATTGTCCGTTGCCATCGCGCGCAATGGAAAGAAACCGTGGATCGGCACGTATGGAAAAAATTCGCTGGAAGCCGCGACGTCCGTCACACCCAACACGGTTTTCGCCATCGGTTCCGTGACCAAACAATTCACCGCCGCGTGCATCCTGCTGCTGGGCCAGGAAGGCAAACTTTCCGTCCAGGACAAGGTGGCCAAGTATTATCCCAACCTGACCCGTGCCCGGGACATTACTTTGCTTGACTTGATGAATCACGTCTCCGGCTATCCCGATTATTACCCGCTCGATTTCGTGGACAGCCGCCTGGAAACGCCCATCGCGCCCGATGATCTGATCCAGCGCTACGCCGGCGGCAAGCTGGATTTCGAGCCTGGGACGAAATGGTCTTACAGCAACACCGGCTACGTGATTCTTGGACGCGTGGTCGAGAAAGTGAGCGGACAGTCGCTGGGGGATTTCATGACCCGCCGCATCCTGAAGCCGTTAGGCATGGATCACTCGTTCTTCGGGCTGCCGGCGCCCGGCAGCGGGATGGCCGCGGGCTATACGCGTTTCGCGCTTGGGCCGCAGTCGCCCGCGCCGCCGGAGGCTCAAGGTTGGCTGGATGGCGCCGCCGGATTGCATTGCACCGCCTTGGACTTGGTTAAGTGGGACATGGCTCTGATCAACGGCCGCGTGTTGAACGCGGAGTCCTACGCGTTGATGACCCAGCCGCGCAAGTTGCCCGAAGGGCGGGTGCGCGAATACGGCTGCGGCATCGGCGTCAAGATCATTTCCCACACTCTTGTGCTCACGCACGAAGGGGCGGTGAGCGGATTCCAGGCTTGGAACGTCCTAGTCCCAGCCACGCATTCCGCCCTGGTCATCCTCTCCAATTGCGAGGAATGGGATGCGGTGGATGATTTGAAGGGAATTTTGGCCAATCTCATCATGCCCGACGCGCCGTGGGTTCCCGAGGTAACAGGGCCGGACGCCGGCCAGGCGGCCATGGACTTTTTGCGTAATCTGCAAGTAGGGCGCATTGACCGCAGCCGGTTGGGGAAAGAGTTCAACGAGTTTCTGAGTGAGGAAAAAGTCCGCAACGCCGCGATCCGGCTCAAGGAATTGGGCGAGCCCGTGCGCGGGGAAATCCAGGATCGATCCGAACGCGGCGGGATGGAAGTAGCCAATGTTCGCTTGGTCTGCAAAGAAGGAACGCTCTTGGCCCTGATCTACCGCACACCGGATGGAAGGATTCAAGAATGCCTGCTGCGGCCTGGGCTTTGAGTCGAGACGATGCGTTTAAAATTAGAATTTGACAGGATGAACAGGATGAACAGGATGGAATACGGAGCGATGAGCAATCACCAAACGGTGGGGTTTTTTTCTGTCGCAAATGTTTTTTTCAATCCTGTTAATCCTGTTAATCCTGTCTAAATTCTTCACGTTCCGGCTAAGAATTTAGAGCTGGCATTTTGGTCGGTTTGGGTTACCCTAAGCCAAGCAAAAGAGCGAACGTCCTATGCGAATGCCTTTCATGGCGGTTGTGCTGGTGGTTCTGGCGGGGGCTGTCGCGTCGCAAGGTCAGGTGGCCAGTTCCCCGATCACGCTGCTGCATCCGATTCTTAAAGACCCCAATCATCGCAACGCCCCGACCAGCTTGAATCAAGACCCCGCCATGCTCAAGGAGATGAGCCAGAACCCGAATTCAAATCCGAACCAGGCTGCAGGCCAAGCGGCGGCGCAGGCGGCGCAACCCGCCGTCATCGTCGCCAAAATCGATTCCGGTCTGGCGGCCTCCAAGCTGACGCTGATGGGGACGATCAACGGGCTCAAAGGCACCATGTATGTGACAAATATGGGCGCGACGGAGGTCACGCCGGTGGTGCAATTGGCCGTCTGCGACCAAAAGGGATTCAAACTGGGCCTCGCCTCAAAAACCGGCACCGCCCTCGCCCCCAACGCCGATGAACGCATCGTCGTTTTGGCCACCAACCTCAACGCGACGGAATTGAAACTGATGCACTTGACCACGGTCGTGGTGAAGTAGATTCCGTGAAGTCGCAAGTTCCCTTGGATCGATGGATCGGCGCGGCTCAATTTAGGCGTTAGTCGAACACCATGAATATTCCTGCCTTGGGCACTCTCCGACCTCACCAAACAATTCCGAAGTGGCTGACGTCAAACCCAGTAGCTGTTCCGTATTTTGATGGCCTCAAGATGGTGTTCATCCTCAAGGCACTTAAGGATTTAGATGAAGCGGAGGCCAACAAGGCCATCGACGCATTCTTGCAACGTGACTCTAAGGATCGGTCATTCGCGGGAAAATATGTTTTTGCGAATTACTTGCAGACGGCAGAGTTTACCGATGAAGATGATCTGCGTTGCCAAATCGAGTCGGAGGGAGATGTTTGGAAGCATGTTCACCCGTCAGAGGTTTTCATTTCGATACGTCGTCATGATCTCGCTGTTTATGTTCAAATTACAGCCGAGTGCGATTGGGAACCTGAGCATGGACTCCAGATTATTTATCGACGTGGCTGTGAACTGTCCCGCGTAAGCAGCCAGGATGGTCATCTCACGCACACTGATGCGTATGATCTGCCAGAAGACCAAGACAAAATCGCCTAACGAAATGAATCCGCGCTGTTTCACTAACGGCCCGCGCTTCGACGTTGCCACAAATAAACCGGCCATCCCAATGCAATCAATCCCAGTCCAGCGGCTGATTCAAGCGGGTTGGTGCTTAACGTGTTGATCAAAAGCCAAATCGCCACGGCGATAAAAAGAATCGGCACAACGGGATAGCCTAGCGTTTTGTAAGGACGCTGCGCATCGGGCATTTTCTTGCGCAGGACGAATACCGCCGCCGTTGTGATGGCGTAGAAAATCATGCTGGCGAAGATCACGCAGTCGGTCAGTTGGTCGAACTCCGCCATGACGACCAGCAGAGCAGACCAAAGCCCTTGCAAAATAATCGAGACCACCGGCACCGCGGATCGTTGGCCTAACCGTGCGAAGCTGGCAAAAAACAATCCATCCCGCGCCATGGCGTAGGGGATGCGCGCGCCGGTGAGGATGGAGCCGTTGAGCGCGCCGATGGTTGACAGCAACGTCGCGATTGCCACCCATTGCGCCCCAAAGCGCGGCATGAAAGTCTGCGCCGCCTTCGACGCCACCGGTAGCGCTGTGTCGTGCAAAGGAGAATTGGCGTTGGCGATCTCGCCCATCGGCAGAGCGACGCAATAGGCCAGATTCAGCAGGCCATACACCAGCAGGACCACGGCCATGCCCAGGATTAGCGCGCGCGGCACGTTGCGTCCGGGGTCGCGGACTTCGCCCGCCGCCATCGGCATGTTGTTCCAACCATCAAAGGCCCACAGCGCCGCGAGCATCGCTGCGCCGAACGCTGGAAAGCCGCACCAAGCGGGCACGCCGGAGGGCGCGCGGAGGTGTTCCCACGACGCCGTCGGGGCGAAGAAAAAGACGCCGACGGCAATGCTGGCGATGGCCAGCACTTTGGCCAGCGTCAAAATAGTTTGCACGCGGCCGCCAATGGTGACGCGCAAGCAATTGATCGCCGAAAAAAGAAGGATGACCGCGACGCCGGTCGATTTCCTTCCAGCCGAATTCATAGGAATGAGTGCGGAAAGAAAAGTGGCGAAGGCTGCGCCGAAGCTGGCGATGGAACCCGACGAGCCGATAACCAGACGCATCCAGCCGAAGAAAAACGCAGGCATGTCGCCATAGGCGGCGCGGAGGTAAACATATTCGCCGCCGGCGTTGGGAAGCATTGCGCCCAATTCGGCGTAACTCAACGCGCCCGCCAGCGAGAGCAATCCCGCTGCCGCCCACGCCAGCAAAACCAGCCAAGGCGTGCCGACGGCCTGGGCCATGCGTGCCGTTTTCAGGAAGACGCCGGTGCCGATGATCGTGCCCACGACCAAAGCCGTGGTGGCGCTTAAATCCAGTCCTCGGACAAGTTCGCGCCTGCTTGTGGTTTGGGAATCCACAACGGCTAACGTGGAGTTACGGCAACGGCTTTAGAAGGAACTCCTCTCCCGGCCTGCGGCCACCCTCTCCCCGCCGTGCGTGGCGAGGGCAGGGAGAGAATTCCACGAACACATTTGCGCATTGAATCCATCAACCGTTCGCGTCGTTCCATCTCCCTCTCCTCCACACACTTGTGGAGGAGTGGGTTGGGGAGAGGAGGCTCCTTGTTCGATGCGAGGTTCATGCGGAG
>DASYNM010000524.1:0-10191 GCA_036008545.1 Verrucomicrobiia bacterium
GTTTCTCGTGAAGGATCTGCTGCAATCGGCGGTCACCCAGATTGTTGAAGTAACTGAAGTGGCTGCTTTGGCCATTGGGATAGTACGCATCCAGCGGCCGTGCCGTGGCGCCATCGTAATCATATCCGAAAGCGCCGAGTACGTTAATCACGTTGGTGACGCGGCCCAAGGTGTCAAACGCGGCGGATTGCGCCACGCCGTTGATGGCATGGTTGGTGATCCTTTCAAGCGCATCGTATTGGTAGGTCACGGTTTCATTGCTCCACGGACCGGTGACGCTGGCAGGCTGGAGCGCGCCCAAAACTCCCACAGGGTTAAAGCTCCATGCCGTTGTTCCGATGCCGTCTTCCATGGAAACCAAGCGGTTGTAATTTGGATCATAGGCATAGGTCACGGCGGGAGTAAGATTCTGCGCATTGGGATAGGAAACACTTTGGAGATTGTTGTCCAGGTAATATTGATAAACTTGGAACTGCCCTTTTTCATCTACCGCTGATTTTAGCCGGCTGGTGGTGCTCTCATAGTCATAAGAAGTCCCCGATCCGTCGGCATAATGCTTGGCAATCATCCGCCCCTGGATATCATAGTCCCAGCTCGTTAGTTGGCCGAGAGGATCAATCAGACCCGAGAACGAGCCACAGCCGCAATATTCGAAGCGGGTGACGCGCCCCAGTGGGTCTTGCGTGGCAATCAACTGTCGGAGTGAGTCGTACGTGTTGATGGTTTTGCGTCCCAATCGATCCTGCACCTGTACCAAATCGAGATTGCCGAAGGTGAACGCCTCAAACGTGCCATCCGGATAGGTGATGTTCGTAAGCCGATCCAGATTATCGTAATCGTAAATCAGCGTATAACCGTCGGTGTTGGTGACAGTGTGGACACGGCCTACAATATCGTAACTGAGACCGAAAGTGTCAGTGGCGGCGCCCAGCGGCCCGACGACGGTCAGGAGATAACCGTTGGTGTCATAAGTCAACGTGGTGGTTTCACCCTTGGGGTCCGTCGTTGTGAGCAACTGGCCGCGGGCGTTGTAGGTATTGGTGGTCATCTGACCAGCGGCATCGACGATTGCCGTGGGACGATGCTGGGAATTGTAGAGCATGCTGGCCAAAAGGTCGTTATTGGCCCCGGTGGTCTGACGCACTTGGAGCAAGTCCACGAGGTTGCTTGAGTAATCAAAGGTCATGCCGCGGCCCAGAGGATCAACGGAATTGGTGAGGTTGCCTGCGGCGTTATAGCCATACGTGAAGAGCTGGGTGCTGCCGTCGTCAAGCACCCGGCCAACCACAGTCGGGTTACTGGAGGTGCCGAGCTCCAGGGAACTCGGCTGGCCGGCATAATTGAACCAAACGCGGTTTTCGAGCGGTTCCTGTTCACTTTCCTCGACGCCGGTGGCCGGCCCCAAACCGTCCGTATGCAGCCAATGGTACAGCCGCGCCGTGGTGTAATCGTTGGGGTTTGCGGCATAGTCATCATAGGCATTTCGATCCCAGTAGTAGGTGTTCCGGTCCGTCAGAAATCCGTCGAATACTGTCATATTTGTGGGGAGGCCGGCAAACGGCAAACGGTCGGAAATGCCAACTGATGGCGATTGAAGAAACTCGACCCGCTCCTTTTCTCCGTCGGGATACGTTGTTACCAGCCAGTTATTTGGTCCATTGTTGGTCTCAAAGGCGTACTCAAAGGAGGTGGTCCCGTAAGGCGTGGTCAAGGCCTGAATGCCCGTGCCGGAATCGTAGCTGAATTGGGATGTCAGGCCGATGGCGTCGGTGATCTCTGACAGCAAACCGTTGGTGTTGTATTGGAAGGTGGCGAACCGACCGAAAGGATCGGTAACTTGGGTAATCTTCAGGGGGTCGCTGGCATTCGTGTAAGAAAAAACCGTTACCTGGCCAATGGCATCTGTCAAAGCAATGATGCGGAACTGATCGTCGTAGCTGATTTGGACCGAATTGCCCTGCGGATCAATCACCTGGGTCAGGAAAACGTTCCGCGAAATTCCATTGGTGGCGGTTGGCTGGGAGAAGATGTTTTGGGAGCCATCCGGAAACAGCAGGCTGTAGCTATTGGTCGAAGTCCGGGTCAGGATGCTGTGGCTCTTTACCTCGGGAGCGAAGGTTTGCGAAACACTATTGAAGCCGGTAAATGTCAGTGAACCCCCGCCTTCCACGTAATAACTGACATCGTCTGAGGGGCTGGCCGGGTCATCCGTGAGGTAGGCCAGCCAGTTAAAGGTCCATTTTTGGCCCATATTAGAATAGCTGAAATTGGCCGGCTGGCTGGATTCATACTGATTGTAAGTCGCAGTAAAACGAACGTCTGGGCCAATGGGTGGCGCGTAGCCGACCGGATTGTCCTCGAGATTCAAGCTGACCAGCATCAATGTAACACTCGGTACGGCCATACCGGCAGTCATACCCGACCCGGGTCGATTGCTCTTGGGAGCCGCACCGGTAGCGGGAGGGCAAGGTTTTTTGTCGTACTTTGTGGTTGAGCTTATGTCGCGAGCGCTAACTGGGCCTTTGCCCCAAACGCCTTTCCCTTCGGCTTCAGAAACCGTTCGCCAGCCTGGCGGCAGGTCGCCCGCCGGCACCAGGAAGTAACCCGAAGCTTCCGCCTCCAACGCCCGCTCGGTCGCCCAGGTGTCATTTATAAAGGTGGGGTCCTGCAGCAGATAATGGCCGTTCTCCTCGCGGATCAACGCGGCGTAATGCCCCACTTTCCAGTTGACCACCGCCGGCATCAGGAAGGCCGCCCCGTTGGAGCGGTAGGCCATCTGGTAATTCATTCCCAGTTTGCGGGATAGATCGAGCACTTGGTCCAGTGAGATGCCATTGGTGGTGGATTTGGAATCGCGCACCACGTCGCTGCCTGCCTTCTGCGGATCCTGATAAGCCAGAATCCGGTCCAAGGCCTTTGGGCCGCATCGAAAAGAAAGCTCCGGCTGGTGTTGCATCATCCAGAGGCCCTCGGTCGCGCTGGAGATTTTTGCCCCTGCGGAACCACTGAGCACCCTTCCTTTTATTGAATCCAGGAGGGGGGACAAATCCCCCATGCGTCCAATCCGGGCGTACATCCAGGCCAGCTCGGCGACCACGCGGTCCGCGAGGGCCTTGGCGGCGGGATCGGTCGCCGGTTGCAAGCGCGGCCACGCCTCTTGCCATGACTCCAGCGCTTTCGAATACCTGCCGGTCCGGTAATATTCCATACCGAGATCGAACAGAAGGGAAGGCGTCCACGGCGAGTCCGGATGAGCCGCCACATACTCTTCCAACGTCGAAAAATCATCGGCGACGGGACGCTGGACATGCTGGCGAAGCGCATCAGCAATCTGGCGATTTTCCCCGACCGACGGCACCGAGCCGGTCGGAACCAGCGGCTCCGCAAATAGACGAACATGCCTGATTTCCTGCTCGGAAGGGTTTTCGGACAGAACGAAGCCAGCACTCGGAGGTGAGTGGGCCGGAACCGTGCGATTAACGGTTGCAATCTGAGCCGACGCCGGCAACGGCATTAGCCAGGGCAGTAAGATACTCAAAGCCGTTGCCGCCTCGAAACCGATGAGTCTCATTAAGCGTGTCATTGAATTGAAATGTGGGAATTTCCAGCGTGTTCAAGGAAATCTGGAATGTTACTCGGCAACGGTAGTTAGAGTCGCGCATCCGAGGCGGAGAAGCCGATCTGGCGCACCGGCCACTGGTCTCCGCACGAACGGGAACATTTCCGCGCCGTAGAGATACCGTCGGTCGCGTTATCCAAGTCAAAACTTTGCATTTCAGGGCCTTTCGATCGCCGTCCTCGTCTCAAACCAAGGCGCCGCGAACTCCTGGCAAAAGGCGAGGATTGGCTGCAAGGCTTGGTTGCGCGACCAGACGGGAATTTAGTGGCGCGATTGACCTTAAATTCCGGCCAATGTAACAATTTGCATGCGCCATGTAAAGGATTATTTGCTCAATCCAGCGTTCACTGCTCATCTCAGCAAATCAGTCGCGCTAGGCGACGGGACCAGGAAACGACAGGTTTGGGCGGTGAGAGGCGGGCATCATAGGTTCGCCTTATCCGGTGGAATCTTTGGCAAGCGAGACTGTGGCCTGATTCGACCCCAACTTTCAGCATGGTTCCTTTGGTGCGGACCCTGGAGCGTGATGTTGCAGTCTTCCGTAGCCGTGAGCTGTTCGGCGATTTCCCTCCACGCTTAGCACTGTTCGCGGTTGATACTTATGCGAATGTCGAGTCAACGGATGGTGCAAATCCTGAGGCCTGGCTGGTGCAAGGCAGCATCGGCAGTTTCTATGGCACGACTTCCTGCGTCCCAGACGTAGTCAGGACCGTTTTCCTGCTGACCATTGTGCCGAAGCTCCAGGTAGTAACCGGCTATGGCCTTAAGGCGAACTGATGCGGTAGTAGCGCCCCGGAAGCGTTCGTATGAAGTGATTCGCCGAAATGTCTGCCGCCTAATTCGCGGCGACGTTTCCTCGTCGGTTCATTCCTTTGCGCCGGAACTGTGACCGAATGGCACATGCCGCAAAGGGCAACTAGACCAGGCTACCGGCGACGATCGTCGTAGGTTCAAGGACGGCAGTAACTCCAGCGAAATGTTCTCAGTGACGGCAGGAAAGTAAGCGAACGGAAAATCATCGTAATTAGTATTACGCACTCAGAAAGGACAATCTTTCAGCTTTCTTCCCGACCAACGCAAATGTTGACGGCCAACGAGTTCCCAATGCATGCTCATCATTGCCAGGCGGATGAGCCAGGATCATCACAAATTGCTTTTCGGGCCGTACTCATCGCCGAGGATACCGCGCAACCATCGGCTTCGTTGCGAAATGCGGGGTCTTCTCAGCGTCGGCTCCTAGTGGGATGGGCTCATCCCTTGGCCCCGACGCTATCGGACAGGTTCCATCATTCTCTGTGGCGACCTCGTTCGGGCTGTCGAAAACGAGTCGGTGGAAGCCGTTTCACACCACTGGGTGTTTGCCGAAACGTGGTTCAGAAGTGGCGACATGCACTGCGTGTGCCCGAATCGAACCCCGGCACCCGGGATTTAAGGCACCTTGTTAAATCAGCTTCTGCCTCACCAGCCCGCCGACGGGCGCTCATGCGGGCGAGGACCCCACCGCGATCCTCATTCGTGAACAAGCGTTGCGCGGACGTCCGCGCCCACTGGTGCGCCCCTCCACTTCTAAACAAGTGCGTGACCGAATGGCACGAACTGGGCGGCACATTGATCCCGACTTGCGGCTCTGGATTTGCAACGAGGTCAGTCTCTTAGGCACCGTTCGCGACGAGAAGATAGCCCGACAGATCAATCGAAGGCGGGCCGCCGTTCGTGCGTAGCCAAAATCCATGTCGAATCAACGCGTAGCTCGGAAGCTGGGCCGCCGCGTCGATGTCGTCGCTGCACGCCGCCGCCCGCTTGCTTTCAAATCGCAAAGGAAAAAGCCGAGTTTCCGGGAGCAACCTCGGCATCCGCGTTTTCGATGACGGCTGAAGTTCTTCGATTTACACTTTGGCGAGGTAATGGTTAGCTTTGCCACCGATGACAGCCACCGCCACAAGCAAGCAACTCTCGCCGGCCTGGATTCTGTTCGTCCTTACTGGTCTCAATCTGTTCAATTACCTCGACCGCTTCGTGCTTTCGGCAGTGTTGACGCCCTTGCAAAAAGATCTCGGCATCAACGACGACCAGGCCGGGCGGCTCGTCACGGCGTTCATGATCGGCTATTTCTTCACCTCACCAATCTTTGGCTGGCTGGGCGACCGGTGCTCGCGCAAATGGCTCATCGCCGCCGGCATTTTTGTGTGGAGCGTCGGCACGATCCTGACGGGATTCGCGGCGACCTTTGCGATGATGATTGCGTTTCGTATGCTGGTCGGCCTGGGCGAAGCGAGCTATGCGACTATCAGTCCGAGTTTGATTTCCGACAGTTACGCTCCCGCGAAACGGAACAATGCGCTGACAATTTTCTACGTCGCGATTCCCGTCGGCGCGGCGCTGGGCACGATCCTTGGCGGACTCATCGCCGCGAAATGGGGGTGGCGGCACGCGTTCATCTGGACAGGCGTGCCGGGATTATTCCTCGCGCTCGTGATGCTGCCGTTTGCCGAACTCAAACGCGGCCAGGCCGAGGGCAAGACCGTCGAAGCGGCAAAAAGACCTTCCGTCCGCGACATCACGCATCTCTTTCGTATTCCGGAATATGTGCTCGTGGTGTCGGGCTACACTGCCTACACGTTCGCGCTGGGCGCGTTCGGGCTTTGGGGGCCGACATTCCTGTATCGCGCTCACGGCGTGGCCGTGGACAAGGCGGCGGAATTTTTCGGCGTGGTGCTGGTCGTCGCCGGGCTTATGGGCACGATGATCGGCGGATTCGCAGCGACCGCGTGGCAGAAACGCAATCGCGCTGGCTACGCGTGGACGCTGGGACTCTCGGTGCTGGTCGCCGTGCCACTCGCGTTTGGCGCGTTCCTCACGAGCTCCACGTTTTGGTCCATGGCGTTTCTGGCGGGCGCGATGTTTTTTCTTTTCCTGTCCACCGGACCGGTCAACACACTCATTTTGGAAAGCGCGCCCGTAAACCTTCGCGCCAGCGCCATGGCCGTTTCGATCTTCACGATCCATCTTTTCGGCGACATGTGGTCGCCGGAGATCGTGGGCCGGCTCGCGGATTCATTCGACGGAAATTTGCGGAAGGCCGTTTTGATTTTACCCGTCGCGTTGATTGTTGCCAGCGCACTTTGGCTGGTGCTCGCGGTAAAAACAAAGCATGGCACAGCCAACAATTTTACGCCCGCGTGATCGAGACATTTATTTCGCGTCAGAAACCTGGTTAATTATCTGAAAGATATGTTCGCGCGTCTGGCTCACCAAACTTCTGAAGGGTTAGATTTCTGTGCATCGCACTTTAATAGATTTGTTTCATTTAATACCTTCAACTTTTGAGGTGACCCAGCGAGTTGTGGAATTCCCTCGTGTAATCCTTATACTTCCGTTCAGATAATTCCGGATCGTTTTAGCGCCTGAGCATGTGTGGATTAATTGGAAGCGCCACTTAAGCAAGACAGCGGCTCCTGGCGGGAACCGAACTGGCCTTAGCAAGCAATGGTTCGATTGCTTGAAGAATCAAGTTGCTGCTTTTCGGCATTGAATGTTTTTGGCCCTTTTCCTGGTAGTGCCTTAATTTGAAATTCAGCCCGCTGGCCGCTTAAAAATAAGGATCAGTTTCGGGTGGGCATTTGGCTCAATAAACCAAGCACACAGTTCCCATCGGCTCGCCTCCAAGACCGTATTGTCTGGGTTTATCTTCATCAATCCAAATTCGCCGCTGAAATCCGAAGCGGCGGTCAAACCGCTTGGGTCCGGATGGGTTCTTAGGTGCTCGCGCATCGTCTCGCTGTCGTCTTCGTGCTGTTCAACTTTATATTCCCATTTCACGGCAGGGCGCTCACTATTTTCAACCAGCCGCTGGATTGCCTTGAGTTGCTGGTTCTGGCCGTACAAAAAATGGGCTCCCATGACGACCAACGCAACGACACAAAGCGACAATAAACGGTTGCCACTTGGCTCTGATGGATTAGGTTTGAATTCCGCCTGTTCGGCCAATGTCGGCAGATGTAGTGACGACGCCGGAATGTCCAGTATCAAAGGAACTTTTACGTTCTTGCCACAGCCTGGACACTCGACGACGGTGCCCCGAAGCTCGCCGGGCGCTTCGATGGATTGGTTGCAGTGGAGACACTTGAATTTGACCATTGTTTCGTCCGGCATGTTTCCTTTCTTTTGAAGCGATTCAAGTCCCGCGCAGCGCCACCGTCAACGCTGATTTTGCAGCTTGAAAACGCGACCTTAATCGGCATTTTCGATATGAATGCCTAAACCAGAAAAGACGCTGCGGCCTAGGCAGCAATTGCCAGTCATTCCAAAGGTCTGCTTGGACAGCCAAAAGCGGGCGTGGGATAGGCTAATCAATAAAGCCTGCGGCATGGTCGCGGACGCAGACGGGCAATTGAATCCAGACCAATTCTTCTTGGACATGGTTGCATCAAGGGGAACCGCATTTGGAGATTGGTCGCTGCGACAATTCTTGGGTGGGATAATGGTGGTGAAGTATAAGAACCAAAAGCCTAACGACAACTACGGCATTGCCTTTTCAGAGGACAGCATTTGGGCCTCTGAAGAACGGCTCAACAGCTTCTTGAAACGCCTAGGCCGCGTCCTTGAACAAACGAAAGATAACCCGAAACCACTATGGGTGCCTGAATGGAGAAAGAATGTGGACTTGCTTGACGAACTAGTGGTTCGCGGGTGGTGTGAAAAGATTGTCGTGCATGGCTACCACTGGCCTCCACTTTGTTGTCTCACGTTTCCGGCGATGTTTAAATTCCTATGTCTCTGTGATAAGCCGATGCTATCAGAGACAAATTCCGACCTTGAGGCGTTCCGCCAACGAATTCGCAGACTCGGCTTGGTCTCGCTGCCAAAAGGCAAAGTGAGCAGAGTCGAAAAAGACCAGCACGGCAACTTCCTCTTCGCCTGATTTTGCGACATGGAATACGGAAGATAATTGTCGCATCTCTGATTATCCAATTCCCTTAAGATGCTTGCGTGAAAGTAGAAATTGAAGCGCAAGATGCCAAGGCCGGGCACGACCAGCGCCGACAGCCGGTGTAAGAGCCGGTACGCCGAACGAAAGGTAAAAAGACACCGGCCCGCATGTCCGTCCTGGAAGGATTAAAAACATGCGGGCCGCAGGCCAAACAATGGGGTCAGCAGGTTCGCCGCACGGGGGGCGCTACACTCTCCAGCGGTCGGTTCGATTCCGACTGGCTCCACCATTTACACGGCCATATTGCGGCATGAGGCGGTCGATTGCAAGCGGAATCTCGCTCTGTCAGTGATATTTTTCTGCAACTGAATTGCTTTGATTATCAAAGAGTTACAAAGAATCGCAAAAATAACGCTTGCAAATACGCAATCGCTTGCGTATATTAGCACCATGAAAAAGAAGTTGAACATGCACGCGCAAGCCCTTGGGCGGCTTGGCGGCAAAGCGGGGCGCGGCAAAGCAAAAGCCCGCACGAGCGAACAGGCGCGGGCGGCAGTGATGGCCCGCTGGAACAAGGTCAAGGCACAGGAGAATAAGTGATATGGCGAACATACTAAAATTCGAGAAAAAGGTGGCGGTGGTTTCCATGCTGTGCGAGGGCAGCAGCATCCGAGCGGTGGAGCGCATCACCGGCGTGAACCAGAACACCATAATGAGCCTCGGCAGGCGCGTGGGTGACGCTTGCGCCAAGGTGATGGACGCCAAGATGCGCGGGCTTCAATCCGAGCAGATTCAAGTTGACGAGATATGGGGGTTCATCGGTGCCAAACGCAAGAACGCGGGCCGCACTGGTCACTACGGCGACGTTTGGACGTTCATCGCGATTGATGCCGACACCAAGTTGATACCGTCGTTCGTCGTTGGGAAGCGGGACGCCTACCACGCACGCACATTCATGGAGGACTTGGCTGGCAGGCTTTCGCGGCGCGTGCAACTTTCCAGCGACGCCTTGGGAACGTACCCGGAAGCAGTGGAGCGCGGGTTCGGTTCAGAGGTTGACTACGGGCAACTGGTAAAGACCTACAGCGTCGAACATCTCGGTAGCTTCAAGGAAGCCGCAAGCAGGTATTCGCCCGCCGAAGTGGTGAAGACCGAGCGGACAATAGTGGCTGGGATGCCGGACATTCGGCGCATCTCAACCTCCTATATCGAGAAGCAGAACCACACTCTGCGGATGCACTGCCGCAGGCTCACCCGGTTGACCAACGCATTCAGCAAAAAGCTGGAGAACTTCCAATCTGCGGTTGCACTCAATTTCGCCTACTACAACTTCTGCAAGGTTCACAATACAATCCGCATGACCCCGGCGATGGCGGCTGGCGTTGAAAAAAGTATCTGGACAGTGGGGGAGTTGCTCAAGGCTTGCGGGGAATAGATAGCGCCGCTCTGTATCCAATAAATTAGCTTGACTGTTGGAGGCGAATTGGCTTATGGTTGAGGATAACATGAGGCTCGTTCATGAGTATAAAACGATTGACACGATGGCCATTTTTCCGAACAATTCTTCGGTATGGCTTGGCAGGCAATTTTTGACCAATCGTGGCAAGACGTATGGTCAACATCTGGCGCGAAACGTCTTATC
>DASYNM010000525.1:0-4570 GCA_036008545.1 Verrucomicrobiia bacterium
TCGGCGGCGAATATTTTCCGGCAGAGCACGCTCTCCTCCGGTTTCCCAGGCACTACGGCGTGCTCGTGAGATTTCGGCCGCTCCGCGTAAGCGCCCTCGGGAGTATCCAGGCGCAAATCCCCTTTGCGGCTGGCCTTGTCGGGCCCGTGGCACTTGAAGCAGCGGTCGGAGAGGATGGGGCGGATATCGCGATTGAACTGGAGCGGTTCAGCCGACGCCTTGTCAACATGCGCGCACAGAAACACCCAGCCACAAATAGTTGTGGCCAGGACGCGGGCCAGAATGGGCGTGGGAAGGCTCACCAAGCTTTAGTGTAAAGTCATCGGGCTTGCGTGGCAATTCTCGATTCTCCTCTTAGACTCTACCCGGAGGTGGGCTATTCAAAGGTCGGTCGCTGTCGGCACGCGTGTGATTGTAGAACTTGGCCTCGCGTGATTCCCGAGACTTCGGCAAACTCACAGCGAACGCGCCGCGGCGAACAATGCCTCTAACCGTTCCCAAGCGCCCCGCCGGCGGGAAATTCATCCGCGTGATAGGAGCTACGCACCATCGGGCCGCTGGCGACGTGAACAAAGCCCATGGCCTCCGCTGTTTTCTGGTGCCGCGCGAATGTCTCAGGATGGATGAACTCGACCACGGGCAGATGGCGCAACGTCGGCTGCAGATATTGACCCAGAGTTAGAATATCGCAGCGCGCGCGGCGCAAATCTGCCATCGCCTCTAGCAGCTCATCCTCGGTCTCGCCGAGGCCGAGCATCACGCCGGATTTGGTGTGGATGCTGTCGCCGCGCCGGTCTTTCACTTTCGCCAGCACTCGCAACGAACGGTCGTAAGTGGCGCGATGGCGCACGGCTGGAGTCAGGCGCCGCACAGTTTCCAGATTGTGATTATAAATATGCGGATGCGCTGCCAGCACGATGTCGATCGATTCGTCCCGATCCAAAAAATCCGGGACTAGAACCTCAATCGTGATGCCGGGATTGAGCGCGCGAACCTGCTCCACCGTTTGGCGAAAATGTTCCGCGCCGCCATCCGCCAGATCATCGCGCGCGACGGCGGTGATGACAATATGACGGAGGCGAAGGCGGCGAGTGGCTTCGGCCACGCGGGCCGGCTCATCCGCTTCCAGAGCCAGAGGCTTGGCGGTGGCGACTGCGCAGAAGCCGCAGGCGCGAGTGCAACGATCGCCCGCGATCATGAAGGTGGCGGTGCCTTTGCTCCAGCATTCCCAATGATTGGGGCACTTGGCGCTTTGGCAGACCGTGTGCAATTTCAATTCCTCCAGCAACGCTTGCGTGCGGGCGAAGCTTGAGGAGGTCGGTAACTGGAAGCGCAGCCATTCCGGCAAGCGTCGGCGCGGAGTGGCGCCAGTCGCGGCGTCATCAATGACATCCGTCGCAAGGGCTGTCTTAACAAAGTCGTTCATTCAAATCGCTTCCAGAATTCTGCCAATTGATCGGTATCAAAGTCAGCCAAAATCTGGCCGTCCACGTCGATCACAGGCGCGAGTCCCTGGCCGGATAATTCCCACATCTCCTTGCGGGCGGCGGCCTCGGCAGTGACATCGAGGGTTTCGTATTTGAGACCGCGCTCGTCGAGCCAATCTGAGGCCTCCTGGCACCAGCCGCACCATGGTTTGACGAACAGTCGAATAGATTTTGGTTGCATACCGTCGGCGTCAACGTAGCGGCGAATGGCCAATTTTGCCATAGGCATTTTTGATGACACGTAGCCGCCGACGTGAGTCGGCGGATTATTGGATGGTCTTGGTGTCGGATGTATCATCGGCCGCCTCACGGCGGCGGCTACGCGCCAATTTTCGGGATTGACGTTTGTTTCGCGCGCGTCATGTTAGGGCGCGTATGAAATTACAATCACTTTTATTGTCGGCCATGTGTTTGGCTTGTTGGACCGGTTCCGTCGAGGCTCAGGATTGGGCCAAGGCGAACCTGGAGAAGTCACCCCGTCACGGCGAGTGGGTGGAGGTCAAAAACGGCGCGCGCACGGTGCGCTGCTTCATCGTCTATCCGGAGGTCAAAGAGGCCGCACCGGCAGTTATCGTCATCCACGAGATTTTTGGTTTGACAGATTGGGTGCGGACTGTGGCCGATCAATTGGCTGCGGCGGGCTACATCGCCATCGCGCCGGATTTGCTCTCAGGCACGGGACCCAAGGGCGGCGGCACCTCCGATTATGCCAGCATTGACGATGTCCGGGGCGCGATCTTTAAATTGCCGCCCGATCAAATCACGGGCGATCTGAATGCCGTGGCGGATTACGTCAAGGCGTTGCCCTCGGCCAACGGCAAGTTGGCGTCGGCGGGATTTTGCTGGGGCGGCGGTCAGTCGTTTCGCTTTGCCTGCAATCGGCCGGACCTCAAGGCGGCGTGCGTCTTCTATGGGCCGCCGCCGGACGCCAAGGACATGGCCAAGATCAATTGTCCCGTGTATGGCTTTTACGGCGGCAACGACAATCGGATTGGCGCGACGATTCCCAAGACGAAGGACGCAATGAAGGCGGCGGGCAAGACCTACGATCCGGTGACGTACGAGGGCGCTGGGCATGGCTTCATGCGTGCCGGCGAAGATCCAACCGCGGAGGGCGACAGCAAGGAAGCGAACAAAAAGGCACATGACGAAGGTTGGGAGCGGATGAAGAGCGTGTTGGGAAAACTTTGAGCGCGCGTTTTTCCCGACTCAAAACGAGTAGTTGCGCCGCGCCAGAGTTCGACGCAGGAACTTGAACGCGAAATAGGTCGAAGCGCCGTGTGCCGCCATGACGCACACGGGCACCGGCGGTAACGGCACGGCTTCCAAAAAAGCCGAGATATCGATGCTTAACCACGGTGGGGCGGACGTATTCAGAGCGTCGTTCAGGTAATCATGGAAGAACAAAACTGCCGCGGGTCCGATTACCACCGCCACCGTCAGTGCCGACCCTACGATCAGGCTCTTGAAGCGCAGCGCGCACGAGGTCGCGATAACGGGAAGGGTTAAGTAGATAGCAAGGACTTCAAGGTCCTTCGTCCAAAACCAGTTTTCGTCCATAACCAAGGAGCCTCCGTAAAAAAAGTGGGACTGGGGAATCATTATCCAGGAGTATTGTTGCAGCCAGGCGATGGGGTTCCACTCCAGCGTGCGTCTCATGCCGCGGGCAAACCAGCGTTTGAAGACGGGCGTGCAATAGCGCTTGACGTAGTTTTGTTGGCGGACGCTTGGAATTTTGTCCTGCCACGAGCGTTCCACGCGCCACCCGGCGAAACGAAGTGCGGCGAAGAGCATGAGGAACGCGAAGACGAAATCTGTAGCCAGAATGTCGACGCGCGGATGGCCCGGGGTGACAGCCGCAACGCGCGGCGGCCCCCACACCGCGGCGCCCGTCAGGTAGAAGACGCTGCCGTTGGGTAGCGTCACACTCGTGATTGCGGAACCAGGTGCCAAACGAGCCCCCCACCCCGTGCGCGTCGTGGCGTGTCTCTGCATCCACCAATCCGCGTAATGATTGGACCCTGCCACAAACGCCCCCATGAGGAGGAACGCCAGAATGAAGGCGATGGCGCGATTATCCGTCAACGAGGTAGCGAGAATGCCCGCCGCCAGACACAAGGACCCGACGCATAATTCAATGATCAAAAAGCTGAGCACGTCGGCCCACGTCACGCCGCCGGTGAGAAAGGGGATCGTCAATACTGGCATCACCGCCAGCCACACCGTCAGCGCCCGCAGCACTTGCGCCAGGGTTTTGCCCAGGACGATTCCTGAGGCTGTCAGTGGTGTCATGAATAACAACCCCAGCGTCCCCTCGCGCCGTTCGCGCGCCAGGCTGTCCGCGGCAAGGGCGGGAACAATAGCGCAAATGAGCCACAGCAGCAAAGAGTGGATGCGTTCGAAAAGCTCCGGCCCCAATTCGTCAAAGGGGACATCAGACGAAAACCAGAATGCGCCGATGCCGCCGAGCGCACCGCCCACCCGGAGCCAGCGGCCAAAGGGCCACCGCGCCGCCGCGCGCAACTCGCGATGAACAACCGGCCACGTTCCGGCGCCCAACATCAAATCTCCTGTGTTGTCTTACTGCGTCTCACCCCTGGTCACGCGCAGGAACACTTCCTCCAAGCCCAATTCATCCTCCCACAGGCCGGTGAATTTGATGCCGCCGCGCACGAGTGCCTCGGGCAAGAACGACGGGTCCACGTCGTGACTGGTGAAGGTGACCTTGACCTGCCCATCCACGGCTACGGCTTCAGAAACTTCGGGGCGGGCCTTGAGCAAGTTCACGACCGAGTCCGGTTCGCCCTGCACGACCACCCAATAGATCAGGCCGGCGGACATCTGGTCGCGCACGCCCTGCACGGGTCCGCTGTAGATCAACTTGCCCTTCTCGATGATGGCGACGCGGTTGCAGAGGGTTTGCAGTTCGCTCAGGATATGCGAGGAAATGATGATCGTTTTGCCCATGCGCTGGAGTTCCTGCAGGATGGCCATCATTTCGATGCGCGCGCGCGGGTCCAAGCCGCTGGCCGGTTCGTCCAGCAACAATACTTTGGGGTCGTGGATGAGCACACGCGCCAGGC
>DASYNM010000526.1:0-16496 GCA_036008545.1 Verrucomicrobiia bacterium
GGTCGGCCTCATAGGCTGCGGCTGGTATGGCAAATCCGACCTCTGCCGCCTCATTCAGGTCTCGCCCGTCGAGGTCGTGTCTCTTTGCGACGTGGACAAGCACATGCTTGCAGGAGCGGTCGATCTTATCAGCCAGCGACAGAAGTCCAAAAAACGACCTGCCATCTACAATGACTACCGCGAGATGCTCGCTGCAAAGAAGCTAGACATCGTGCTTGTGGGTTCGCCCGATCATTGGCATGCGCTGCACTGCATTGCCGCTATTGAGTCTGGCGCCGATGTGTATTGCCAGAAGCCAATTAGCCGGGACGTTCGAGAGGGCCAGGCCATGCTCGCCGCCGCCCGGAAACATCAACGCGTGGTCCAGATCGGTACCCAGCGCAAAAGCACACCGCATCTGATCGACGCCCGCAAGCAAGTCGTTGAAGCGGGGTTGCTCGGAAAAGTAGGCCACGTGGACTTGTGCTGTTACTTTCACATGCGCGCGAATGGCAATCCGCCTGAACAACCCGTGCCTGACTTTCTTGACTACGAGATGTGGACCGGGCCCGCGCCCTTGCGCCCTTACGACGGCCTGCCCCACAAACGCTGGTGGCGCACATTCATGGAATACGGAAACGGCATCATGGGCGACATGTGCGTTCACATGTTCGATACGGCTCGCTGGATGCTCCACCTCGGCTGGCCCAATCGCATTAGTTCGGCGGGCGGCATCTTCGTGGAAAAGGGAGGCAAGTCGAATATTACTGACACGCAGACCGCGACTTTCGAATACGACGACTTCGACATTGTGTGGCAACATCGCACCTGGGGCACGCCGCCGGACCCAGACTATCCGTGGGCGCTGTTTATTTACGGCGAAAAAGGAACCCTAAAGGCCAGCACGATGCGGGCGGACTTTATTCCAATCGACCCCAGTGCAAAGCCCCTTCACTTCGAATGCCTCTACGAGCGCGAGCAATATCCTGAGGACGTGAACGAACCGGAAATCGAGCTTAATGCCGCTCCGGCAACCCGCCAGCACATGAAGGACTTCCTGGCCGCTGTCGCCACCCGCGGTAGGCCCGTGGCCGACATCGAAGAAGGTCATATTTCGACCGCTTCCTGTATTCTCGCCAACAACGCCATGAAGCTGGGCCGGCCTTTGATTTGGGACCACGCAAAAGCCGAGGTGAAGGGGGACGAAGAAGCCAACGGCCTCCTCAAGCGGCCGTACCGCAGTCCTTGGATACATCCGGCCGGCGTGGTCTGAAGTTCGGCAATGCCTTTTGGGCGCTTTCCTGAGTTGATTTGTCGCCACGCGGCCGCAATGTGCGCAAAAGGCGCTTGGGATGGGTGGTGCAAGGGCATGGCGAGGGGGCCGTGGCCGGCGTTTAGGCAGATTCCGGCTTGGTGACTAGCCCCAAATCCTTGCCGCATCGCGCCTCGACATAGGTGGCCCGTCAAAATGTTTGATTGAGCTTTTTAAGGGATGGTAATAGTTCAGAGTGCGCGACTAGGCTGCGATAGTCGTACTTGAGCAAACCGTCGAAGGATTGCGCGCTGGCTGTTCCAACAACCAGGAAGGAGAGGCTGAGCGGCACGAATCCTGTTTTCAGAAGGCTCTTGCGGTGCTTGCATCTGACGTTTTCATGGATAGACCAGGCGAAGGAAGAAGGCATGGGTATCGCTCCGGAAATCGCACGGGTTCCCGTAGGCGGGATTTTTGTCCGATTGCGTCGTAATTGGCACGTTCGTCGCAATTGTTTTGCTGGGAACGCGCCGGGAACGCCCAGCGGAAGGCACCGTTGATGTAGAGATTGCATGCGATAACGCGGCCTAAACTCAACTAAAGTCCGCCTTGCACGACGGAATACGTGTGCCCGGCCTCGGTTGGGAACACAAGGCATTCGCCGTTCGTCGTGTTTATCTCAAATGCAACGAGTTCCTTTTTCCCTTGTTGATGCACGGCGACGATTTTGCCCGGCCATGGATTCATCAACTGACAGGGGATGCTGCGCCGCGATTTGATTTCAACATGGTAGATTCCACTGGCGTTACGACAGGCAGAAACCAAAAAGCCGCTGCGGGCCTGAAAGTTGTGAAACGCCACTTCCGACGAAGGCGCCACCGCCGGAAACAGGTGAATGCGCCCGCCACGGCTGTTGAGCAGCGTTTCAGCATCGCCGCCAATGCCCGCTCCGCCGCCAAAACCGCCGCCTCCGCGCCAACGATCATTGGCGCCCGCCGCCACGCCCAGAAGCGTCAGCGCTTCACCCGAGCTGGACGCGTGCGGCGTCATGCGCACGGTGCGGAGCATCATTTCCCGTTGTTCCGCCGGAGAATCCAGATTAATTTCGTCGGCCAGCGTCGTGATGTAGGAACTGACTTCATTCTGATGGTCGCGCGGATCGCGTCGCGGCTCCAGGCCGGGGAGTTCTCCAAAAATCGGCCCATTGGTTTCTTGCCAGACAGGGTAAGGAGCGAGCTGCTCGGCAACCTGCCGCCATTGTTCCCGCAAATCCGCGTCCTCTCCCAGCAATTCCGCCGCTTCGGCCGCTTTGTTAAGTCCCCATCGGAACAAGCAGAGGGAGCTTACCACGTCTTCGTTCCGAGCGAATTTCGGATATATGCCCCAGCGCTCTTCCTCCATGGACGGGATGATATGATAATACCCATCGTCCCTCTTTTTAGCGTATGCCGAGTAAAAGAGGGCCATCTGTTTCAGCATCGGATAGCATTCCTGGCGGAGAAAATTGGTGTCTCCGCCATAATCCCATTCGTCCCAAGCGGGGCGGATAATCTCGGCCATCGTGCCGAGGCAGAGTTCAAGCGCGATAGTGGTGTGGACGTATTTGTCCGGTTTGATCGGAGGCAGGTAGCCATGCGTAATCAACATGCCCGGCATGCCAAAGCGGTCACGGGCGTTCTCCTGGCCGCCAGGAGTCCAGTATTCCACAATTTGCTTCCACATGTCCTCGCTGTCTCCCCAGTTGTGAACAAAACGCGAGGTGCAAAAAATCTCGTTGTAGCATGGTGCGCCGTCGAAATCCTGGAAATCGCGCTCCGGGAGCGCATACGACGCACTGCACTCGAGCTGCCGCATGTCCGTCTTTGTGCCGCCACCGTGGCTGTCGGTCCAACTTTGGTATATGTCGTGAATATTATCGCTGCACGCCGTGCCGGTTTCGCCATAGAATACGCGCCCATTCTCACGCTCATTGTAAAACGCATTCCACCATTGGTTATTGGCCTGCACGACTCCATCAAATCCGCTTGCTTCCGCCGCTGCCAAACGCTTTTTGGCGATGGCAATCAAGTCCGGTCCATCCATCGTCGTGACGACAGTGACCAGTGCCTCCAATTTTCCGTCGCGGTCCGGGGTGAAAGTTGCGGTGGCGGCGGCGCCCGGCGCATCAGCAATGGATGGCCGCGGCACGCCAAACCAATCCCAAGGCATCGGCGAGTTTGCCGGCGGCGTGCCCAAGCCGGTTTTGCCTTCCACTGAATCCAGTTTGACTTTTCCTGGGGTGTTAACGACGCCCATCAGCACATATTCAAAGCCGTGTGGGAAAGTCTTTTCGGCGGGCATTTTTTGGCGAATCCAAAAATAACGGCCGGATTTCCCACTGGTGGGCGGGTCAATCGGCCCGTTGAAAGCCTTGTCTTTTTCCGCCGCCGGATTGGTGTAACGCTTGGCGTCCGCGGTCATGTAAGTCATGTGCGAGGTATCTCGATTTCGATACAATCGGAGCCAAATGGGCGTGGTGATTCCGCTGAAACTGCCGCGAATGGCATAAACGTCATTCGTCATTTCGAGCGCGTATTCGATATGGGCCTCGGCGTTGCCATTAGTGACGTTCAAACTCGTGACGCCGCTGGCGCAGCTTTGCGTCACATGCGGGGCGGCGGCGCCGGTCAGCGGATCGATTCCCAAAATAATCTGTCCCACCGGCTTCAGGCACGGAAACGCATAGCGCATGGGGTAACGATAGGGATCCACGGAACCGCCTTCCTTGCGCAGCCAGCCCAGGTCAAGTGGCCGCAAGGAATTGCCCGGCCTCCTGGATATTTCCGGATATGCGTCCTCCAACAACAGCCGATTAAGACGCCGCACCTCCGCTCCCTGTGGATTGCTCTTTAGCAATTTGTCCGTTTCAGGGCGCAGCACAATGCTTTGAAAGGGCTTTTCGCTGTAAAGCGATGGCCCGTCAAGAATAACATTAAAGTCGGCCACCAGATTGGTCAGCAGGACGCGTCCGGCCAAGTAGGGACGGGTCGCCTGATAAGCGGCCAGGGAATCTTTGGTTTTGTCATTCAATCGCGTGTTCAAATAGGCGGACACAGCATCGGAGTTCGCCGCAAGTTTATTTGCCAAGGAAGGCAAATCGGTAATGTCAACAACGGCAAACGTCGTCGAATCAATTTCCTTTACGCCCGCGTAATCCTTGTTGAGCGGCGAAAAGGCGCCCTCGGTCATTTCCTGCAAAGTTGGGGCGTGAAACTCATGCAAGCGCCGGTCCCATACGTTGTTCTTGTTCAAACTGATCGTAATCCGGTTCGGCGGCCCCCAAACGACGGTGTGCATCTTCAAGTTATTGATGCTCAGGCCGGAACGGCTGGTGGGATTAGTCGGATTGAGCGTGGTTTCCAGCGTCACCGTCTGCGCGGCCTGCCACAACGGGATTTCACGCTCCCACGGAAGCGTTTGGGCATTTATTGTCGCAATTGTCAGGACAACGCTCGCCGCCCAAAAAACCGACCTTGCGGATATTTTCGGAATCATGTTTCCGGCCCAGTGGTCGTCAGTTTCCCGCGGGTTTTTTCCCGAACGCTTGCACGGCGTCGGCCGCCCAAACCGCGCGAATCGCCTCTTCATCGCCTAGTCCCGTGGGAACGGCGGCGCTTGGATCGTTGGCAAAGTACCACCGGGTGTCCGGTGATCTTGCAGTCCGGCTTCCGGGCATTTCAAGCCAGCCGTTGGTGTCGGTGCTGCGCACCCAGTTCCAGGCGTATTGCAGCCAGTTGGAACGATACTCCCTGCTTTGGTGCGCGAACCAGGTGATTTCGTCATAGCCCCACACCCAGTTGAATTGGCCTTTTGTATTCGGTAGTCCCGGATGGCTGCTGACCCCGTAATTGTCAAATTCCACAAAGTAAGGCAAGTGGTCGCAATTCCAGCCGCTAAACGTTTTGCCGCCTTTGCTCTTGTTGTAGAGGCCGTCTGAAAACCCGAGCTTCAAAATCGCCTCTGTTGGTTTCTCCGGCGTTTCCATGATGCGCAGCGGAAACGCGTTGAAATCCAGCAGCGGATTTCCATCATGCATGAGACCACCGGTGGGAACGTGGCCGTCGCAAATGACCATGCGCCGGCGGGCGTGCTTTGCCGCGTAGTCACGCACCATGCCAAGCAGATGAGCCCAATGATCATTGTTCGGGTCGTTCCGGTTCATGATTTCGACTTGACCGAAGTGAATGCCCTCGCAGCCCGCATCGATGTAGGACACGGCCTGGTAATAAAACCACAGTTGAGTTTCCAGCCGACTTTCGTCGGGCACTTGCGCGCCGCGCCCCATGGCCCGCCGCTGGCCTTCGGGATAGATTATGTCGTCAAATCGAAAGTTCCGCCGCTCTACCGGCAGCCCAAACGCGGTGAAAACCCAATCGGGGATGGCAATTTGATTGATCTTAGGCGTGACTGTTTCGAAGACGCACGCTTCCAGCACGATGTCCGGATCGGCCGCCCGCACGCGCGGAACCGCCTCGCGCGCGCGCTGCAGATTGTTTGTGAAATCGTTCTCCGCATTCCACAAACATAGTGCGCGGCCAATATATTTCGCGCCAATCTGTTTGATCATGCGGATGTTGTCATCGAGATCGCCCCGTCCATGGAGCACCCCCTCCATCGTAATCGACCGCGACAGGTAGTTGTCGAGGGTCTGGCGAGAAATGATCCGATCGAATTCGAACCCGCCCGGACGCGAAACGGAATTGGTTTCAGCCGCGGGCGCAAACGGATTGGCGCACAACAATCCGAGAAGCGACAACGCGAGGATTCTCCTCAACGACGAGTTTATCATAGGCATCCGGGACAATGAATTTCACTTGAAACGTCGCGGACCCGAAACCTGGACGCTCCGAAGTAATCTGAGTCAAATGCTGCGACTAGATTAGGACAACGGCGCTGGTGTTTACCATCCCCATTTTAGGGGACTTGTTTCGCTCTTCGGATTTGTCAGACACCTGCGAAAACCAGGGTCTCAATGGCCCGAGCGCAGGTGCTTCCGTCGGGTCAAGAAACTCTAATGGGTCCGTGGGCCGGGGTGGTCGTGATATCCGCATTGACCGAAGACGTTTTCGTTGATCCACTTCTGGCCCATGCCACGAATTGGAAGCGCCTTCAGTCTTATATCACCGGATCCGGTGATCAGGAGCTTTTGCCATGCAATGAATATCTAGCCACGGAGAATCGTATTCTCCGGAGTCAGCTTAAAGGGCGACTGCGCCTCACGGACCCAGAACGCCGTAGTCTGGCCGAGATTGGCAAGCATTTCGGCAGGAAAACATCGTCAGAGGTAGCACAGATGGTCCGGCCAGAAACCATCCTGGCCTGGCATCGGTAGCTGGTGGCCAACAATTCCGACGGTTTCAAGCACCGATCCACTCTTGGGCGTCCGCGCCTGGACCGATGGAACAGGTCGGTGAAAGAGGATTGTTTATCGAAGATGATCTTGTTTGGCGAAGCCACGCTTCAGCATTTGCTTTCAAACTATGTCAAATACTTTCACCGCGAAAGGAACCACCAAGGGAATGGAAATATGATCTTGTTTCCGGCTAATGCGGGTCGAATTGGTGAGTCGTCTGGGGAAATCCGCAGCCGGCAGCGGCCGGGAGGGTTGTTGAAATTTTATTTCCGAGAGGCTTCATGAGTCTTTTTGTCCCTACGGGATTTTGGCCGGTTATCATCTAGCCTATTTTACTTTTTCGGACTCGGGTTTCAATTTGCGTTATTTGACGGAAACCTGAAACCCGCCGGTTAGGATCTTGGCTGCGGTCTTGGTTTGCACCCAGAGACGGTAAATACCGGGTTTCGGAAAAGCGTAAGGAAATGAGAGTTCGGTCGAGGCCGCCGTGCAATATTGGTCGAGCGGTTTGTTGGCCAGGAAGCCGGCTTTCTCGCGCTCGGCAAATTGGCGCTGCGAAACCATCGATACTGAGCCAAGCGGATGCAGGTGGTTGAATATTGTTCCATCCGAATTCTCGATGATCAAATGTCCGTACATCCCCAAGTACGGTTCCAACACCGCTTCCGCGCCGCTATCCGTCGTGAGATGGAAAATCAGACGAGTTTCCTGGTTTGCTTCAAATGTGTCCGGAAACCCGCGGCTGAGACGAAATCCCTCGGGGAAATTTATGTGTGACTCGACGGAAGGCTGCGAAAGAGAAACGGCGTCATCGGTTTCGGCCAGGGTTTGATTCGCTGCGATACCAGACGGATTGGCTGGTATCGTCAAATCATTCGTCAGCGTTTGCGTCAAGCCGCTTTCGTGCGTGATGTCCGCATAAAGTTTGTAGTGTCCCGCCGGCAATTCGGGAAGGCGCGTGGTGAATAAGGTGGCGTCCTTGCCCTCCTGTTGGTGTCGATTGGGATGCAAATGAGCAAAGACTCCGCCATCCGGGTCGCGAATTACGAACAAATGCATCAGGCGGCCGTGATCAGGAATCAGTGGCGTTGAATCAAGGCGCGATCGAGGAACAAAGGTCAATTCAAGTTCCTGATTTCCGGCGTCATCGGGCTTCAACTCTGTCTGGATCGATTGTGGCGCATAAAGGCGACGGAAGCGATAATCAGTGTCAACACTATCCCACCAATATTTCCCCAGCCCCAAGGCGGTGCCGACCACGGTCGCGGCGATCACCCGGCCATACCATCCCCGCCGGCGGCGAAGCGGAGAAATCTCCTGGCCTGGTTCGACTCGGCCTTCTCGAATGGCCGCGCCGACGACCGAAATCAACAGCACGACGATGAACGAGCCAACGACTGCGAAGAGAATCGCCAATCCTTTTGTCATCACCAAACGCTGTGTCGCAATCGAATTGAGCGGGACGATGGCCGTGCCATCGCCGCGGGGACCTGAAACCTCGACAAATACGCTGTAGGCTCCAGAAGCCATGAGCCATACTTGCGCCGTGAACAGATTCGTTTCTCCCGGGACTAAAGTTGCCGAATCTGGCGACGGCGAGCCCTTAACCCCAACATCCCAGCGGACCGGGCGAACAGTGACCATCTTGGCCTCACCGGATTCCACGACGACGTGGATTTGGGCCAAGCCGGGGACGACTCCCGGAGGTTCAATAGTTACGCGAATGGGATAATTTCCGGCGAGCCCCTGGAAAAAAACGGTCGGACTTCCGACGTGAGCAGAAGCATTTCCGCACACGCCAAGCCACGCTAAGAACAAAACGATTTTTGTGATTCGCGCGCGCACGCTTGCTGAATTAGAAAAGGCTCTCGAAGAATCGTTTCGTTAAATTCTTGGGAATTCGCATCAAAGCGCTTCCTCATCGCTACCGCTTGACTTCCGAGAGCCAGCTTCCAAACCACAACGCGATCCGTGATACCACTGCACCCCCGCCAATTGCCACCGTCGACGATCTCAGGCCGAGCTGTTTATCGCTGCCCCAGAATTGCGTACACCAGTCGCCGAGGCGGTCAGGGTACCCCCACATTGCGTTGCCCGCGAAAAATGCATTCCGGGAGGCTTCGGAAAGCATGAATTCGGAAAAAGGCCATTGCACCGCGAGCAGCAGCGCGAAAAAAGCGATGCCTAAAAGCACGGCGACTCCTGTGTCGCGCCAAAAGCCGTGCTTGCGGCCAAGCGTTTGCATGATGAGATCGATTCCGAAAGCGGGCACCACCAGCAATAACGGAAACGGCGGCGGCGACATGTGAGTGATCGGGTTGTAAATCGGGGCCAGTTTGGGATGAGCCGGAAAGAGCGGCAGGACCCAAATAAGCACCATTTTTACCAGCATGTACATCAGGCTGACCCAGGTTGCAGCCCATTTGATTTTCGAAACACGGGCGGCGACGACGAGATACAGCGGCAACATTCGGCAGCAAACTCCATAGAATTCTTCGCCGTGTTGCGCGTTGGGATACGATTTTTCGGTGATAAACACCGTTACTTGCGAGATCAACACGGCGCAAGCGAACAGCACCAGGATATTGGCGGCGACGCGATGGTCAGCCGTCGCGCGATTTTGCCATGACAAAACCAGGAGCAAGGCGCCAATGGCCGTGGCGTAAGTTCCTATCGCCAAAATGGTGTGAGGCGGGCTGATGATTTGAACATCCAACCCGTAGGCGTTATGCCACCAATTGTCGAACGGCGCGGAAAACAGCATCAAGAATGCCCCCCAAATCACCAGCCACGCGCCGATTGGCCCCCGAAAACCCCAGACTCGAACAGTCGCGGCAGAATCGTCGGGATTAGGCCAAAATGTGTTTTTCAGGACGAGCCAGCCGCAGACAAAACCAGGGATTGTCCCCCCGGCATAAATCATGACATGGGCCGGGTTCCAAAAGGAATCGCGTCCGATGCTCAAATGCCAGGAGATGTCCCACAGGGCGCCAATCGGAACACAGGCTACGGCAAGCGCGACGGCATAACAGTACCAGGGCACCGTCGCCTTAAACTGGCCCGGCAACACATCAGTTTGGCTGCTCACGCCGGCTACAAATACTCCACCGGAGCTCAGTTGTAAACGTAGGGTTTGGACACTTTTTGACTGCGGGCCGGAGCAAAGACGCCAACGGTAGATCTAGAGAGGAACGGCAGTCAGGCGTTCAAATCCACGCCTCAAGATTTTATTTCCCGCTTCGGAAAGGCATCAGGCCGTAATGCAGGGCGAGCCATGCGGGCACGGCGAAAATCACGACTGCGGCCAGGCGTTCCCAAGTCCAGACCAGGGCATTGGCCTGCATGGGATAAATTGTGATCATGAAATAGTTGGCGAAGCGGGTCTGACCGAGGAAACTGCCATACGCAGGGAAACGCTTGCGAAAGCCACTAACCAGAGCGGCCACGCCCAAGGCGAGCACGAGGAAGGTGACCAGAACATTGACTGGGAGCATGGCATTACGTTGGAGGAGATACCCGCCTGCGCCTGCGGCTGCGAAATAGGGATAAAGCCAATGGGCCCCAGCCCATACGAAACTGAAGCCGGTCTGGATGGAGGTGCGGAAATTAGCTTTGGTGGAGGTGGTTTCATTCAGGAGCAATCCGAAATAAATCGGCACGATCCCCCAGATAAGCCCGAGATGCTCGAAGGGCGTTGCCAGCAAGGTGAGAAAGACCGACCAATAATGGTTCATGTGCCGACAGAAATTAGGATCTCGGTCAGCACACTGAAAGCAAAATTTAGGTCGTTCCCTCTTTCTGCGGAAGAACTCATTTGATGGGCGAGGGATAACAGTTGCCAAATCGGTAACCTCGGGTTTTAGCGGAGATTACTGATTCTAAATTGGTTGCGGGGGTAGGATTTGAACCTACGACCTTCAGGTTATGAGCCTGACGAGCTACCAGGCTGCTCCACCCCGCGATCCGCCTTGAATTTCCGGGCTTTCCAAGAATTCGGCAGCTTCAAGACCGGGCGCCCAAATAGTTTGTCGCCAGGTTGTCGCCACTTTTTTGACCGTGTATTTGGGAGAATGCCCCTCATCTTACATCCGCAGGGAAACTCATTCCGTTCTGAGCATCCCGTCTGACTTAGCCTCCGCCAACCTCCTGGAAAACGCCGCTACGAGGACACGCCTTCGAGTCTGGGCGCCAGCTTATTCCGGGACCGTTGGCGAGCTAGTGCCCTCGTCTTTGACATTCCTTGGCGCCAGACGCCAGAATCGGATCACGTCTTCATCGCGAACGAGAGCTCGGTAGTGCTTGATGATCACTTCGGGTGAATTGCCCATCTCTGAGGCAGTGAGGTTTTCGTCCTTGGACTTGCCTAGGAAGTAACTGCCAAAACTGTGGCGGATCGCGTTGTGCGGCCAGGGGGTGATCCCGGCCTTCACTGTCAATTCCTGCAAACGTTTCGAGAAGACGTCAATGTTGCGCTCGGGGCTGATGGAACCGGTCATTTTCCGGTGCGGATTCAGCCACTCGACGAGGTTGTCGCCGACACTTACAAGACGACGTTGGCGCGTCTTCGCCTTGATCCCCTTGACTTCAATGGTGCGGTGTTCATGATCAATCTCCGACCAGTCAAGAGCGAAAAGCTCTGAGCGTCGAAGTCCCGCGAACAGTCCGATCGCCAGGAGAGGCAGCATTTCAGGATCCAACTCTTTCGCCACACGCAGCAATTCCTGCACTTGCTTCACCATCAAGATCCCAACAGGCCGGTCGTCGAGAATGGGCCGGTCGATGGTTGCTGCCGGATTGTCGGGGCGATACCCCTTTGCCATGGCAAAGTTCAGAATTGTGGTCAGGGTCACGAGGTAGTTTTTCCGCGTCCGTGGTGACCATTCGGACTCCTCCAGCCAGTCCTCGATGTCCTGCCGGAGGATTCTGGTGACGTCAACCTTACCGAACTCCCTACAAATGACCCTGAGATATTGCACGCAAAGTATCCTGCGGCAACAAAACACCCGCAGGTGCGCGCACTTGGGAAATCCTCACCAGTCTGGCCGCTACCTGCACGCAACAAGCTGAATCCTTCGCCCATCTCGTTAGCCAGTCCGCCTTGCTCTCACCTGCCCGCTAAACACATACACATTTGTCCGTCGGCCTGCTCAATGGTAAGCACTCTGTCAAGAGTGCGATACCTGTTTGGAACCGGGGCCATAATCGCCTTGTCATCTGCTTGGTTTAGGAGCTATTGTTCAAGCATGGCTTTAACTACGCGCCATAAACTAAACAAAAATCTGCAATCGGCTTTCCCGCGCGGAACGCCTTTTGACCATCAGGAACTGACAAAACTGGGCGTTTCGTCGGCACTGGCACATCATTATTTGAAGTCGGGATGGCTGGCGCGGCTGGGACGCGGGGTATTCATGTTTCCTAACGATACTCTGCGCCGGGACGATTGTTTAAAATTCCTGTCACGCCGGGTGAAAGGTTTTCACGTAGGCGGCAAAACGGCTTTGGCCTGGCGTGGCGTCCGCCACAACCTGCCGGCGCGCGAACCGCTCTCCTTGTGGGGTGAAGGAAAGACCCGATTCCCGGAATGGTTTCAGAAATTGTTTCCCGCGCGCTACACGACGCGGAACCCATTTTCTTCCAAGCTGCTGAAAAACTTCGGCTTACAGCCGCTGCCAGAAACACCTGGCGGGGTTCTCGTCTCCGTGCCAGAAAGGGCATTGCTAGAAATGTTGAGCGAAGTGGGGGTTTATCAGGGAATCGAGGAAGCCCGCAATATCATGGAGGGGGCCAGAGCATTGCGGCCGGAGGTGTTGACCACGTTGGTTAAGAATTGCCGGCGCGTCAAAGTTGTACGGCTTTGTGTAAGCTGGGCCGAGGAATTAAACTTGCCGTGGGCAGCCGCAGCGAAAAAGGCAGCGGGAAAATCGCTTAGCAGTGGTCGCTGGACCACCCGGCTAAAAGATGGAACGCTGCTCGTGCTAAAACCATAATGGATAAATCCTACATCGAAATCGTCCGGCTCTTGCTTGAAAGCGCGCCGGCAATTTTTGAGACGCCACATTTCGCTATGAAGGGCGGCACGGCAATCAACCTGTTCGTTGAAGACATGCCGCGATTGTCGGTGGACATTGACGTGGTTTATACCGATCACCAAGCAACCCGTGATGTGGCGCTGAAATCCATTTCGAGCGAATTGGACGCCGTGCGGAAGCGACTCACCAAAATTGGTCTGGAGGCGGAAGTGTCCGCCACCAAGGATGGCGACGAAATCAAATTGTTCCTCCGGCGCGGACGAAATCAGGTGAAGGTTGAAGTGAATCACGTTTTTCGCGGAACCGTTCTGCCGGTGGAAACCCGACAGCTTGGCGATGCAGCGCGGAAACTTTTTACCACTGAGTTGTCCGTGCCGGTGCTGGCCGCGCCGGAACTTTACGGCAGCAAACTTGTCGCCGCTATGGATCGCCAGCATCCGCGTGACCTCTTTGATGTTCACGGGCTTTTCGAGCGGGACGGACTCACACCGGAGGTCGTCGAGTGTTTTGTCTGTTATCTCGCCGGTCACAATCGCCCCGTGCATGAAGTTTTATTTTCGCGTGATGTGGATATGTCGTTGGCTTTTGAAAATGAGTTTGCAGGCATGGCGCGGAACCCGGTCACGCTGGCAGAGTTGCAGCGCATCCGCCGCAAACTAAAATCGGAGCTGCCCGCCGCACTAACCTCGAACCAGCGCCGGTTCTTGCTCGGTCTAGTTTCCGGCGATCCTGACTGGACGTTGATGAAATGTCGCCACCTGTCGCAGTTGCCAGCCATAGAATGGAAACTTCAAAATCTTGTCAAACTCAAGAAATCCAATCCGGGCAAATTTACTCAACAGGCGGAGGAACTTGGTGCCGGGCTCGCCAAGCTATCAGCCTGATTATGGCACCTTTTCTAGTCAATGAACGTGAATAACAATTCAACCTCAATGGCGATGCCGCAGGTGGAAATTTACACGGATGGCGGATGCGAGCCCAACCCTGGTCCGGGCGGTTATGGCGTGGTTTTGCTGCATCCCAAGAAGCGCGCGGAGGCCAGCGGCGGCTTTCGTTCGACCACCAACAATCGGATGGAGATTCAAGCCGCCATTAAGGGACTTGAATTGTTGAAGCAGCCATGCAAAGTCACGCTTTATAGCGATTCGCAGTATCTGGTGGATGCGATCATGAAAGTTTGGGCCGTAAAATGGAAAAAGAACGATTGGTGGCTCAACAACAAAGAACGGGCAAAGAACATCGACCTCTGGGAAAAGTTGCTGCCGCTTTGTGAGAAGCATCAAGTGGAATTTCGCTGGGTTAAAGGCCATGCGGGTAATTTGGAAAACGAACGATGTGATCACCTCTCAATGACCGCACTGCGCCAACCCAATCTTCCGGCGGACGAGGGTTACGAGAACAAGCCCGAAGCCGAAGGCGTCCGCCCCACCATGCAGGAGGGCGAGCCATGTCGCAAATGCTCAACGCCTGTCATCAAGAAAAAAGGGCGCTGGAAACCAACTCGTGATTACTATTACGAATATCACCTGTTTTGCCCAAAGTGCGAGACCGCATACCACATTGGGGAAGCCAAACGTTTTGTAGAACAGTCACCTTCATTGTTTCAATAGCCTGGCCGATGTCGTGGCGCGGACACCAAAACGGACACTAAACGGATTAAAAACGATAGGATCGGATATAACCGTTTATGCTTGAATACCCAATGAAATCAGGCATATTAGAGGTCCAACGGTGGGGAAATCTGGCCGATTCCGACCCTCGCCTCCAACTCTAAGTTGCTTTTTCGCAACGAGTTGCAGCTTCCAGAGGAGGCCGGTGCCAGTGAAATCACCACCGGGCTAAAACTCAGCAATTACCCCGGTATTACCCGGCCGTCACTCGCGACGAAGGGATTCGCAGCCCGTTTGGTGTAGCTGATACACCCAAGGCCGCATTCAGTCTCATAGGCTTCGGACAAAAAGTCTGAACTTATGAAACGTCGTTACATCCTCTACCGCCGCAAGCGTGGCGGCATGTTCTACATCGAAGACACCGAAACTCGTAAGCAGGAAAGCACCGGCACGAGGAATCGCGCCGAGCCACGTTGCTGCTCAACGCCAGCAATGAATCAGTCCGCCAACGCAACGGAATCTTCATCTCGCCAAGGTGTACCTGGCGGGAACGGATTCGAGCGTGTCAACACGGACGTGGCAAAACGCACTGGACGCCATCATCGAGACCAAGAGCGGGCCAACCCAGGATCGCTGGCGACGTGCCGCAAAGGAGAAGGCGTTAGACATGATTCGGCGTCGGGTGATTATCGAGACGAAAGCCGAACATCTTTTCGCCTGCCTCAAGGCAGGCACGGTCAGCACGAATGTTCATCTGCGGAAGCTGCACAACTTCTGCCTTTCGATGAACTGGCTGCCCTAGCCGCTCATGCCCAAGCGCCAATGGCCCCTCGTGCGATTCAAAGACAAACGGGCCATCACTTGGGAGGAACACTGCAAAGTCGTCGACAGGGAACAGAACCCGGAGCGGAAAGCCTTTTATCAGTTGGCGTGGTATGTCGGGGCGTCGCAATCGGACTTGGCTCACTTGCAAGCCGAGGACGTGGACTGGCAGACGCAGATTGTCTGTTTCGTGCGGATGAAAACGCGCTGGCGGGGCCTGCAATCGCCGCAAATTCGGTTTGGCAAGGAAGTTGGAACCATCCTTTCGACCCTGCCCAAGAGCGGCCCGCTTTTCCCATATTTGAAAACTGTGCGAGCAGGCGACCGGGCCACAGAGTTCAAGCAACGCTGTGTTAGATTGGGAATCGAAGGCGTTACGCTTCACAGCTACCGCCACGCTTGGGCGGAACGCGCCAAGACATGCGGATACCCGGAGAGATTCGCTCAGACCGCCCTTGGCCATAACAGCAAAGCGGTACATCGCGCCTATGCAAAGAAAGCCCAGGTCGTGATTCCGACCTTGGAGAACTACGAGAGGAAACTGGCCGCCGCTCTCAGCGACGTAACTGTGCCGATGCTAGCGGTGGTGAATCAGTAGGGTTCCAGACCACCGCTCGATCCCACCCGATGGTTTTGCGCGTGCGCTAAGCTTTAATTTTGATACAAAAGGATCCGACCTTGAGGACGAAAAAAAAGCTACAGCAAAGAGATAGTGTGCCGCGGCGAACGCGCATTGTGGAAATGGGCACTGGCGTTATGCTCGAGGTGTCAGCGTTTGCCATCGCTCTGCTTTCCATTTATTGCCTTTTTAAATGGTCCGAGAGTCAGCACGTTGTCTGGCTTTGGATTTCGGGTTCCGTCATGGGGATTGCCTTGGGAATCAAGCTGACGGCCATATTGATGGTCCCTGCGATTCTGCTGGAAATCGTTTTGGCAACGCGGAAGCACCAGGCCGCTTGCCTAAAGAGCGCCTTGATCCCTGGTGCGCAATGGATCGGCGCTGCAGTTCGGGATCGTGGGAGCGAGCGGTGTCGCGGTCGATATGGCGTATCTGCCTGACGGGCTACGTTTAGGCTGAAGCCGAAACCATTCGGAAGTTGCGCCTGGGCTCATTTTGGAGTCTGATATGAGCAGTTACCTCAGCTGATGTGCGCCTCGTCTTAGGGAGGCGAAGCCTGGGGAAATAAATCATGCAACCGGCACCGGAACAAGTGACTCAGATCCTGGACGCGGTTGGGGCGGGAGATCCCCAAGCGGCCGAGAAGCTGCTTCCTCTGGTTTATCAGGAACTGCGAAAATTGGCCGCGCACAAGATGGCTGGGCAATCTCCGGGCCACACCCTCCAGCCCACGGCCTTGGTTCACGAGGCTTGGTTGCGCCTGGCCGGTGGCGAGCCGGGCCGATTTGCCGGG
>DASYNM010000527.1:0-5006 GCA_036008545.1 Verrucomicrobiia bacterium
GATTTGAACGAAAAGGAACTAACGGGGTTTGTCGGTGACTTTGCCACAAACGGTACCCGTATTCCTTGAGCCTGCCTCTTTGATGGTCATGGCTCTGCTAGGAGCTTATCGGTGTTGCGGGTTGCTCTGCAGCTCGGAAACCAAGGCAGATCGATTTTTGCTTAAAAAGTCCAATTCCAAGAAGAGGCGCAATATACTCTGCCACAGCACCTTAGCGATCAGACGCCTCGCCATGGTTTAGTACTGACAGAAAAAACAGGCCTTTTTTGTGGCGTTTTGGCAGCTAAATCGATGTTTCACGAAATGAAAATCGAGTTTGCTTTTGTGTTTTTGCGATTTTTGGAGAATTTCTGCATTGCAAGCCATTGCAGACAAGGGATTAACATTGATTCTGGCCCTCCAAAAAAAATCGTACCAAAAAGCCTACGGTAGGTTTTCTGGTTTTTGGGAACTGGCGTAAAGTCGTCACAATGATGGATGATAAAATCATCAGCGGGGAGCAGAAATCTGGATGGGCTTGCTCCGAAGGAAGGCGACGGCATGTAGCCGCCGACGTAAGTCGGCGGTCCGGGCCCAGGCGCGCAAACCGTGCTCGCCGAGACCCTGTGCGGATGACCGACCAATCCGACGTGCTCATCCTGAATCCGCCGACTCACGTCGGCGGCTACGCGGCAAGGGTCGCCATAAATTGCGGCGCGCCCGACCGAGAATCATCCATCTCTAAGTCGTTGATTTGCGGAAAAGGCCTTACGCAAGTCGTTGATTTTCATGATAGTTGTCGATATTTCCACATGCTCTTGCTGGCTGGCCCGGCGAAACCGCCACTCCCGGCTCTCATTCTTTTGCCACACCATCCATGAAGGAGATTAAGCGATTGAAAACTCACACCGGATGTCTGACCGATAGCAAGTTTGGCGCGAGCGTCTCAGTTCGCTTCGCATTCGATGGCAGTAGCCGAGAGCGGCGGCACAGTCACAGTATTGCCGGATGTCGGCAGGCCAACGATCCTGATGCGGTCTGGTGTCGCCCAGTGGTTCATAATTTCTGGTTGGCCGGCATTCTGGGTGTCGCAAACCGCCTCGGCCTTCGCAACACCAACCGCGCCGGCGAACCCGCTGAACGCGACCGAAAGCGCCACCGGTTCGGTTTGCATATTGACAGCGAAAACGACGATGGATTTCTTATCCTCGGAGGCGCAGGCAAAAAGGTCGAGGCGGTCGTTGGATTGTTCCGTCAGCAGAGGGCGGGGCAGGGCGCGATGAGCATAAAGATCCATCACAGAATAGCTGGCCCGCTTGAGCACGCCCGTGCCGGTAGGGGACGTTTCGATCAGCGCGCCGCAGTAGCTGTTGGCCAGATTGGAGCGGCAGCCGATTTTGACCTTGTCGCAATGGCGCATCATGACGTGGAGATAGCGGGCGTTGATGAGGGCGGCATTCAGCGTGGATTGATAGGCGCGGCCCAATCCCCACGAACCGGCGTCGGTGTTCCACTCCGTCACGCCAATCTTGATGCCGGCACAGCCCGGCGTGTGGTCAATCATATCGCTATAGCTATTGAACTCACGGTCGCACGCCCCGAGATCGGTCGTGTAGTGGTGCGGACAAACGAAAGCGATGTCCTTGCCGACAAGATCAACCAGCTTTTGCGAGGGAAAGGAGGTCATGATTTGAACAGCCGGGTCAGACTTTTTCATGGCCGCGATGAAGCCGGGAATTTCCCGCAAGTATTCAGCATTGTTGCCGCTGATTTCGTTTCCAATCTGGAAGTATTTGACAGGATATGGCGCGGGATGGCCATTGGCGACTCGCTTCGCGCCCCACGTAGTCTGCGCGTCGCCATTGCAATACTCGACGAGGTCGCCAGCGCTCTGCGCGCCATCGCTGAAGCTAAGACAGATCAAAGGCTCGACGCCCGTCAACTCGCAGAACTGGCAAAATTCGTCGATGCCGACGTCGTTAGGGTCGATTCGTCCCCAGTTTTTGTTAGGCCAGGGCGTGCGCAAATCCCGATCGCCGATGCCCTCTTTCCAACGATACCGCCCAGGGTCAACACTAGAACCGCCCCAGCGGATGACCGCGGGCTTCACGGCTTTGATTGCTTCCACCACGTCACGTCGCCAGCCGTTCATCTTGTCGCCGGGCATCAGCGAAAGTTTGTCCGCCCACAAACTGCCGCTGCCTTCGGCGCGCAATTCAAAGACCGCGCGATCGGTTTCTCCCGCGGAAGTCATCTTGACGGCAACCTTTTGCCATTGGTCCGACAGATCGGGCAGATCGGCGGATGCCAAAGTCATCCACTCGCCGGTGGGCAGCAGGCATTTGAGACGGATGCTCGCTTTGACTCCAGAGTCGGCGCGCAAATAACCGGAGAAAAAATAGTCGATGCCTTTCCGAGCCGACAAAGCGGACTGCGTCAAGACGGCCGGTTGGGCACCGGCGGTCAGCTCGGCGCAATAGGCGCCGTTGAAAGGTTTCTCGTTGACACGACTCCAAGTGGTATTGGTGTCCCACTGACGATCACAGATGTCCAGAGTGCCGTCGTAGTAACACCAATTGGCCGGCGGGATCACGCCCTCGAACGAACGATCATTCAACAATTCCGCCCACATCCCGGGCACCACGTCGTCGAGCAATTCGATAAAATTGCCGAATATTTTGGGGTCAATCGTGCCGGAATTGAGCGGTTCGGAATGGACCGTGGCGGCAATCCTGACCGGGTCGCCGGGCGCTCGACCGCAGAAAAAAATGAAACCGGCAGTCAATGCGGCCGCCGCGATATCCTTCACGCGTCGCGGCACCCAACTATTCGCACGCAATCGCCGGGAGACCGCGAGTCTGCTCAAACTTGGAGCCGCCTTGTGATGACGGGTCAATTCCTACTCTCCCAAAGGCGCTCAATATCTTCGCGCGTGACGGTGAAGACCTTCGTGTCCTTGTTCAACGCTCCGAGGCCGATCGGGCGTTCAGCGGATGATTCGCGGCTGGTAGTGGCGCCATTCGCAGCGGCGGATTCATCGCTCATAAGAATTATAAATGTGAGCATGACATGGTGGGCCGAGCCAAGCAAGAATCTTTTACTCTCAGAAGCTTCCGCACTAACTAAGCAAATGGGGCGCTTAAAAGCCGCTGGACGAAGCGCTGGCACCAAGGCAGATTTCTCCCCTAACAACGAGCTGAGAGCCGACCTAGCTCAAATCGCTACGACAGTGCGAATGATACAGAGGCGTTCTAAATCGCAGGCGATGTTTTCACGACGGAGCTTTCTACGCAAGAGCGTGACGGCGGTGGCGGCAGCGGCTGCAACGTGGCCGCTGGCTTGCAGCGTCGAAGCGGCGGGGCAGGGGACGGGCGAAACAATCAAGGCAATCGATCAGCCATCGCTACGTTTTCTCAAGGAACTGGCTATCGCGACCATCGAGTCAGCACGGGTTCGGCCAGGCCATACAAGAGGCGAGTCGCAGGCGAATGCCACCGGCATGATTTTGATTACGCCCGGCGGCAACTATCCGGCGCTGTGGACGCGCGACTTTGCCATGTCGCTGGATTGCGGGCTGATCGGTGCCGCGGAGATTTTGCCGCAGTTACGCTTGATCGCCCAGTGCCAGAACGGCTCGGAGGAGAGAAGGCTGAACAGCGGCGGGATCATTCCGCCATTCGCCATTGTGGATCACGTCAACTTCGCGGGCGGCGCGGTGTTTTATCCGGGCACGTATTCAGCGGGCGAAGATCAGGGCGCACCGCCTTGGGGACCGTTGCCGCCCATCGACGATCACTTTTACTTCATCCATATCGCCTACGCGCTGTGGCGCGACACTGGTGACGCCGCGTTCCTCGACGAGTCGATCGGTGACCGCAGCCTTTTCGACCGTCTGGAGCGGGCGTTTCACGCGCCGGCTTCCGATCCGAAGACCGGCGCGGCTGTCACCAATAAGGAACGTCGCGCCGTGGGTTTCGGTTTCCAGGATTCGGTTTACTTGCTGGGGGCTATGTCCTTTGCGACGTTGTTGCGATATCGCGCAGCGAAGCAATTGGCCGAGCTGTGCAAAATGCGAGGAAATGCTCAAGCCGCTGCGGCGTACACGCAAACGGCGCAGAACATCGCTGGCCATCTCATAGAGGTTTTTGGCGACCCGGCCAAGCGGGACGGCTGGCTGCTGGCGGCTACCGAAGTCGGCAAACAGCCGGATGTGTGGGCGACTTTGTTCGCCCTGCACTTGGACGTCCTGCCCGCCGAGGACGCCGCGCTGGCTAGGAACACGGTGGCGGCGGCCGTCCGAGCGCCGGGCCATACCATCGAATACCAAGGCGCGGTTCGGCACGTGCCGTCCGACCATTACTTTGCTCCGAACCGGTGTTGGGAAGCGGGTGGCGGCGCTGTCAACACTTATCAGAGCGGAGCGTTTTGGCATACGCCGACCGGCTGGCTGATCGAGGCGCTGCAAGGCGTTGACCCGGCTCTGGCAAGACAGGTGTGCGATCGGTTCATAGGACACTTGCGCGAGGGTGATTTCCGCAGGGGCCAAGGGCATAATGCGCCTTGGGAGTGTTTCGGCCTCGACATGGCCGGCGCGCAAAATCCCGTCTATATGGCTTCGGTTACTTTGCCGCTGGCGGTCTTGCAGCGGATGTTGGCCAAATCTTAGTTGACTGCCTTGTCCTGCGCGCACGCACCACTTTTGGTCACAAGCCTGATCTGTCAAACAGAAAAGTCAAATCCAGCGCTGTCTCGATCCGCTTGCCGCTGGCCGAGCACAGCGCAATGGCCTGGTTGCCGGGCAGGGCTTGAATCGAAACCACCCGATCAAATCCCGCCGGGATTTTGGCGACCCCCATGATATAATTGACTGCCAGCGGCTTCCGCGCATCCAGGTGCAGGCAGGTGGGATAGCCCTTGGCCGAGATCGCGTTCGGCTGGGCTGATTCGGCCAGACCGAGATGGAAATAGGAAGTGACCTCTTCCAGGCCAAGCACACTGACATGACGTCCATTCCAGGGCGGATAATG
>DASYNM010000528.1:0-7385 GCA_036008545.1 Verrucomicrobiia bacterium
CCGATTCGCTGCGGTGGTCAACATGTCAAGCGCTCCCGCCGCAAACCTCTCCACTATCGCCCGCTGGAGGAATACCTCGCAGACAAGTCTCTGCTCAAGCCGGCAGAAGCTGAATCGCAAGAGAGATGTCGGCCTTGAGCACGCGCGAAACAGGGCAGTTGGCCTTGGCGTTCTTGGCGATTTCCTCGAACTTGGCGGCGTCGATGCCCGGCACGCGCCCAGTCAAGTCAAGATGAATGGTGGTGATGGTCCAATTCCCGGCCACTTGTTCCAGCGTGAGTGTGGCGTTGGTGGACAATTCCTTGGGCGTGAATCCCGCGCCGCCCAGGAAGGCCGAAAGCGCCATGGTAAAGCAGCCGGCGTGAGCGGCGGCGATTAATTCCTCCGGATTCGTGCCGGCGGCATTTTCGAAGCGCGTGGTAAACGAGTAGGGCGTGTTCTTGAGCACGCCGCCAGGCGCGGAGAGCGCGCCCTTGCCAGTTTTTAGGTCGCCGTTCCAAACGGCGGATGCGGTACGTTTCATAACTTTTTAATTTTAACGAACAAACTCCTGCATAGGCCGCCACGCGGAACCGCGCAAGCATTTTATTTCCACGTCGGATCTCTTTATAATTCCCATTTTGCGATTGACTAATGCCGCGTTGGGCGGAGCATGATATTAGAATCGAAATGAATTTGGATGATACACAAAGGCAGAAAGTCGCCGCCTGGATCAACGAGGGACTCAAATTGGCTGATATCCAGAAGCGGTTGGAAAATGAATTGGGTCTGCGCATGACTTATCTGGAGGTCCGGTTGCTCGTGGATGACCTGAAGCTCAAGCCAAAGGACCCGCCGCCTCCGGCTAAAGCGGCGCCTAAGCCGGAAGACGCGCTGTTGCCGCCTCCACCCGCACCGGGCACGGGCAGAGTCAGCGTGACGGTGGATCAACTGGCGCGGCCAGGTGCGCTCGTCAGCGGCAAGGTTAAATTCAGCGATGGCAAAACGGCGGAATGGATTCTTGATCAGGCTGGTCGCCTCGGACTCGTTCCAACCGAGAAGGGTTATAAGCCTCCTACTGCGGATGTGCAGGAGTTTCAAATCGCGTTGCAACAGGAACTGCAGAAACTGGGAATGTAATGCCGTCGAGTTTTGAACGTCGATCGTTTTCCAATGATGAGGCGGGAACCTTATGTCCATGTCGCCATTTCTCGCAAACCGCTGGCTGATCGACTCACCGTGACGGACCCGCTCCTGGCGGCGCAAAATGTCTCGGCGCTGGTGACCGGGGCCGAGAAGGCGTGCCCTATGCGCGCTTCGTTGCGCCTCGATGGAGCGACCCCTTTTCCGCGCGTTCTTCGCTCCCTCCCGCAGACCATCATTTATACCGATTTGAACGAATTTGCGCCTGACCGGTCAAAATAAACAGACAGAGAAGGACGCTGCTCGGTGAGTGTTGGCAGAGGGTTGGTTGCTGGTAATGAGTTTCGAGCAGTGTAAGTGTTGGCTCATTACATTTTTGTGCGCGGCCAGGTGAACGCGTCCGACCCCATCACCTTTAAGAGCCGGAGAAATCCGGCTCTTTTTTGGTTTTTGGCAGTTGAAGCCACAGATGAACACAGATTGGCACAGATCAGAAGGTGGTGCGAAGCCAACCGCCGCCACGCAACAGTCGAGAACTTTTCCTCAAAAGAAATCTGAATTCATCTGTGTTAATCTGTGGCTTTCATTTCTGCTCAAAAACCAACCGCCGGATTTAGGCTCAACTTTAAACTTTCAACCTTCGAGCCCTGCCAACATCCTAGGCGGCGTGAATACAATGTTTGGCCGGTAGCAACCGGCAAATTACAAAAAGCACATGGCAAAACCAGCCGCCAGCATCGATCCTGCGCACCTGCTCAATCGGGAATTGAGTTGGCTGGAATTCAATCAGCGCGTCCTGGAGGAGGCGCTCGATCCTTCCACGCCGCTGCTGGAGCGGGTGAAGTTCTTTTGCATCTTCAGCGCCAATTTGGACGAGTTCTTTGAAACCAGAGTCGCCGGCCTCAAACAGCAAATCGAGAGCGCCGCGTCCGAACGAAGCCCGGACGGCCTCACCGCTGCCGAAACCTATCAGGCCGTCCAACGCAAAGTCCGTCATTTGGTCGCGCGGCAATACGCATGGTGGCGCGAGGAATTGCTGCCGGCGCTGGCGAAAAGCGGGATTTGTTTTCCTGGCTTCAAGGAGCTTTCCGAGACCGATGTAGTCTGGCTGGACAATTTTTATCGGACGCAGGCCCGCCCCGTTCTGACGCCGCTCGGGTTGGACCCAGCGCATCCGTTTCCCAAGTTGCTCAACAAATCGCTCAACACCATCGTGCAGTTGGAAATCACCGAAGGTGGAGCGCGACGCCAACGCCTGGCCGTGGTGCAGGTGCCCCGCGTGCTCCCACGCCTGGTCAAGCTGCCGCGCGCCGACTCCCGCCAGGAACGCTATGTGTTCATGGGGAATTTAATCGCGCATTATCTGGCGGAACTGTTTCCCGGCTCGAACATCCTCGGCTCCTGGCATTTCCGCGTCACGCGCAACAGCGAGCTTTACGCCGATGAAGAGGCCGCGGCCACTTTGCTCAAGGGGGTCGAAGCCGAATTGCGCGCCCGCCGGCAGGGCGAAGCGGTGCGGCTGGAAGTTGAGCACGGTTGTCCGCTGGAAATTCGCACGCTTTTGCTGGAAAACCTCGGCTTGGTTGAGGACGATTTATTTATTTTGGACGGTCCGCTCAATCCCGTCCGGCTGATGGCGGTCGTGGAAGCCGACCATTCTCCGGAGCGGCACGACCCGCCTTTTGTCGCGCCTGAGGCGGCGGCCTTGCGCGATGAGCCGGATATGTTCGCCGCCATACGCCGGGCCGACGTGCTCTTGCATCATCCTTACGAAAATTTCAGCAGCGTGGTGGATTTTCTTCGGCAAGCCTCTGCCGACCCACGAGTATTGGCCATCAAGCAGACGCTTTACCGCACGGGTGGAGATTTGCAAGTTGTCAGCGCGTTGATGGATGCAGTTCGCAACGGCAAGCAGGTCACGGCCGTGGTGGAATTGAAAGGGCGCTCCGATGACAGCGGCAACATTATGTGGGCGCGCCGCTTGGAGGAGGCCGGCGTGCATGTCGTCTATGGCTTGGTCAACTGCAAAGTTCACGCCAAGATGTGCCTGGTGGTGCGCAAAGATGACGACGCCATACGGCGCTATCTCCACCTGAGCACCGGCAATTACAATCCCGTTACCGCGCGCTCCTATGAGGACCTGGGCTTGCTGACCTGCCGCCCGGCTTTCGGCGAGGACGCGACCAATCTATTTAATTTGCTCACTGGCATCTGCCAATTTCCCGGCACCAAAAAGCTGGTCGTCGCCCCGTTCGAGCTGCAGGGCAAGATGATCGCTTTGATCGAGCGCGAAACCATCCACGCGCGGGAAGAATTACCCGCTCGCATCATCGCTAAGATGAACGCTTTGGAAGACCCGCTTATCATCGACGCGCTCTACCAGGCGGCGCAAGCCGGAGTGCGCATTGATTTGATCGTGCGCGGCGTGTGCTGTTTGCGTCCGCAATTCGCGGGTTTGAGCCAGAACATCACCGTGCGGAGCATTGTGGACCGATTCCTGGAGCACAGCCGCATTTTCTATTTCGAAAACGCCTGCCAGCCGGAAGTGTGGGTCGGCAGCGCCGACTGGACGCCTGTCCATTTGCTCAGGCGGATCGAAGTGCTGTTTCCCATCGAGGACGGCAATTTGCGGGAACGCATCCGCAGCCAGATTTTGGAGGCGTCGCTTTGCGACAACGTGAAGGCTCGCTTTCTGCAACCCGGCGGCGCTTACACGCGCCCACGACTTTCGCGCGGCGCGGCGTTGAGGCGCAGCCAGACCGAGTTGTTGCAAGCGGCGGCCGCCCGGCCGGAATTCGAGGCATCCCCGGCTGAGTCGAAAGCCAAATACCCGCGATTCAAGCTGGCGCCGAGTCCTTTTGCCGGCAAGGGAAAGTAATTTGTGTTGACAACCGAACTCATTCGCGCCGAGAAGGAAGCAGAGCCGCGCCTGATGATCGCGCTGCACGGCCTGGGTGACAGCATGGAAGGTTATCGCTGGCTGCCGCACGCCATGCAGTTTCCGTGGTTGAATTACCTGCTGGTCAATGCGCCGGATCGGTACTACACCGGGTTTTCCTGGTATCCGTTCGACGATGATCCGGGACCGGGAATTGAGCGCAGCCGGAAGTTGCTTTTTGAATTGCTGGACCAAATGCGTGCCCAGGGATTCGCGACTGAAAAAACTGTTCTCTTTGGCTTTTCGCAAGGGTGCCTGATGTCGATGGAGGTGGGCGCGCGTTATCCGCACCGCCTGGCCGGCATCATGGGCGTCAGCGGCTATGTTCACGAACCCGAGCGTCTCCTCCGCGAATTGTCGCCGCAAGCCCGCCAGCAACGTTTTTTGATCACCCACGGCACACGCGACCCGCTCATTCCTATCGAACAAGTCCGACCGCAACTGGAAATGTTGCGCCAGGCGGGCCTCAGAATTGACTGGCGCGAATTCGTGAAAGCGCATACGATTGACGACGCGTTGGAGTTGTCCGTTTTGCGTGATTTTGTGCGCGACAGTTATGTGTAGCTGGTTCGGTCTATTGGCGAAGACAAGGAGTTTTACGAATTCTCGGCGAATGCAAGCGGGGATGGTTTTGCTCTGTTTACCGATGGTAACCTCGGGCGTCACGATCACCGGCTTTTCACCCGCCTTTGGCCAACCCGGCAACGTCATCATCGTCACTGGCTCGGGCTTCAACAATGCGACCTCGGTTGCGTTCAATACAAACGTCCCCACCTTGGGCGACTTCACCAATCTGTCCGACACCCAGTTGCTGGTGGTGGTGCCGCAGGGCGCAGGCAGCGGGCCGTTGCAGGTGTCCGCGGGGGCGACCGTTGTTTCCAGCGCCTCCAATTTTCTCGTGGCGCCGGTCATCAGCGCCTTTTACCCGCAGAGCGGCACCAACCCGACTACCGTTCTTATCCTGGGCACAAACTTTATCAGCGGCGGCACCACCGTGATTTTCTCCGGCTCCACCAACCGCGTGAGCGCAATTTACGTTGGTCCGACCGAAGTGGAGGCCACCGTGCCGGTCGGCGCGGGCAACGGCCCGATCACCGTTATCACCAGCGCGGGCACCAATGTCAGTACTACGAATTTTCTGGCTAGCGCGCTGCCATCGATCCTTTCGTTCACCCCCACCTCCGGCGCCAGCGGCACGCCGGTGACCATTTTCGGCGGCAATTTTTTTAGCGGTTCGAAGGTCAAATTTGGCTCAATTTCCTCCGGCAGCGTCAGCGTCGTCTCGACCACGGAAATTACGGCAACGGTTCCCGCGAGCGCGGTCGCTGGCCCGATTACGGTGACGACTAGTTTTGGCAGCGCTACGACGACAAGTAATTTTTATGCCGGCAACGGCCCTATCATCACGGACTTTGCGCCTACGCTCGGCGGCATCGGCACCTATGTGACAATCAATGGGGCGAACCTATCTTCGGCAACCAGGGTGACAATTAACGGCGTCAGCGAGAGCATTACCGCGCAAACTCCTTTGCAAATTAGCCTTACCAACAATCCAGGCACAGGGCCGATCGAAGTCGTGACGCCATCCGGCAGCGGTGAATCCAGCACCAATTTCATCAACAGCGCCGGGCCGCTGGTTACCAATTTCGATCCCGTGTTCGGTCCGCCTGGTTCCACGGTCGTCTTGGAGGGGCTGAATTTTACGAGCACGACCTCGGTCAAATTCGGCGCCACTACCGCGTCGTCGTACACGACCAGCAGCACGCAAATCTCGGCGACCGTGCCTAAAATGTCTCTTGGAAGCTACGCCCTGGAGGTTGTTTCCAGTATGGGCAGTGACACCACCTCCAGCAACTTCATCGTGACAGGGGCCGCTCCGATCATCGCCAGCTTCACGCCTACGAACGGCGTGCGCGGAACCACCGTGACGATCAACGGGGCGGACTTCACTAATTTGGATTCGCCCGCAGTCAAATTCAGCGGTGTCGCCGCCAGCAGCCAGACCCCGACAAGCTCGACTGTCTTGGTCGCCACTGTGCCGGCCGATGCCACCACGGGCGTCATCACCGCCGCCAACGCCAGCGGCAGCGGCTCCAGTCCGACCCTCTTTTACATGCAGCCGTGGATCACTGCCTTGAGCACGAACGCGGGCGTTGTCAACGCGAATTTCACCATGACCGGACGCAATTTGACCAACACCACGAGCGTGCAGGTCAGCGGAATCAACTATGCGTTCTCCAGCTCCGCGTCGCAAATTATCGCCACCATCCCTTCCAATGCCGTTTCCGGCACCATCCAAATCACGACGCCGGGAGGGATATTTATCGTCCCGAATACCTTCGCCATTTTGCCGAAAATTTATAGTTTCAGTCCGACCCTCGGCCCCGCTGGCACCGTGGTAACGATCAACGGCACGAGCTTGTTCGATGTGACGAGCGTGGAGTTCAACGGCGTGCCAGCCGCTGTTTCCAGCGTCACCAGCAATAAACTGGAAGTCGTCGTGCCCGCCAGCGCCTCCAGCGGCCCGCTGACGGTCGTGACGCCCTACGGCAACGACACCAGTACGAATAGTTTCACCGCAACGAAGCCCAGTACAGTCATGTTGACCATGACGGCCCACCCCATTTTGACAGAGCCCGGGGCGAACGTTACTATCACGTTGCTGGTGACTAACGAAGGGCCTTCCACCATCACCGACGCTATTGTGAGCGACACGCTTCCGGTTGGTTTCTCATTTGTTTCCGCCACCGCCAGCGCGGGAACCTGGACCAACATCAACAGCACGATCACCTGGGACATCGGCCTGCTCGCCACCAATGAAAGCGCCAATTTGCAAGTCGTGAGCACGTCACAGACGCCCGCCGCGCTGCTCAGCACCGCCGTCCTGTCCTTCGCGGAAGGCAACCTGGCTCCCTACGACGATTATGCCTCCTACACGGTCTATTTCGTGAACGATTCCCAACGCACGCTCAGTATCACCGCAGAGGCCAATCCGGCCGGCGTGCTGCTGACCTGGCCTGTTTCGCCTGCCAATTTCGTGGTGCAAGTCAATACCAATTCCAACTTGAACTCAGGCTGGATCGATTCCACCAATGCCTCCTTCAACAGCAATGGCTTCAACGCCTTTACCAATAGCCTCACCGCACCGCAGACGTTTTTCCGCCTCGCACTGCCGTGACGCTCGCTGCTACTGCTTCTCATATTCACCCTTGCCCAGCCGCTTGAGCACCGTGAAGCCGGCTTTCTTGGCGTCGGAAAACGAGACCGGCTTGGATTTGACGGGCGAATTGAAGGTGGAAATGATTTTGCGCACAGGTTTGCGGCA
>DASYNM010000529.1:0-7534 GCA_036008545.1 Verrucomicrobiia bacterium
ACTGCGCCTGGGGTTTGGCAAGTGTATTTTGGGCCTTTACTGATCGGAGAGCTTTGGGACTGCGAAACCACCGGGATTCGAGCGCTGCGATATCGGAAAGGCCAACGCCGCCGCTAACCTGTCAAGCATCCGCTTCGCGGCGTCGTTCCGGCTCGCTACGCTCGCCTCCACTCCGCCGCGAAGCGGATGCCCCATCCAAAAGTGTCACCTATGCGCTGAGGATAAAGTGTCACCTATGCGGTGGGGAGGCCCCGAGTCTCGCCCTATCTTCGGGGGTGGTCATCCCGCCGGTTCCTGCTGCGTGATGCAGTGGAAGGAGCCGAGGCCCCAAATCAGCTCCGTCGAATCAATGCCGATGACTTGACGGTCGGGAAATTCGCGTTGTAGTGTTTCCAATGCCACGCGGTCGTGTTTGTCGCGAAAGGTCGGCACCAGCACGATGCCGTTGGCGATGTAAAAGTTGGCGTAGCTGGCCGGCAAACGCTGCCCTTCGTATTCCACCAGGGCGGGCATGGGAAGTTCGACAATCCGGAAAGGCCGACCCGCGGTGTCGCGCATCAGGCGCAGGCGCTCCAGGTTCTCGCGCAAGATAGGGTAATTCGCATCGGAGGTGTCGCGCTCCACCACGGCGGCCAGCGTCGTCGGATTGAGAAATCGCGCCAGATCGTCGATGTGGCCGTCGGTGTCATCGCCGACAATGCCCTCCGTCAACCATAAAACCTGGTCCACGCCGAGATAATCGCAAAGGTATTTCTCAATCTGGGCCTGGCTCAAATGCGGATTGCGATTGGGATGCAGCAAACAGGAAGTCGTCGTCAAAACCGTGCCGCGGCCGTTGACCTCAATGGAGCCGCCTTCCAGAATGATGCTCGGAGAAAAGAGCGGCAGTTCGAGCGCGCGGGCGACGTGCTGCGGCACCGCGTCGTCCAAATCGAACGGAGGATATTTGCCGCCCCAGGCGTTGTAATTCCAATCCACCACGGCCCGCTGGCGGTGGTCCTGCTCATCGCGCACCAGGAATATCGGCCCGTGATCGCGGCACCACGGTTCGTAAGCGGGAATGTGGTGGAAGCGGACGCGGTCAAGAGGAGTTTTTTCCCCGCGCAAAAGGCCGCGCACCCAATCCTCCATCTCCTGGTTCCAAACATTGATATGCACATTCTCCGTGCGGACGAGGTGCCGGATCAATTCCGCATAGACGGGCGGCACGCCGTCGTATTTGCCAGGGAAACTGATGCCTTCGGGGCGGGGCCACGTGAACCAGGTGCCCTCGTGCGGCTCCCATTCGGCAGGCATGCGAAAGCCCAGCGCCCTGGGCGTTGGCGCCGGCACAGGCGTCGCGATATCCATTAGAGGCCATGACACACTGACGTTTAAAGCACCGAACATTGTGCGCTGGCAAACTAATTCGCTTTTGGCCAAGCTGTCGCATTGAATAAATTTGCGACCAGTTCGGCGGGCCTGGGGTGTTTTGTTCTGGCGACGCTGGCCGGATTGCTCCTGAGCGCGGCGTTTGCGCCTTGGGAAGTCGCCGGCGCGGCCTGGGCAGGGCCGGGGCTGATGCTGTTTTGCGGCCTCGGACGAACAGGCGGACAGGCATTCCGGCTGGGGTTCGCGGCGGGCTTCGTCCATTTTCTCAGTTCGCTCTACTGGCTGTTGTCCATGCCGTTCGCCTGGCACGGCATCCCCTTGGCGCCGGCCCTTGCTTGGACGGCCTTGAGCGCCTACTGCGGACTCTACATGGGCTTGTGGGTGTGGTTTTGCTGGAGAATTTTCCCCAGTGGGGCAGGGGAGCCGGAGTTTTCTCTCGTTGAGGCCGTTGACCGATTCCTCTCCGTCGCCTGGTTGAAACGATGCGGCTGGGCCGTCCTTTGCGCGGCGGCGTGGACTGCGCTGGAAATGGCGCGGGCGCGATTCCTGAGCGGGTTCCCGTGGAATTTTCTGGGCGCCTCGCAATACACTTTGCTGCCATTGATTCAAATCGCCTCGATTACCGGTGTTTACGGCGTTTCGTTTATGATCGTTTGGTTTTCCGTGGCCGTCGCCGGCGTCATGCTAATCCTGGCGCGTCGTCCATCCACGGCGGCGATTTGGAGCCAGGCCGCGCTGCCGCTGCTGACTCTGGGTTGGATGGTCGCGTATGGGATGACCAAGACAGTGGGCATTCCCGCGCCGAACCGTCAAATCAAAGTGGCGATGATCCAACCGAGCATTCCGCAGACGCTGATCTGGGATGTCAAAGAAAACGCGATTCGCTTTCAACAAGTTCTCGCCCTTTCCGAAAAGGCGCTGGCAGAAAAGCCCGATCTTCTGATCTGGCCAGAATCGGCCGTGCCTGAGCTTGCCCCTGAAAATTTTCAGGCCATCGAGGGACTGCTGGCCCGGCATCCGGCGTGGCTTATTTTTTGCGCCGATTCGATGGAGCCTTTGCCCTCGGGCGGGACCGCGGATTACAACAGCGCTTTGCTGGTCAACCCGGCCGGCTTTGGCGAGGCTGAATACCACAAGCGGCGGTTGGTCATTTTTGGCGAATACATTCCGCTGCTCCATTGGCTGCCATTCTTGAAATGGCTGACGCCCATCGGCGACGGCTTCACTCCCGGCACAAATGCTGTTCAATTCGACTTGACTAGCCTGCACGCCAAAACGTCGGTGCTGATTTGCTTTGAAGACATGTTTCCGCAGGAGGCCCGCGAGCACGTCGAAGACGACACCGATTTTCTGATCAACCTGACTAACGATGGCTGGTTTGGCGAAGGCGCGGAGCAGAAGCAGCAAGCGGCCAGCGCGCTGTTTCGAGCCATCGAGAACGGAGTGCCGCTGGTGCGCTGCTGCAACAACGGTCTGACCTGTTGGATCGACGCGCAAGGCCGCATCCAGCAAATCCTGAAGGCCGGCGCCAGCATTTACGGCCCCGGCTTCATCACACCGCAAATTCCCTTGCGCGAACCGGGCCAGCGCGCGCAAACGATCTACAACCGTTACGGCGATTGGTTCGGCTGGAGTTGCTTCCTTCTGAGCGGCCTCGGTTTGCTCCTCACGCTTCGTCGGCCAAGAGCGGAGACAGTGGTTTGATTCCGCTGCTTTGGATAATTCATAAAACGAAGTTGAAGCCACAGGATGACACAGATGAACGCAGATCGGAAAGGGATGTAAAGCGAGAGAAGTCACACGGCGAGAGAAGCATTCTTCTCTAAGAATCTGTGCTTATCTGTGTGCATCTGTGGCTTCCGCTGGCGCCTGAACACCAACTGCTGGATCTTAGGTCAAAACTGCCGCAAAAACCGCACGTCGTTTTCGTAGAACAACCGCACGTCGGTGATGTTATAGCGGATCATTGCGACCCGCTCAATGCCGAAGCCGAACGCCCAACCCGTCCACTCCTCAGGATCGTAGCCGACTTGCTCGAAGACCTTCGGATGCACCATGCCGCAACCGGCGATCTCCAGCCATTCCTTGCCCATTTTTCGGGTGAGCGCGCTGGAAAAATCGATCTCAAAGCTCGGCTCGGTGTAGGAAAAATAGTGCGGCCGAAAACGGATTTTCGTCTCCTCGCCCAGCAACTCCTTGAAGACAAATTCGACCGTCCCCTTCAAATCTCCCACCGTAACTTTGCGATCCACGTAAAGCCCCTCGATCTGGTGAAACGTCGGGTTATGCGTGGCGTCCGGATTGTCCCGCCGATAGACACGCCCCGGCGCGATGATGCGCACGGGCGGCCGCTGCTTTTCCATCGCGCGGATTTGCACCGAGGAGGTATGGGTGCGCAGGAGCAGGCGGTCGCGGGTCTGTAGATAAAACGTGTCCTGCAAATCGCGCGCCGGGTGGTCCGCGGGCGTATTGAGAGCGTCGAAGCAATGATACTCGTCCTCTACTTCCGGCCCGTCGGCGACGGCAAATCCGATCTTGCGGAAGCTGCGCACGATGTCTTCCGTGACCTGCGTCAGCGGATGAAGTTTGCCCAACGGTCTGCGCCGGCCCGGCAATGTGAAATCGGTCGCTTCCTTCGGCAGTGCGGCCTTGAGCTCCAATTCGCCACGGCGTTCGGCGAAGGCAGCTTCCAACTCCGCCTTGGCTTGGTTGATGAGTTTGCCCGCGGCGGGACGCTCTTCCTTGGGCAACGCGCCCAATTGCTTCATCTCAGCGGTGATTTTTCCATGCGGGCCGATCCACGCCCCTTTGGCTTGGTCGAGCGCCGCCAAATCCGCTGCCGCTTTGAATTCGGCCAGCGCGGATTGCTTGAGCGGTTCGATGTCCATGTCGTTTTGGGACAGTCGCCGGCGCGGCCCTGCGGCAGACTTTACTTTTGCGGCGCGGCCTTGGTCTTGAGTGCTTTTTGGGCCAATTCCACCAATTCCCCGAACGCGGCGGCGTCGCGCGCGGCCAAGTCGGCAAGCATTTTGCGGTTCAACGCGCAATTGGCCGCCTTGAGGCCCTCTATGAATCGGCTATAAGTGATGCCGGCGGCGCGCGCCGAGGCATTGATGCGCACCTGCCAAAGCGCGCGGAAATTCCGCTTCTTGGTTTTGCGATCGCGGTAGGCATATTGCATGCCGTGATCGAGCGCATCGGAGGCGTAACGATACAACTTGGAGCGCTTCAGGCGAAAGCCCTTGGCGGCTTTGATGACGCGAATACGGCGCTTACGTGAGGCGGGGGAATTAGTGACGCGCATAAAATGGAGGAGGCGGACGGGTTAGTGGCTGAAGGGCAAATTCTGCAGGATGCGGTAGGCATCGGTCGGATCGACCTGCTTGGAAGTGCCGAGGCTCCGGCGGCGCTTGGGGCTTTTGGTTTGCAGCAAGTGCCGTTTGCCGGCGCGCATGCGCATGACTTTGCCGCGAGCGGTTATCTTGAACCGCTTGGCGACCGATTTCTTGGTCTTAATGCCTTTGGGGCGTCGCATAATTTATTAGTTCTATTCCTTCAAAAGGACGCGCAATATAGATGGTGCGCCCACTGCGCGCAAGCTGTTTTTTTGTGAGCGAAAACTACTCAGACGCCGCGTTGGTGCTGATCGGCCACGGCTCGACCGTGAATGCTGATTCCGCCGCGCCCACTCACCAGCACGCCGATGCCTTGCGCCAGCGCGGCCTCTTCGCGCAAGTGCGTGAAGCCTTTTGGAAGCAGGAGCCCTATGTCTGGCAAGTCCTGCGGGGCGTATTCGCTCCGCGCGTGTTCATCGTCCCGCTGTTTATCAGCGAAGGCTACTTCACCGAGGAAGTCATCCCGCGCGAGCTCGGCTTGCGCCTTCCGGGCGAAACAAACTTCGCCCGCACGCAACAACGCGGCAGCCAGACTCTCCATTACTGCGGTCCCGTCGGCACGCATCCCAGCATGACCGAGGTCTTGCTGGCCCGCGCGCGCGACATCGTCCAGGCTTTCCCATTTCCACGCCCGCCCAAGCCGTCCGACACCGCCCTCTTCGTCGCAGGCCACGGCACCAGCAACAACGAGAATTCGCGCCAAGCCATCGAGCAACAGGCCGATTTGATCCGCGCCCGTCAGCTATACGCGGAAGTCCGCGCCGTCTTCATGGAAGAGGACCCGCGCATCGGCGACTGCGCCCAGCTTGCGAGCGTCAAGAATATCGTGATGGTTCCATTCTTCATCAGCGACGGCTTGCATTCCTACGAAGACATCCCCGTCATGCTAGGCGTGCCCGAACGAGTCGTGCGCGAGCGCTTGAAGCAAGGTCAACCGACCTGGCGCAATCCCACCGAGCGCGACGGCAAGTTAATCTGGTACACCGCCGCCATCGGCAGCGAACCCCACTTGCCCGATGTCATCCTGGAACGCGTCCGCGAGGCGGCTGGTCGAACCTAATTTCCGGCGCGCCTTACTTCAATTCCGCGTCGTAGAATTCCTTCCAGTCGTCCAGGTTATTGAGATTGACCGCGTCGCGGAAAGCGCGCGAGTCGTCTGGGATGCCGTTGGCGGAAAGGATGGACTTGCGGCACTGATCATCGTGGATGTAGCCGCGGATGGCGCCGTTAATCTTGTCGATGGAGAGCTTGTCCAATTTGGCGCCGGGCTGCTTGGTGACCCAGGCTTCGAACTGGGGATAAGTGGGGCGTTGGCTCTTGATGAATGCAGTTACGTCTTCTTTCTTGAGGCCCAGCGCGTCGAGCACCATTTGATCATAACCTGTGCCGCAACCAGGGTAACCGGGGGCGAGTTTACCGCGGGATTCGAGCGAAACTTTGAGCCAGAAACGGGGCAGGTGCAGCACGCCGAGCGGGCCGGCCACGCCAGAACTGATGAGCGGAACAATTGTATTCATAATAATTCTTGGTGGTTCAATAACAGGGCGAGTTTAGAAATCCAGCCGCCTTTGAGCAAGCACGATTTTTTCAAAATTCAATTTCGCACTCGACGCTTGAACCCATCACAGAAAAATCGTCTGCGCCCGCGCTGGCCCGACGGAAACTATCGTCAGGCGCGCCGAAGTCAATTCCGCCAGCGCGCGCAGGTAAGTCCGCGCCTTGGCCGGCAATTGACTCCACTTCTTGCAGCGCGCCGTTGATGTCATCCAGCCGGGAAATTCCGCGTAGACCGGTTCGCACTTGGCCAGCAACTCGATGTCCGCCGGCATGTAATCCAGTCGCGCCAGTCCTGCGCGATATCCAATGCAAACCTTGATCGACGGCACCGTGTCCAAGCCGTCCAAATTGGTCACCGCGACCTCATCGATCCCGTTGACCATGGCCGCGTGCCGAGTGGCGACGGCGTCGAACCATCCGCAGCGCCGAGGCCGGCCCGTGGTCGCGCCGAACTCGCGTCCCATGGCGTGGAGCATGTCGGCGATTTCGGCGCTTTCCGTCGGCAACGGCCCTTCGCCCACGCGAGTCGTGTAGGCCTTCATGACGCCCACCACGCAATCCATCCGATGCGGCGCCACGCCTGAGCCGGTGCAAGCCCCGCCCGCCGTGGTGTTGGACGAGGTGACGAACGGATACGTTCCGTGATCAATGTCCAAAAATGTCCCTTGCGCGCCCTCAAATAGAATGCTCTCCCCGCGCCGCATGGCTTCGTGCAGCAGAACCACCGTATTGGTGACAAAGGGCCTCAATTGGTCCCCCGCCGCGCGATAATCGGCATGCACCCGCGCAAAGGAAAGAGGCTTGGCGCCGAACGCCTTAAGGATTTCGTTGTTCTCCTGAATCTTGTAACGCAGCAGCGCCTCGAAGCGGTCGGCGTTGATCAAATCGATCATGCGCAAACCGGTGCGCGCCGCTTTGTCGCCATAAGCGGGTCCGATGCCGCGCTTGGTGGTGCCGATTTTATTTTTGCCCTTGAGCGTTTCGCGTTGCTCATCCAATTCGCGGTGATAGGGCAAAACCAAATGGGCCGATTCGCTGATAAAAAGATTTTTGACGCCGACGCCCAGGCGCTTGAGTTCAGCCATCTCGCCCACCAGGCTGACCGGGTCGATCACCACGCCGTTGCCGATGACGCATTTTTTGCGCGCGCGCAAGATGCCCGAAGGAATCAGGTGCAGGACGTATTTATGACGTCCGATAAAAACCGTGTG
>DASYNM010000530.1:0-2724 GCA_036008545.1 Verrucomicrobiia bacterium
GCCAATGGGAAGGTTTGTCATGGATGGAGACACGCTATGAGGACACCGTGGCCGATCTCGAGAAAGAGGGCCGTCGGATCAACGAGTTTCTTGGTTTGGGATGGGACCAGGCCCAGGGACGATTCCACGAGAAAAGCAGTAGGAAACAAATGTATTCGCCCACCTACCGTGACGCCAGCCAACCGGTCCATGCCCGATCCGTTGCTCGCTGGCACGCCTTCGAGAAACACCTTGGCCCTATTTTGCCGATACTGGAGCCTTATTGCAGAGCCTTTGGATATTAACCATGCTCAACTGCAAATTATGGTCGCCAACTTCGCATGACCTGACGCGCCCCTGCTTTTTCAGGCCACCGGCTTCAGATGGCTAATACGGAAGACGGCGCCTTTGGGTTCGTTAGCCAGGCATTCGATCTCCCAGCCGTGCGCCAGGACACTCTGCTGGACGACAGCCAGTCCCAGGCCGGTGCCTTTCTGGTGGGTCGTGAAGTAGGGCTTGAAAATCTCTTGCCGCTGCTCGGGCGGAACACCCGGGCCATTGTCGCGGATTTCCAGGACCGCCTCGGATGCCCCGTTCCGGCGGGCGGCAAATTCGATCTGCCCGTTGGGACCGACGGCCTGGATGGCGTTGAGAAGCAGATTAAACAACGCCTGCCGCAGCAACTGCTCATCCGCCTCGATGGGCAACGGCTCGATCTTCACCTCCACGGAAATCTTTTGCTCATCAATGTCGTAGTTCAGCGCGCGCACGACTTCGGTAACCACGGCATTCAACGCCACACGCGCGCGACGCACTTCGCGCGGACGGGAATAGTTGATGAACTCGTTCAACTGCGCGGTGACCTTGTCCGTTTCATCCACGATGGCCTTCGATTTTTCACGGAGGTCGGCGGGGGCGTCAGACTTGGAAATCATTTGCGCCATGCCGCGAATGATATTGAGGGGGTTGCGGGTCTCGTGCGCCAGGCCGGCGGCGGCGAGGTTCATTTCCTTCAAATGGGAATTCAACTCGCTGGCGCGGACGAGCCGGATTTGCAGTTCGGAAGTCTTGGAAAGGTTGCGCCAGGCCAGGCCGACGCCAATGGCCGAAATGCCGGCAAAGAAAACGATGAAGCCGCGGAGCCAAAGATCGTATCGGAAGATGGCATGCAACGGGAACGTAGACATGACAATGACAAAACTATGGACGCCCCTTTCCTGGGAGAGCGCCTGGTATTGTTCTTCCGACATCCATCGGGGGCGGCCAAAGCGCGGCGGCCCGCCATTGGTGGAAAGATTGGCCGGACGCATGGGACCGCCCGGGTTGAAGTTAGGAGGGGCATCGGTGGAATCCGGCGGACCTGGCCGGAACGGCGGCGCACCAAAATGATTGGTAATATCATTGTGGGAAAGAATGATGGAGACGCTGGGACCCTCGATGTCGCGCGTCAGGTTGGTGCCCAAATCCACGGGGTTAAACAGAGTCACGGTTTGCGCGCCCCAAATTTCCGGGGAGCTGGAGACTTCCAGATTCGAATAATCAATGCCCGAACCGGCTGAGGCGACAACGTCGCCGACGGCATTCAACAGCGCGATGGCATTCAGTTCGAATTTTTCCTGGTTGACCAGTTCCGTCAGGGAGGCTTCGAGACGTTCCTTGGAAACCACGCCGCCAAAGCGCCGCTGGGAGCGCAGCACAATGCCCAGTGTCGTCGAGATGTCCTTGGCCTGGTTGACCACCATCATGCGGGCGACTTCGCGGACCCGAAAATGTTCTTCAACCTGCCAGCCGAGGACCAGCAGCCAGATTCCCAAAAGGAATCCGTATATCAAAACGCTGCGGCGTTTGAGTTCCATGAATGTGGTTTTTTAAATTATGACTTCGACGATAAAAGGACAGTTAAATTATCGGTCACTTCGCGTTGTAGGGAATTTTATTGAGCAGCTTATCCAATTGCTGTTCGGAAACGGAATTGGTGATGTAGCCGCTGGAGAGGTTAGGCGCGTTGACGGTGTTGCCCAGATCGGTGGGCGCGTGGACGATATGCGGCGTCATAAAAATCATGAGTTCATTTTTATTATCGGACGAACTCTTGGAACGGAAGAGAGCGCCAATGACGGGAATGCTGCCCAGGAAGGGAATTTTGCTTGTGGCAGATTCGCGGTCGTTTTGGATGAGGCCGCCGATGACGACGGTCTGCGCGTCCGGCGTGATGACGACGGTGTCCGCCGAGCGCGTGTCAATGACGGGCGCATTCACGCCGTCGCCGATGGGCTCGGTTTGGGTGGGGTCAATCTGGGAGTCCTGCGGGGTAACGATCATCTCCACATAATCCTGCGGGGAGATGTAGGGGGTGACGGTGAGTTGGATGCCCACGGGGGTGTACTGGACGCTGCTGATCGGGATATTATTGTTGGCACCTTCGAAGCTGACCCCGGTGACCAGCGGCACTTCCGAGCCGACGAGGATGGTCGCCGGTTGGCCGTCGCGGGCCAAAATGGACGGGCGCGAAAGGATGTGCGCTTTACCCTCCTGCGCCAGGGCGCGGACATTCACCTGATAATCACTGCCCAGAATTTGATAGAGGCCGCCTGCACCGCCGGCGGCCGTATTAGCGGTGGGCGTGGGGTAAGCACCGAGGGGCTGGCCGAGGGCTTGGAAGTTGGTGGCGACATTGTTCAGTCCGGTCAAACCGAAGATGGTGGCAGCGCTACTTTGCGGGCTGCTGCCGCCGGTCCACCCACC
>DASYNM010000531.1:0-7874 GCA_036008545.1 Verrucomicrobiia bacterium
CAAGCGAAAAGGTATTACGTGAAAAGGTGTAGAGGGGGGCGATGACCACCCCGACAGATGGATTCCCCGCTTGCGGTGGAGTCGCACGTTTTTATAATGCGCCCATGCTCGATATCCGATTGATCCGCGAAAAGACCGATTTTGTCCGCCAGCGCCTGGCCACGCGCCAAGGCGGGGATGAGAAAAAAATCGACGAGGTGCTCGCCCTTGATGAACGCCGGCGCAAGGCCCTGGCCGAGGTCGAACTTCTCAAGGCCACGCGGAATCGCGTCTCCAAGGAAATCGGCGCCTTGATGGGACAAAAAAAAACCGCCGAGGCCGAGGCGAAAAAGGCGGAGACGCGCACTTTGGGCGAGAAGATCGCCGCGCTGGACAAGGAAAGCGCTCAGGCCGAGGCGGAGCGGGACGCCTTGATGCTGCAGTTGCCCAACTTGCCTTACGAGAAAGTAAAAGTCGGCCAGTCCTCGGCCGATAACGCAGAAATGCGCACGTGGGGCGAAAAGGCGCGCTTTGATTTCAAACCCAAAACGCACGTCGAGTTGTGCGAAAGCCTCAAACTGGTCGATTTCGCGCGCGGCGCAAAGCTCTCCGGCAGCGGCTTTCTTCTCTACACAGGCTGGGGGGCGCGCTTGGAGCGGGCGCTGATACAGTTTTTGCTCGACCTCCACGTCGGAGAGCACGGCTACACAGAGATTTCGCCGCCCTTTTTGGTTGGACGCGATTGCATGGTGGGCGTTGGGCAATTCCCCAAATTCGCGGATCAGTACTATGGCGTGCAGGAAGGAACGGACGCCTCGACCTTGGGCAAACTTTTCCTTATCCCGACGGCGGAAACGCCGGTGGCCAACATTCACCGGGACGAAATTTTGGCGGAAAGCCAATTGCCGATTCTTTACTGCGCCTACACGCCATGTTTTCGCGGCGAGGCCGGGGCTGCGGGCGTGGGCACGCGCGGCATGATCCGCGTGCATCAATTTGACAAGGTGGAGTTGATCAAGATTACGCGCCCGGAAAACGGCTACGACGAATTGGAGAAGCTGACCGCCAACGCCGAGCGCGTCCTCCAACTGCTCGGCTTGCATTATCGCGTCGCCCAGCTTTGCACAGGCGATATGGGTTTTGCCAGCGCGATGACGTATGACATCGAAGTGTGGGCGCCCGGCCAGGGGCAGTACCTGGAAGTGTCCAGTTGCTCCAACTGCGAGGATTTCCAGGCGCGCCGGATGAATCTTCGGTACAAGTCGGCGCAAGGCGAAAACAGATATCCGCATATCCTCAACGGCAGCGGCACGGCGCTGGCGCGGTTGTTCGTGGCCTTGGTGGAGACGTATCAACAGGCCGACGGCAGCGTGAACGTGCCCGCCGCACTGCGACCGTGGTTGAAAGCCGACCGGATCGCCGCCGCGCCCTGATGAAAATCCTGATCGCGAGCAGCGAGGTTGTCCCGTACTCGAAGACCGGGGGACTGGCGGATATGGTGGGCGCGCTGGCCAAATTCCTGGCGCGCGCCGGCCACACCGTGGGAGTGGTGACGCCGCTCTACGGCGGCTTGCGGGAAAAGTGGGCGGGCTTGCGTTTGCTGGATTGGAAGCTGGAGTTACCTCTTGGCCCGGCGCGCGTGGCGGGAAAAATCTGGACGCTGGAGCCGTCGCCCGGATTGACGATCTACTTTGTCGAGCAGAAGGAATTCTTCGAGCGTGGCGATCTTTATCAGGAACGCGGTTTCGATTATCCGGACAACGCAGAGCGATTCATCTTTTTTTCCAAATGCGTCGCGCACCTGGCGCGCTACTTGCCGTGGCAGCCGGAGGTGGTGCATCTGCATGATTGGCAAACGGCGTTGGCGGCGCTGCTGGTGCTGGACCAAAAGTCGCGAGACGGTTGGACCGGGGCGCCGCAGGTATGTTTGACTATCCATAATCTGGCCTACCAGGGCAATTTTGCCGCGGCAAAATTCGCCTTGACCAACCTCCCCGGCACTTATTTCCAGCCGGAGGGCGTCGAGTTCTACGGTTTCATGAATTGTCTCAAGGCTGGCATCTGCTACGCGGACCAGATCACCACGGTCAGCCCGCGTTACGCTCGCGAGATCACGACCGAGGCCCTGGGCAGCGGCTTGGATGGCGTGTTGCGCCGGCGACAAGATGTTCTGGTCGGCATCCTCAATGGCGTCGATTACGACGAATGGAAAACGGAGGGTAACCCTTATCTGCCGTGCTCCTACAACATCGCACAGATGAGCGGCAAGCAAGCCGACAAAGCCGCCTTGCAGCGGGAATTCGGCCTGCCGGAAGCGCCTGATATCCCTCTGTTCGGAACCGTTACCCGTTTGGCGGAACAAAAAGGAGTGGATCTTCAATTGGCTGCTTTGCAGGAGATGCTGGCCGGGGAGATGCAATTCGTGTTGCTCGGCAGCGGCCAACGCGAGTACGAACGAGGCTACCGTCGGCTGGCCGAACGCTACCCGTCCAAATGCGCAGTCCAGATTGGATTCGACGCCAGCCTCTCGCACCGGCTGGAAGCGGGTTGCGATTTCTACTTGATGCCGTCGCGCTTTGAGCCTTGCGGGTTGAATCAGATGTACAGCCTGCGCTACGGCACGATCCCCGTCGTGCGTTTGACTGGCGGCCTGGACGACTCCGTGACTGACATCTCCGAAGACGCGGAGAAGGCGGACGGCATCAAGTTTGCGGAATGTTCCGTGCGCGCCCTTTCCAAGGCTATTCGCAAGGCGCTGGCGATCTACGCGGACAAGCCGCTACTGCTCCATTACCAGCGAAACGGTATGGCGCGGGATTTTTCGTGGGAAACCACTGTTGCCGCTTATGCGGCCCTATACCAGCGCATCCTTGGCCGCCGAAGCGTGCCGGTTAAGAAAGATTGATGATTTCCGCCGCCCGGCGCGTCCAATCAGGCCAGGACTCGGCGCGTATCTCAAGACAGTATGGAGCGTCAATTCTAAACAATGAAACGGAAACAAAACTGTGCAACGAAGGAATCCGCGTTCACTTTGATTGAACTGCTGGTGGTGATCGCCATCATCGCCATCCTGGCGAGCATGCTTTTGCCCGCGCTGGCGGCGGCCAAAGAAAGCGGCCGGCGCATCAAATGCACCAGCAATGTTCACGAGTTGGACCTGGCCAACACCATGTATGCCAGCGACAACGGCGGCAATTATACCCCGCGCAACAACATCGAACGCTGGCCATCCTACTTGATCACGTACTACAGGAACACCAATCTTCTCATCTGCCCGACCGAAACCAACAGGCCCATTACAGGCGGAGTCAACACGAATCAGTTTCCGGCCGATTGCACGCCGCGCAGCTATTTCATCAACGGATTCAACGATGGTTACGAGGCCAAGTATAACGATCCCAATTGGATGGCGGACATACCGTTGCCTTTCCTCGGCGAGAAGAACGTGCCATTGGCCTCGGCCACCGTTATGTTCGGCGAAAAATTGACCTACGCGTCGGATTTTTTTATGGACTATTTCGCCTTCGATGACGGGTTGAAGCTCGATCAAAACAAGCACAACCACAGTCTGATGAGCACTAACATTGGCGGGTCCGTCAACGGTTTTTTTGACGGCAGCACGCAATTCCTGAAGGTCAACCAGGGGTTCGTGCCTGTGGTCGAGTGGTGTACCACAACTTATTGGCGCACCAACACCGCCTATCCGTGACCCTGGGCGCGCCTATTCCCCAGGTGCTTTGGCTCTGAAATCCGCCGAGGCATTTACGCTCCCGGCCTCGACCGCAATTCGGTAAACCTGTCCAGGCTCCAACGGGTCAGGCCGCGTATCCTTGATCGCCGGCTTCATCCCTTGGATGTTCTGTCCATAACGAAACGCGCGCGTGGGGACAGAATTGCTGTCTGAAATCAGATGCCACGCCGGATGGCCCAGCGGATTGAATTTGTCGCCATCGAACGCGATCACCTTCACGTCCGTTAGTCTGAAATTATCGTTCAACGCAAAGAGCACTTGGAACACCTCTGCGTTGGCCTGGCGGGAAGGCCGGAGAGAAGGGTGGATGGTCATTTGTTCCCTGGCGAACCGGTTGTGAAAAAGCAGGAAGTACAAGCCAATCAACGCCACCAGCGCCGCGATCCACATGATTTCTCTTTTTTGCATCAGCCAACCGCAGGATTGTTCACCGGGGGCGTGTTTGGGTCAATTCTCTTCGCAAGAGTGCCGCGGCTTCATGCTCGTGAATCAAATGCGGGGCAAATAATCCTGTCCCGAAAGCTTGCGGGGATGATTTCAGAACGCGGCGCGGCCACCCAACCGCCGAAAATCCGTTGACCAATGCAAGAGGCGGCTTAAGCTTGCACGCGATGCTCAAAAGAACGCCACTGTTCGCGGCGCACCAAAAACTCGGTGCGCATCTGGTCGAATTTGGCGGCTGGGAAATGCCGCTATGCTATTCGGGCATCATCGAGGAACACCAAGCCGTGCGGGCGGCCGCCGGCCTCTTTGACATTTCTCACATGGGTGAAATCTCCGCGCGAGGCAGCGGGGCCGTGGATTTTCTTAATTTCGTTTTGACAAATGACGCGCGCAAGCTGCAGCCGGGCCAGGGTCAATACACCATCCTCTGCAATGAACGCGGCGGCGCCGTTGACGATCTTTACGTTTATCGCCTCGAAGATGAGGAATTCCTCCTGATCGTCAACGCTTCGCGCATCGAGGCGGATTTCGCCTGGCTTAAGAGGCAGTGCGCCGCTGCCCCGGGCGGCAAATCGGTCGAACTGAAAAATCGTTCGGATGAACTCGCGGCGGTGGCGGTGCAAGGACCGAAGGTGGCGGGCTTCATCGACCACTGTTTTCCCGCCAGCGCACATACGGCGGCGGCGTTGCAAAAGAACGAGATCGCCCGGTTCGACTTTTCCGGGCGCATCGTTTTTGTTTCGCGCACCGGCTACACAGGGGAGGACGGTTTTGAAATCGTGGCCGAGGCAGGCATTATCGAAGAGTTGTGGAACAAATTGCTGGAGGTTGGCCAGGCCGCCGGTCTCAAACCGGCTGGTTTGGGCGCGCGCGACACCTTGCGCACTGAGGTTTGCTATCCGCTTTACGGACATGAACTGGACGAGAACACCACTCCGCTGGAGGCAGGGCTGGGTTATTTCGTGGCCCTGGGAAAAGGCGAATTCGTGGGCCGTGCGGTCTTGGCGGCGCAAAAAGCCCAAGGCACAACGCGTAAGCTGGCCGCCTTCAAGATGACCGAACGTTGCGCGCCGCCTCGTCCGGGTTATTCCATTTGGAGCGCCGCCGGTGGGGCCGAACCCATTGGGCGCGTGGCCAGCGGCACGCAAAGTCCCTCTCTCGCTATTGGCATCGGACTGGGATTTATTGCACCCGAGTTTTCTCCAGCCAATACCGCGATTGGCGTTGAGATCCGCGGCCGGCATGTTCCGGCCGTTACGGTCTCTCGCCCCATTTATCGCCGCGGTTGAAAAAGATTTCCAATCCGCGCAATCCGCGTAAACTTAAAACCAACGAATTATGAGCGCAAATGTACCGGCTGATCTAAAGTTCGCCAAATCGCACGAGTGGGTTCGTCTCGAAGGAGACACTGCCACCATCGGCATTACCGACCATGCCCAGCACGAGTTGACCGACGTGGTGTTTGTCGAACTGCCGACTGCCGGTCGGAAGGTCGCGGCGGGGGAAGCGTGCGCGGTGGTGGAATCGGTCAAAACCGCCAGCGATATTTACTCGCCCCTGAGCGGCGAGGTGGTGGCCGTCAACCCGCAACTTGCCCAGCACCCGGAATTGGTCAACAACGAACCCTACAAAGGCGGATGGTTTTTCAAATTGAAACTTACCCAGCCGTCCGAAGCCGACCGCCTGCTCAATGCGGAAAGCTATACCAAGCAGATTTCCGCCTAGTAACGCCAACGGCTCATTCCACCCATGCAAGCAGAGTATAAAATCATCGGCGGCGACGGCGTCGAATACGGCCCGGCCACGCTGGAAGAATTGCGAAGCTGGATACGCGACGGGCGCGTAGCCGGCCTGACGCAAGTCTGGCGCAGCGATGTGGCGGCGTGGTCGCCCGCGACTCGTTACGCGGAGTTAGGGGGCGAATTGGCGCGCCTGCACGCGGCCGCCGTCGCTACTGCGGTACCTTGCGGATTCTGGGCCCGACTGGCCGCTTACCTGATCGATTGTTTCATTCTCGCCGCGCTCTTTCAATTGGTGTGGACGCAGTCGGGACAGGCGCGCCTTTGGACAATGCCGATATTGCCGGCGGAATTGACCGATGCGTCTCTCCAACAATTTCTGAAAGACGCGCAGGTGTGGTTCAACCATGCGGCGCCATATTTTTATCCGGTCTATTTCCTTTACGATGTGCTGCTGAACGGACGCTTTGGAGCGACCATAGGTAAAATGGCCATTGGAGCACGCATTGTGCTGTTGGACGGCTCCCCAATCGGTTACTGGCGCGCGACGCTTCGCTGGCTGGCGGCGCGGGTGAGCGACTTATTCTGCTTTGCCGGCTATCTGCTCATCGTCCTGCGCGCCGACAAACGAGCGCTGCACGATCTGCTGGCGGGAACCAGGGTCATCTACAAAAGATGAGCCCCAACGCCAATCGCCGTATGGCTCTGATCGCGTTGGCGGTCGTGTCATTGGACCAGGCGACCAAACTCCTGGTGCTCCAATTGTTGGGGCCGACGCAGGAGCGCGTGGTCATCGACGGTTTTTTCAGGTTTGTGAATTGGGGCAACACCGGCGCGGCCTGGAGCTTTTTCCGTGACCATAATGAACTTTTGGCCATCGTTTCGATTGTGGCGCTGCTGGGTCTGTTCCTGTGGCGGCGCCATTTCTACATCGACAGCGCCCTGGGGCAAATCTCCCTGGGGCTGATCTTTGGCGGGATCACCGGCAATCTGCTGGACCGCCTCCGTTACCATCAGGTCATCGATTTTCTGCGCTTTTATCTCAACCGCCGCAGCGGCACGGAACTGGGCTTTCCCGCCTTCAATGTGGCTGACAGCGCCATCTGCGTTGGGGTCGGGTTGTTGATACTGCTTTCCTGGAAACAAGAGCACGAAAACGCCAACGGCCGGGCCGCCTCCAAACCGGCCTCCGCCCCCTGAACGCCGCCGCGCCCGAAGTTATTGTAGTTGACGAATCGTTGCCCCGGCAGCGGCTGGATGTCTTTCTGCACCGCAAGCTGCCCAGCTTATCGCGTGGCGCCATTCAACGGCTCCTGGCCGAAGGTCATATCCGCATCAACGGGCAGATCGTCAAACCGACCCATCACCCGCGTGCAGGTGAAACCGTCGTCATCCAACAGCCCGAGCCGCGCCCTGACCTCGCACAAGCCGAAGACATGCCGCTGGACATCCTCTACGAAGACGACGATCTTCTGGTGCTCAACAAGCCGGCCGGATGGGTAGTGCATCCGGCCGCAGGCCACCGGGAGCATACCCTGGTCAACGCCCTGTTGCATCACTGCCGGGGACAGCTCAGTGGAGTTGGCGGAGTCGCGCGGCCCGGCATCGTTCATCGTCTTGACAAAGATACCAGCGGTTGCCTGGTGGCAGCCAAGAACGACGCCGCCCATCTTTTTCTTTCGGCGCAATTCGCCGGGCGCGATGTTGAGAAGATTTATCAGGCCGTGGCTTGTGGACGAATGCCGCGTTTGAACGACCACATCGACGCCCCGATAGCCCGCGACCCGGTGCATCGGCAGCGCATGGCCGTCCGCGTCGGGAAGGGGCGCGAGGCCCGCACCAGCTATCGCGTCCTGGAACGATGGGCCGCCGCTACGTTTGTCGAACTGGAGTTGCACACGGGACGGACTCATCAAATTCGTGTGCACCTTCGGCATCTTGGATTTCCGGTGGCAGGCGAC
>DASYNM010000532.1:0-18946 GCA_036008545.1 Verrucomicrobiia bacterium
CATTTGAACCGTGAGTCGGCAGGATAATCCTTCATTTGCCTGATCAGATCGAGCGCGTGAATAACGTTGTTCGCTTGCTTTCGTTCGATGTTGGCCTGAAGATCGGTGTAGCCGATGTCCGTGTGCGAGTGCATCAAAACATATACAATCCAGCGCCGCACCGGCTTGAGAGTGATTTTCTGCGTGGCTAAAGTTTGGTCGCCCGAGACGACGGAAAACGATGCCTCTCTTGATTGCTGCACTTCAGGGACAAGCGCTTCAATTGTTTGCGTCCCGTTTGTAATCGTTGCCTTTCCGGTCTCGACTCCGTTGATTTGCAGCGAGACTTCCTGAGGGGGTCCATGATGCAAGACTGAAGCTGTCAACGGTTCCAGAGATTTCCCATCCTGTTCAACAAGCGACTGCATTGCATTGACGAAATGCAAAACCGTAAAATTCTCTACCGAGGACTGATGAAAACTTGTTGGAACTTCCAAACCCACAGCATCGTACAGAAGCCAACTGCCTGCAACGGTTGTGATGGTAATAGAATTGTTGCCATCCTCTAATAGGTCAGAAGAAAACTTTATTTCAAAATGGCATGGCTTGCCCTTGGCAGGATCACCTTCGAGAGACGCATCGCCGGCCCCGGCGGGAAGGTCTTTCCTAAAGGTCTGACTGTTAATCTGAAGGAGCAGTTCGGGCGGCAGCTGGCTATGCGTGTCAATCAAGTCAAAAACCAGCTTGCACGTTTCAGATGCTGTGGTCTCCTTGAGGCCAAAAACAATCGAAAAAGTATGCTGGCGACTCCCTGCCCAAGCATCAGCCGGACCGGGCTGCACATAGGGCCAGTCATACTTCGGGTTGGATTTGCCGACCACAAAGACGGCGTCTTTCGCGAAATCGCCGTAGTTATTGGGGCCCAGAGCCAATTCTCTGTCATCATGATCCGGGGCGCCGATTTGCCAAAGCAGGTAGCTTTCCCCTGCCAATGCAGGAGTCTCGGCCAGCAAAGCGAATATTCCAAGCAAACAGATATGTGTGTAGATTTTCATTAGAAACGCCTATTGTTTTTCGTAACGCCTCACGGCGCGGGCATGACGCAAAAACCACGTCAGTGGTTGAAGTCCGGCGACAGCGTGGCGATTGATATTGAAAAAGTCGGCGCTCTCACCAATCCCGCGACAGAAGAAGAACTGCGCTGATCCGCTCGCAATCGCCGATAGTGGAATTTCGAGCTTCATCGCGCCGCGTTTTCGGAAAGCTCCAATTCAAGTTTTGAGTTGGCGTTGACCTTGGCGAAATCAAAACGGAGGTCCTTTAATGGGTGTCCGTTCAGCATGGCTGACTTGATATAGATGCTCTTCTCAGAAAAATTCTTTGCGACAATAGTGAACGTGCCGGATTTGTAGTAATTGCGATCCAAATGGATGGTGATTTTGGGGAAGAGGGGAGTGTGGACGTAAAGTTGCTGATCCACGCCGCAGCCGCCGCTGATGTCGTACAATCCCGTTGCGGCCAAAACGAACCATCCGGAAAGCTGGCCCTGGTCGTCATCCTGACCATGGTATCCATTCGGGGTTGCCGTATAGAAAGTATCCATAATGGCGCGAAGCCATTTTTGCGCGAGATCGGGCCGGCCCATGCGGTCAAAAAAATAGACGTTCATAAGCGATGGCTCATTGCCCTGATTATAGGTGACCGACTCGAAATTCTTTGGCGCGGCGGAGACCATATCATCGTTTAGCAATCGGATGCTTCGCTCTTCGCCCATTTTGTTGATGATGCCTTCGGGATCTTCTGGAATGTAATAGGCGTATTGCAGAATGGAGCCTTCTTCAAATCCGTGGCTGCCGTTGGAATCGAATGGTCGCGCGAACGCGCCGTCGGAATTGCGCGCATTGAAAAACCCGCTTTGTTCGTCGAATATATTTTCCCAATTGCGGGAGGCCTGCGTGAGCTTCTCGCAGTCCGTGGTTTTATGCAATTTCTGGGCGATTTGGGCGGTGACCCAGCAGGTGTAGGAATATTCCAAGGTATGGGAGCCGGCGGCCCTGGGACTCTTGTCGGTGGGAATGTACCCTTTCTCCCAGAAGTAGCTCAGGTCTTCTTTGCCCACTCCAGGAGGGCGACCTTGATAGTCAGTTTCGCTTTTCAGACATGCTTGATAGGCCTTTTCCAAATTAAAGGTGGCAATGCCTCGGTTGATCGCTGCGGCGATCATGGTGCAGGTCTCGTTGGATTCCATGCCAGGCATGAATTTATCGCAGGTCACTCCATCGGGCAGCCAGCCGGTGTCGTCATATATGTCGAGCATGCATTTGACGTAGGAATTGACCTGTTCGGGATAAACCAGGGACCACAACTGGATGAGTTCGGTAAAAGAACCCCACAGGGCGTCGTTGTTATAATGATTGTACTCGGGGACGCCGCGCCTCATGGGAATTTGTTTGACCTCGTTGAGATTGGAAATGTATTTCCCATTGGCATCGCTGCTGATGCCGCGGCCCAAAAGGACCCGATAAAGCGCTGAGTAGAATTTGACTTTGTTTTCTTCCGTTCCTCCCTCGACTTCAATTTTGGAAAGCTGGGTGTTCCACGATTCGCGGGCTTCTTCCCGAACACGATCAAAAGATTTGCCGGCGCCTTCGGCCTTCAGGTTTACCCACGCTTGCTCCAAGCTGATATAGGAGACGCCCACTTTGATCTCAATCGCTTCGTTCTTGACGGTTTTAAAATTGAGATAGGCTCCGCAGCCCTGGCCGTATTCCGCTCTTGATCCGTCATTGTGGGTCTTGTCCCGGTAACAGCCATACGAAAGCGCCGGTTTGTTGAGCATGGCCGCAAAATAGATACGAATGGATTTCTTCTCCAAATCGGGCCGGTAGGTCTGGTAAGCTGGCAAAGCAATGGTGTATCCCTGCAGCTCCGTGGGCGAGAGGATCTCAATGCCGGCTCCCAAGACTTGCTTGCTTTCCGGGCCGCCCCAGGCATAGCTGCCGGCCTCGCCCAGCAGGTGTCCCGTGTCGAAAATAATGTGAGCGTCGTCCGACGCGGGAAACGTGTATCGGTGGAACCCAACCCGGGTGGTGGCGGTCAACTCGGCGAGGATGTTGTATTTGTCGAGCAGAACCGAATAATAACCTCCGGACGCTCTTTCATTGGCTTTCTGGAACGGACTGCGGAACCCGGACTCGGTATTGGTGGCGTCTCCCGGAACCGTTACCAAAAGGCCGATGGTCGGCATGACCAGGATGCCGCCAGTCTGCCATTCATGGACGTGGGCGAACCCGATTATGGAACTGTCCCGGTAATCATAACCCGACCGTCCACCGCCGCCGTAATAACCGTTGAAGCCAAGGGTCATCGGCGCCAGTTTGGCTAACCCAAACGGGAGGGCCGCCGGCGTGAAAACGAACCATCTTGACGCTTGAGACCCGATGAACGGATCGACGTAATCCACCGGGGATTTCGCCTGCTGCCCGTAACTGCACAGGATGGAAGAAAGCACGAGAGCGGAAAGAAGTGTATTTCTCATTGATTTGATAAACAGTTGGCTGATGCGTTTTATCTCATTCTCTTTGTGTGATCCGTTCTCAAGTCATTCCTTGACGATCGAAGCTCCCTTTTCACCGGCATTGATGGTGAAGCCTTCGCCGCGTGCGCGCACGTTCCGCAATTGGCCGGTGAACGGGCGCGGCGTTTGCGGATCGGCCAGCAGATGCTTCCCATCCACCGAGGGCGCAAAACCGAAGAATGTGGTTACGACGACATCCGTGAAAGCGGCGCCGCTGATGCACTCTTTCATGCAGCCCTCGCGCTCGGCGATGCGCACCGGCGCGTCGAATTCTTTCCGCCGCGCCCCGTAAAATTCCCGCGCCTGCGCAAACGGCCCTTCTTTAGTTACTTCTGCCGTGCGGCAGTAGAAATCAAATGCGTCTCCGGGAAAACCAAGGCGCCACATCGCGCCGACCGTTAGCGCCGGCCAGCCGTCATAAGCGCCCATAGGGCCATGGTCGGGCCGGTCGGAAATGGCGGCGGCGGCGTCTTTAAGGCTCATCGCGCGCATCCAGTCGCGCGTGAAAAGCTCGCGCTTGACGAAATCGGTCATTTCACGCCGGGTGTCAGGCGCGAGGTCGTTGGCGAGCGCATTGCCAACATAGATGTAATCAACGCAATGCCGCAGTTCGACCCGCTGGCCGTCGTCGTGCAAGCCATACCAGACGCCATCGCCGGGTTTGTAAAGCGACAGCACAGCCGGTAAGAGTTTTGCCGCATCGTCGCGCAATTCCTTGGCGCGGGCCGCACGGCCTCTCATTTCTTGAAGGGCGGCATCTTGGCGCATCATCCAGACATCTTGCGCATTGCAGGAGGCAATGCGGCCAACGTAGGCGGGCGCGCATTCCAGCAAGTTTTGGTTTTCGCCGTAGTCTGCCAGCGGGTTGTCGGGACGAACGAGCGTTTTCCAGTCCGTCGCGATCTCGTCCATGCGCTGAAGCACGGTCTTGCCGTCCTCCAGTTTTTCATCGAGAAACGCCGTATCGCCCGTGATTCGAAGATAGTCCAGCGCCGTTTTGAAAATCGTACAGGCGTTGAAAGCGTAGCCGTTGATGCGGCTGTAAGCTTTCGCGTCGAAGCCGTTGGTTTCGGTAAGATAAATGACTTGTCCGCTGCGGACGTTTTGCGACAGCCAGCGGCGCAAGGTTGCCTTCATGCCGGCGGGTTCGAGCAGTGCCCAGACGGCGCTCTGCATCGAGGCGTCCCAATAAAACTGTGTGCCCGGCGCGCGCTCGCCACTGGTGATGAACGAGCGCGGATGCACCGGAAACTGCGTGCGCTCCAGTTCCAGCATCGTGACAATGCCCATGTAGTAATTCCGCCTCAGCGCGGCGTTGAGCGTGACAAGCGACGGTAAGCTGCCGGAAAAATGCTGGTTGCCGGGCGTGAAAGCATCCGCCCAGCGCCGCTCCCAGCATTTCTTGAAGCCGTCAAATTCCTGGGAGAAATTCTCGCTCCATTGCGCCACATCCGCCTGAACTTCCTCGGCATTCTCTTTATGTCCGTCGCCCGCGACAAATTCGATTAGCTGTTCGCCGCGTTCTGGAATACTGGCGTTCCAGCGCCAGCGGACGACGCCGTTGTCGTTGCTCACCGAGTCGGGTTTGGTCGCGGGACGCACCACCGTCGCGAAGCCCTGACGCTGGTTTGTGTTGAGAGCGGAAATACCGTCCGGTTGCAGCCGGCCTGAAACCGACAGCGCGATCTCCACGTTGGTTTGCGTCGCCGACGGATTGGCGATCCGCACGCGGATCAACACGGCGCGCTGCTCGTTGATCATCCGCGTGTCGGTTTCCACCGCGAGGCCGGCGCAATGCGTGTTCCGTCGCAAAACACGATACGGATACCAGCGACATTCTGCAGCCGGATACTCCCTGCCTGCAATCGTCAGAGTGATGGGTGGATAGCCAAGGCGCGGCCGGCCGCCCCACAACCAATCTTCGGGGTTGCAGAAGAAGGAAGTGAGGTCGCGGTTGACCAAAAGCATGTCGTGAAAATTGTTCACATCCGGCAAATTGGCCAGGTCCGCCGTAAAGATCCAATCGCCAGGCATCTCATCGAGCGCGGGCACGCCCTCCGGCGTTTGCGCCAAAATAGACGAGGTCAGAAAAACCAGGATGACTGCCAATTGGGAAACGGATGATGGACTCAACTTCATTTGCCGTTTTGACTTGGGTTCATTCGGTTCGGCTGCGCCGCCCAGTGATAGAGTTGCTTGAACCAGGCTAAAACAACATTGCCTGCCCGGCCGAAACGCAAGAACGCGGCAGTAATGTTGATAACCTTTATTCATGGATTTTTCATCCCGACCCGAAGCCGGGGTGAAGAACTTGTTTGCCATGCTGTCTAAATGTATAGACAGACGCAAGTAAAATTTCCAATCCCCCAGGAGTCACTTGCGCTGGCGCACAGATGGATCGTTTGCGCAGGAGTCGCAAATCTTCGATACCGTCCAGGTTTTTCTACTGTGCAAGATGCTTGCATTCAGTAGCTTGCGACGCCGAATTCCTCTTTTTTAAAAAAGGTTAAAAAAATGTTGACGCGGGTGGAACAAACGTATAAATGTTCATACAAACATGCATTGCTTAAACCCAAAAACGGCGGCGCTTGTGCAGGGGTTGCGGATCAATCCGCCCCGCCGGATAGCCGCCCGGGATGGATTTTGAATTGTAAGGCATGGTCAACCCTCAACCAAAGAATCAACAAAGGTTCCCTGAAAACAACCCCTCTAAAACCTCCTCAAACAAAAAAACGAAAGTTATGAAGACGAATAATCCAAATCGAGCAAATCGCCTGGCCGTGTGGTTGTCCCTGGCTTTGGCGCTTCTGGGTGTCCGGGCGCAGGCCTTGGATGTGGTTGACCCAACAGGCACCAATTACACCGGCGTCTCTGACAGCAGCGAATACAGCAGCCAGTATGTCGGCGCGAATTTATTTAATGAGGATGTGACTGGGATTCCGCTGGGGTCGGTCCTCACCGGCGGCCAATGGGCCACGGCCGGCCAAGCCACCGCTTTTCTGGCCTTCCAAGTGGAAAAGGTGTACACAAACGTCGGTTCCATCTTTTATGCCCAGCGTGCGGGCGGTAATCCGGTTTTAGACAAAATCAATACCATCTACATTTGGGCCAGCGACACCAATGCGTTTTCGGCGAGCGATCCGGGGACTCCGCCCAATTCGGTCGTGCAGGTCACAAATCTATCCGGTGCTCTGTGGGAGGAATATTTGCTGACCAACCAGATTTCCGGCCAGTATTTCCTGATCGAAATCCTCCAGAGTTCCGCGCCAACGGCGGAGGGCAATCCTGGCGGAAGCCAGTTCCGGCTGGGGGCGGCCTTGGCGCTTCCGCCGTCGATTGTGACGCCGCCTGCGAACGTTACCCTTTACTCAGGTGGCACCTGCAGATTCTTTGCGGATGCGGCAGGGACGGCGCCATTGACTTATACATGGTCCTTCGGCGGTTCCACCTTGACGAACGGCGGGCGGTATTCGGGCGCGGACACGGGTAATTTGGTCATAGCCGGCATCGCTTCCGCAGACGTTGGCGTTTACACGTTGTCGGTTTCAAATTCCGAGGGCTCGGCCAATGTCACAGCCAGCCTCGCCGTTGTGCCGCCGCCGACCAACGCCGCGGATGTGGCGATTATTTCCAGAGGCCCGCTCGCCTATTGGCAATTGAATGAACCGTCTGGCGCAACAAACGCTTTCGACTACGTCGGAAGTTTCAATGGAACCTACGGCGCCGATTCAATTACTGGCGTGCCCGGGCCGCAAGCACCGGGGTTCCCGGGGTTTGGCGCAACGAATACCGCGCTGGAAACGACAGGTTACGATTTGAATTCGCCCGCAACCGTGCCTGCGCTGAACATTAGCACCAATGACTCGGTGAGTATTATCGCCTGGATAAATCCGACCCAGCAATCTGACCAGCCCGGTGGCGACCAGGAACCGTACACCGGCATTGTATTTTGGCGCAACAACCTGATCTATGCCGCCGCCGGTCTTATTTTCGACGCTGGTGGCACGAATTTGGGATACCAGTGGGACGGTAACGAATATCAATTCGAATCCGGCTTGACCCCGCCGCTTGGCCAATGGACTATGGTTGGGTTGGTTTATACGGGCAACGCCACGACATTATACATGGGCTCCAGCAACGGCGTAGTGCTTTCGGCAGTGGACAACACCCCCGAACGCGGCCAGTCTTTCAATTCGCCGATGTCAATCGGCATCGATACCGATGTCGGAGAATCGACCCGCACTTTCAACGGCGAGATTAGCGACGTGGCCTTCTTCACTCGTGCGCTTACCAGCGGGGACATGAGTGCGATTTATGCGGCGGCGACGGGTATCAATCCGGTGTTGACGATTACCGGCGAGTCGGCGACAAACGTTGCCGTCAGCTTGGGTGAGCCTACGACCATGTCCGTGCAGACGAGCGGGTTGGCGCCTCAATTCCAATGGTATGACCAGGGCGCTCGGATTGCCGGGGCCACCAACGACATGCTTACCATCTCAGGCACACTGGCGTCCCAATCTGGAAACTATTATGTGGTCGTGACCAACATTTATGGCGGTTCCGTTACCAGCGCGGTCATCAGTCTGACGGTTTCGAATTATGTGGTGCTGCCGATTGGGCCTTCCGGAGTGATTTATTCCAACATCAGCGACAGCAGCGATTACCCCGCCGGCACCCAGTATATCGGTTCGAATTTATTTAATGAGGATGTGACCGGGGTTCCGGTGGGATCGATCCTCACCGGCGGCGAATGGGCCACGGCCAGCCAAGCCACCGCTTATCTTGCATTTCAGGTGGATCAATCCTACTCGGTCAATGCCATTTTCTATGCTCAACGGGCCGGATCCAATCCACTTTTGGACAAAATCTCCGAGATCGACATCTGGGCTACCAACTCCGGACCGTTTACAGCGGGAGATCCCGGAACGCCTCCCGACGCGGTGGTTCCCATTACTGACGTAAACGGGGCGCAGTGGGAGTACTATTTGCTGACCAACGAGATTTCCGGCCAGTATTTCCTGATCGAAATCACCCAGAGCTCCGCTCCAACCGTGGAGGGGAATCCCGGCGGAACCCAGTTCCGGCTGGGTGGCACTTTCACACCGGTGCTGAACTATTCGAATTCAGCAGCCGGCTTGACCCTAAATTGGCCGATTGGCGTAGTTGTGACCTTGCAGCAAGCGCCAACTCTTAGCGGCCCCTGGACTTCGGCCACTGGAATAACCAACGGCGTGCCAATACCGTTCCCCGCACTTGGAAATCAGCAGATGTTCTATCGCCTCCAATATTAATATAAAAACGTTCCATGGTGAGCCGGGAGCAATCCCCGGCTTCCTCTATCGAATACAACGATAAGGTTAAGACATGAGTATTGATTGTCGTTCAAAGAGCATCCGAAGTGGCTTCACGCTGATTGAATTGCTCGTCGTCATAGCTATTATCGCCATACTTGCAGGTTTGTTGTTGCCGGCGCTTAGCAAAGCCAAGGCCAACGCGGTTCAAACCCAATGTTTGAGCAACCTCAAGCAACTCAACGAAGCTATGACGATGTATTGCGGGGATAACCGGGATACAACACCCAGCGCCAACAGCGTGTGCTCGATGAGGTTGCCGGGGCCCACTGAGGCCGACAGCGAGGTCATCTGGTGGTGGTATAAAGAATTGATTAAGCCTTACGTTGCCGTCAAGAACCCAAAGACATCCGAGGGTCTCTACCCGTATCCGCCAATCACCGGCACGAACGATCCGGTTTTTGCTTGTCCGGCCGACCGGGGTTGGGTTGCCTACGGCTACCTGGTGCCACATCACGACAATCCGACGCTCGACTATGGCAGTTATGTTTTTAATGGTTGTGACAATGGCAATCCTCAAAGCAATACTCTGCTTGACATCAAGCTTTCCGACATCAAACACCCGAGCCGAACCTGGATGATGTCGGAATGGGTAATCCATTGGAGCTACTCGTGGCACGACAACCCCTATGGCTCGCAGGATGTCTCCTTTGTTGGCGCGAAGATGAATGTCAGCATGGTGGATGGCCACGCCCAATTCATAAGGGCTTATTTTGACGAGGCCATCAGCCCCGCGGCGTATAGTTATTTGACTTCGGAAATTCCCAGCTCCTATGACTATCAAAATGGTCCGGATTAATTGCCGGACAAGAGTGACGCGTCAGCCTGGAATACCACAAGATGAAACCGCGACACCAAATGTGGGCCACTGTGAATCTTCTGTTCCTGGCGCTGGTTTCCTGCGCACCCAAGGGCGACAAACTGCTGCTGGGGCCCGGCCAGGCCCTTGGCACCGTGCTAGCCAGGGAAACCGTCCTTGCGGACGGAACCAAAAAGCCGGTGGTTCTTATACTCCCCAAATGGGCGGCCAACTCGACGGCGGGAGAGAGTTTTGAGGCCGAATTAAAAAAGCACGACGTGAGCGTCGCCTATACACTTTTGGCCGATGTCGGCGATCCAATGGGGCGTGCTCCCGCCTTGACAGCCGAGGATTTTTCTGATGCGCTGAGTAAAGGCGCAAGCGCTGGGGCAATCGTCTCACTGGCGGGAGCGCCTCTCTTAAGCGCGCAGGAGATGGCGCGAATGAACACCAACCGACTGCCAGTATTGATCGTGGCCAGCAGATCCCTCGGAAATGTCATCGGTGTACCTACGGACTTAGACGCCCTGGCCGACTTGCTGAATGCAAAAGTTATCCAACTTGCCATTGTGGACGGGAATTCGGAACCCAACGCGAACCCGGACGGCAAGACGGACGCCACACAACAGTTGTTTTTTGAACACTACAGTATTCGTCGCAGGCGTGAATGAAAAACGCGAGAGTCTTTTTAAATGCAGAATGTGTTGATCACATAAAATGACAAGCTGCAAGTTTTCAAACAATTTTATATTACGTGCTCTGTGTGGCTTCGTTTAATCTTCTCCCTCGCTCTCTCTAAAGGCCTTGACGGCGGGTGGCATAATATGTAAATGTTTATACAATATGAAAAGAGAGCCAAAATCAGGACCAGATGGCCGATTCTTGGACGTTGATAGCGATCATCAGTTTTGCCGGACAATGAAAACTCAAATGCGACAACAAAACCGCCGCCCGAGTTGTGGGTTTACTTTAATTGAACTGCTCGTGGTCATCGCCATCATTGCGATTCTGGCCGCTATGCTGCTTCCCGCGCTTTCGAAGGCCAAGGCGAGTGCCGTACAGACCAAGTGCCTGAGCAATCTCAGGCAAATTGATTTGGCCATGCTGCAGTATTGCGCGGATAGCCGCGACGTGACGCCGGGGCACGGCACAGCAGAAGTAGGAGACCCGTTTGATGAAGTTGGAAGTGGAGGGATTTGGTGGTGGTATAAGGAATTACTCCTTCCGTACGTCGGGATCAAGCAGTCCAGCAGCAATGATTTCGTCTTTCAGTGCCCAATGGACCGGGGTTGGGCGGGAGTCAGCGCGGCTTATGCAAATCCGCTTTACACCTACCAAAGTCTCGACTGGGGCAGCTACAATTACAACGGCATCGATAATCAAAGCCCGAGCACCAACAACCTTCTCAACATCAAGCTGGCGACGGTCCTCCATCCCACACGCACCTGGCTTATCTCCGAATGGTGTTTCACATGGGCCTACTCCTGGCACAACAGCCTAACTGGCAATGCCAATATCTCCTATAATAACTCCATCGCGAATGTGGGTTTCGTTGACGGCCACGCGGGTTATATCAAAGCCTACTATAAGGCGTCTGACGGCACCTTTCCTCCCGCGTACCCGACCGACGAAATCCCCGGCAGTTGCGGCTACCAAAACGCGCCCAATTGAGAGCAAACTTGCTCTGTTGAAATGTTTCACAGTTCTTCAAGTCCCCTGCCGCCGCAACGTGTGGGCCAGCACCCGGAAGGCTGCTTTTTTGAGCAGTTGGTTGGGACGGCGGGGAGGTCAACATAGATCAAAACAAACCGAGTCAATAGCAGGCCGCAGGAGATCACTGCCTTGCAGCAGCAATCACGAAAGCAATAAAAATTGCCCGACATATATGATAAAGCTAACGAAGCTGTCGAAACCAATTCAAAAGCCTGACATAAAAAGGACAGAAAGATCGGCAGCAAGATGCGCGGAGCGTAATGCTGGTCGCGGAAAGGCGTCCAATAAATCTAGCGAGATCGCGAGAATTGCTGCGTCGAAGGATTCGAGCGCGCAGCAGGGTAACGGCACACCGCCAAGAGAATTGCGTTCGGGGAGGTGGTGTTTTTGAGTTGCGTGCAATTAGTTTGCCATACGTCTATTCCGTTTGTGAATTGCCTGGACGGAAATGATTCAGGGCTGACAAACGCACCCCGCTGCGGCTAGGCCAAAGTTGGCCATGGCGGGTAAAGCGAAGCAATGTCACGAATACTCAATCCCTAGAAGGACTGTTCCAGGATTTTTCAATCTCTTCCAAACTTCGCCCCTTAGTCTCCGGGACGATGGCAAGGACGAAGAGAAATGCAGCGGCACTGAAGGCGGCATAGATCCAAAATGTTATTGCCGGGCCGATCTTCGGATTGTCATTCATCATGGGAAACGTCTGCGCCACCAGGTAGCAGGAGGCCCAAATCACGAAAGTCGCCGCAGACATGGCGCGCCCCCGCACGCGGTTGGGAAAAACTTCCGAACTTAAAATCCAAGGAATAGGCCCAAGCGCCATGGCAAATGCGGCGATGAAACAAAGCACCGCCATCAGCAACGGTACGCCGTGGGCTCCCGTATGAAACATCCAACCGCACAGCGCCAGAGCCACCACCTGCACTGCAACACCAATCAACAGCAAAGGGCGCCGCCCCGCCTTGTCCACCAGCGCGACGGCAACGAGAGTGAAAAGGAGGTTGACAAGGCCGATCAGGGTGGACGCGGCGAAGGAATCCTTCACGCCTGCGCCGGAACTGGTGAATATCTTCGTTGAATAATACATGATGGCATTGATGCCGCTGAATTGTGAAAAAGCCATCAAACCCAACGCGATCACGAAAGGACGTCGAAAACGGCTGCCGAACAGCTCCTGGAATCGGCCGGTTTCCTCGCGGAGGACCGATTGGATCGCCTCGATCTCTGACTGTGCAAAATCGGCGTCTCCGATGCTCTCCAGAACCTGGCGCGCTTCTGTTTCACGGCCTGCTTGCATCAGCCATCGGGGACTTTCCCTGGCAAAAAACAGAACCCCAAGAAGCCCGAGGGCCGGGAAAACCTCGGCTCCCAGCATCCATCGCCAGCCCACATCAGCGTTCCAAGCGTCGTCGCCTAAAGCCTGGATGCGGGCATTGATAAACAAGGTGAGAAAGATGCCAACGACAATTCCAAATTGAAACAACGATCCAAGGCGCCCACGCCACGCCTTAGGCGACAATTCCGCCACGTAGACCGGGCAAATCATCGAAGAAGCGCCAATGCCCAAACCGCTGATGAACCGAGCCGCAAGAAATTCAGAAAAGGTTCGGGGCAGCGCCGACATAAGCCCCGACAAGGCATAGAGGAAGGCGCAAACAAACAAAACTTTCCTGCGTCCGAACCGATCGCTTAAAAAGCCGGCGAACATCGCTCCCGGTATGCAGCCCAGAATGGCGCTGGCTCCGGCCATGCCTTCCTGCAACGGAGCCAGCGCAAAGTGGGCGGCAAGGTAGCGGTTCGCGCCGTTGATCACCGCAGTGTCGTAGCCGAATAAAAAACCGCTGCAAAACGCCGCCGCCGCGACAGCGCACAAGGGGCTCCGCCATGCCCGGCTTGGCGGGAAAGAGACGGAAACAAACGGCGCGGGCTCACTCATGTGGCAATTATATTGTGCAAACATATATATTTATTGCCGACCACGCGTCAATGCTTTTCCGCCGAGGCGTCTTGACAAACCAGCGGCTTGTCTAGACAATAGGTCAAATGAGCTTAATGGCCCTCGATCACCGCAGTCCCGTTCCTCTGCGCGCCCAGGTGGAGCATCTGTTGCGCGAACTGGCGCACAAGCCGGAATATCAAAACGGCAGGTTGCTGCCGGATGAAGTCATGCTCGCCGCGCAACTGGGAGTCAGCCGGGGGACGGTGCGCTCGGGGATCGGCAAGCTGGTCTTCGAGGGCCTGCTCGAACGCAAGGCCGGTGTCGGCACGCGCGTGGCCCAGAGGGCGGAGTCTGGCGTCCGGGCTTGGCGCAGCTTCAGCCGCGAAATGGCCGCCAAAGGCATCAAGGTGGAGAATTATCAGTTGGACTACCGGCTGGTCGAAAGCTCGGCCGAAGCCGCGAAAGCGCTGCAAGTGGAGGCCCGCGCCAAACTCTGGAGGCTGGACCGGCTGCGCGGCTGGAACAATACCCCCGCGCTTCACAGCACTTCTTGGTTCCATCCGCGTTTGGGCTTGCGTGGGAACGAAGGATTCGGAAGCCCTCTCTACGAAGTCGTGGAGAAAGTGTCAGGGGTGCGTCCGCATCATGCGCGCGAAGAGTTTGTCGCCACCGTGGCCGACGAACGCATGGCCAAATTACTGAAAGTGGCTCGGCAAGCGCCGTTGTTGCTGCGGCGCCACACTGTTTATGATCCAGGCAGTCGTCCCTTTGAATACGCGGAAGTGCGCTACGTCAGCGCCCGCTTCACGTTGACGCTGGATATGCAGCGCGGCGATTTATGAGCAGTGGCGTCCGCATGAATTCACGCATTTATGCCGGAATTGACGGCGGCGGCACGCGCACGCGGCTCGCACTGGCAACAGGGGACGGCACGATCCTTTGTGTCGTTGAGGGCGAGTGCGTTAGTTTTGTGGACCTGGGCGCCGAATTGGCGCAAATCAGACTTGCCCGTCTGTGGGCCAAAGCTTGGAAAGTGGCCGGCGCAACTCCAAGGAGGGCGGACGGCCTGTTTATCGGCAGCGGCAGCGTGCTGGCCCCAGCCGACGAAGAAACTTATTGTCAACTGGCAGCTGCCGCAGGACTGGCGGGTCGAGCCTCCATTTGGGCGGGCAACGATGCCCTCAATGCCTTGGCGGGCGGTCTGGAAGAACGCCCGGGTATTCTCCTGATTTGCGGCACCGGTTCCGTTTGTTTCGGACGCAATACCGCGGGCGAGACATGGCGGGCGGGTGGATGGGGCCATTTGATTGACGACGCGGGCAGCGCCTATGCGCTGGCCAAGGCCGCTCTTCTTGCCGCCGCGCGCGCGGCGGATGGACGCGGGCCGTTCACTGTGTTAAGCGATATGGCGCGTGAGCATCTGCGATTGGCCGACATGAGAGAGCTTTACCGCCGTGTTCACGACGGCGGCGGAAACCGCGCGGAAATGGCCGCGCTGGCGCCTTTGGTGGTCGCCGCGGCCGAGGAGGCAAATGACGCCGAAGCCCGGAGCATTCTCCGAAGCGGCGCCGGCCATCTGGCGGAAATGGTTTCCACGGTTTGCCGGCATCTTGGGTTGAATTCGCCTGAACTATATTTGACAGGTGGCTTGATTGAGCAAGCCGTCGGCTATCGCCAGTTGTTCCTGGACGCCTTGGCGTCGTCGATCCCCAAATATTCCTTGGCTACAGGCGGTTTTCCACCCGTTTTGGGAGCAGTGCTGCTGGCTGTGCGCCACGCAACCGGCAAGCGTCCCGAAACGGACTTTCTCAGCCAGTTGCGTCGCACAGCCGACGCATGGCGCGAATCGCGAAAAAACGAAGCGACAGGTCAAAAACGTGACGAGGCCTCAGCCAACAGCGCCCGAATGGCATGAGTGAAGCGCGTGGAAGTCTTGAAGCACGCCTTCTGATTATCTATATGTTTGTTGTTATAATGTACGCGTGCTTTGCCAGCCTCCAGCTGGCGGAATTATGAGAGAATCAACCTACGATAAATTTCCCAGCGTGAGCGTTCCACGAAGCCAGGGGGCCTGCTTTGCCGGATGGGATTTGTGCGTCGCCCGGCTGCGGCGCGCCATTAAGGAACGGGCCACCCAGCGCACGGTCCTGGTGGTGGAATGTTACCCAGGCGCGCAAGAAGAGGAGATTCTGCGGGAACTGGCGGCGCGTCTCTCGCCATCGCTCATAGCATCGGCTTGCAAGGCGATGATCCCCCCACCCCAGGCCGATGCATTGGTTGCGCCCTTTCTTGGAGGTGAAGATCCGGTATTCGGATTTAGGTGCGATTTGACACTCGATCAGTTTTTTGACGGCGGACAACTTGCCCGCTGGCGGACAGAAGTTGAGTCGGCGCGTGACGGTCTTATTCTGGTGATCGGATGCGGCGCGCGTCTGATTGCACGCGGGGACATTCTTGTTTACGCCGATATGCCGCGCTGGGAAGGGCAGAACCGCTTCCGGCGGTCGGAAGTTTCAAACTTGGCAGCCGACAACAAAGGCGCGCCCAGTCATCTGCAATACAAGCGGGCGTTTTTTGTCGACTGGCCGGTGGCGGACCGTTGGAAGCGCACCATGATGGCCGAGTGGGATTTTGTATTTGACACAACCTCCCAGGCGAGCCCAAAATTGGCTGAGGGCGAAGCAGTTCGGCGCGGATTGGACAGAGCCGTGACGCGCCCTTTTCGTCTGGCGCCATTTTTCGATCCTGCGCCCTGGGGGGGCCAGTGGATGCGGCAGGTCTGCGGCCTCAACGGAGAAGCGCCCAATTATGGCTGGTGTTTTGATTGCGTGCCAGAAGAAAACAGTTTGCTGCTGGAACTGGATGGCGCCACGCTGGAAATTCCCTCGCTCAACCTGGTGTTCTGGCGGGCGAAGGATCTCCTGGGGCGGGAAACTTGCGCGCGTTTTGGCGGGGAATTTCCAATCCGGTTTGATTTTCTTGACACGATCGGAGGGGGCAATCTCTCTTTCCAGGTCCATCCGTTGGCCGAATATATCCGGCGGCATTTCGGGATGGCGTACACGCAGGATGAAAGCTACTACGTGCTGGATGCCGGCGAAAACGCGAGCATCTATCTCGGATTGCGTGAAGGGATCGATCGCGAAGCCATGACGCGGGATTTGCTGGAGGCCCGCTCGGGCAAGATGGAATTTCCAGCGGAAAAGTACGCCAACCGGTTTCCAGCCAAAAAGCACGACCATTTCCTGATTCCGGCCGGCACGGCGCATTGCTCCGGCGCAAATTCGATGGTGTTGGAAATCAGCGCCACGCCCTATATTTTCACTTTCAAGTTGTGGGATTGGGGCCGCCTAGGGCTGGACGGCAGGCCGCGGCCGATTCACCTGGATCATGGACTGGCCAACATTCAATGGGACCGGACCACTTCGTGGGTCAAGAAGCAACTTGTCAATAGAATTGAGCCGCTGGCCGGCGGACCAGGTTGGGCGGAGGAGCGGACAGGGCTGCATGAAACCGAGTTCATTGAAACCCGGCGCCATTGGTTCACCGGCCCGGTGGCCCACCACACCCAGGACAACGTCAATGTCCTTAATTTGGTGGAAGGCCGAGAAGTGTTGGTGGAATCACCCGATGGCGCGTTCGATACCTTCGCTGTGCATTACGCGGAGACGTTTATCGTGCCGGCGGCGGTGGGGCCTTACACGATTCGGCCAGGTCATTCGCGGGCGGGTGGTCAATTCGGCACCATCAAGGCATTCGCGCGCCCGGAAAAGACGGGCGCGAAATGATTTCTGGAGTCTTGACAGGGGCAACGGATCGAAGTTCAGCCCAAAACGGGCGAAAAATCAGCGCAGTCAGCCAAACGCTGAGGGGAGGATTTCGGAGTCTGAAAACCCCGTTTCTGGCTACATTTTAGCTACAGCGATTGCAACTGCTTGAAAATCAATGGAGCGAGTGAAGGGAATCGAACCCTCGTGTCGATTCAACAAATTCGAAGCCGCGTGCATCTCACAGCGCGAGGGAGAGCGGACACGACGGAAGTGTTGTAGATCGTTCCGCGTCGGTTGCGAAGTTGAACCGGAACAGGCCTTGAGCAGCATTTGTGGGTGCGCCGACCCTCGTCCAGTTGCTCGGTGGCAATAGCAGGTTACTGATGGACAGCGCAATAAAGGTCGCGCCGGGATTGATGCTGAAGGAAAACTCCTTTGTCCCGTCTGACTTCCCCTCTCGCAGGCGGTTGGCAAAATTAGGCCGCCACTTCGACCCCTACATCCGAAAAATCCATCTACATTTTCAAACCGGCGCTAACAGTTTAACCCATGCCATCATCCGGCAGGTCATATTCATGGATAATGATTGTCGGTGACTGTGGCGATGGTGGTGTGTGGCTGAACAATAATGCCGATGCTGGCACGGACGTGCGGTTGATTCGGAAATTTCCGGCGAAACCCGCCATCGAATAACCACGCAATCAGAATCAGTGACAACCAGACGAATGCGAGGAGCAAATAGACTCCATCTTCATCAATATTGGTACGTCTTCCAGTGAGATATTCCACCAACGGGCCGCCTCCATTTTGGAGCAGGCGAAGGACAGTAAGAAAAGCAGGATCGTGCCCTTGGAATACGTTCATCTTATCGCGTATGAGATTGGAAATGACCAAGCCAACGATTTTGTCTCACTGAATTACGTATGCGCTGTGCCAGGATTCGAGAGCACCAAACTCCTGGTGAAGGTTGAAACTTTTCTGGGAATCAGCCCGAGGTTCGATGTTGATCTGCATGAATGACTTTAATTGGGAGGGGCTCGGAGTTTGAAGCCTCGAGCGAGCGAGTCGCGCGTTTTCTTGACGAAGGACCTACTCGTCGGGCAGTCTGGCGGAATCTATGACAGAATTGCACAATCTGACCGTCGCACAACTGCAAAATGTAATCAAAATTAAGGCGAAGATCGAGACCCTTGTGGCTCGCCTTGGAGCCATCAGCGGTGAGGCGTTCTCTCCACTAGAGCGCCCTGGCCGAAGGAAAATGTCCCGTGCGGCAAGGGCGGCTATCGCTGCGGCCCAAAGGGCGCGATGGGCGAAGATAAAAGGGGCGAAGGCGGCAGGCACGCCAAAGAAGCGGCGGAGAATGAGCGCCGCCGCCAAAGCCAAGATGGCTGCCGCGGCGAGGAAGCGCTGGGCCAAAGCAAAGGCTAAAGGGAAGAACAGGCTGTAAGCGATCCGCGAAAAGATTCCGAATTCCTACATATTCTCCAGCGAATGATTTGCCCGGGCGTCAAAACGGATAGCCAGTTGCCGGATTTGGACTTGATCCCCGATTCAGATACGGGGAGAATATGGGTTTTCCCTCTGAAACTCAAGGACATTTGGTTTAACCCGCCACTGTTTTTACAAGCCATCTCATAAATAGGAAAGTGTGACAAAATGTCTCTTGTACTTTTTCCAGTACTGTATATGTAGTTATGGATGGATTTGACAAACGAGCAGTGGAAAATCGTCGAAGACATCCTGCCCGAAGACCCGGTGCGGGAGGACGGGCGCGGTCGGCCTTGGAGCGATCGTCGCATGGTATTGGAAGGAGTGTTG
>DASYNM010000533.1:0-9472 GCA_036008545.1 Verrucomicrobiia bacterium
AGGCCATGAGTGCGATTTGCTTTCCGATTGGAAGTAGTGTGAGTCACTCCGCGTCAGCGGAGTCGTTGGCGGTCAGTGCGGCACGCCTGGCTGATGGTTTGGAACAGGACGTCCGGGACTTTCTGGCTGCCGACGATCAAACCTTGGGCGACATCGAGGTCCAGATCGAACGACAAAGCCGGGAGCTATTGCGCGTGGCCGCTGAAAAGGCGGCGCAAAAGAAGGCGGATTTGACGCCGCCGATTTGTCCGGTCTGCAAGCAGGCGTTAAGCAGGATGACCCCGGATCATGGGCGCAGCTTTGAGTGCCGATTTGGAACGATCACCATCACGCGAAACCGTGGCTACTGCAAACGATGCCGCAAATGGCGTTTTCCAGCCGATGCGGTCTTGGGACTGGAAGAGACGGCGGGCTACTCGCCTCGGGTGCAGGAGATGGCGGCGCTTTTAGCCAGCAAAATGCCGGTCAGTGAAGCCAGCGCGGTGCTGGAACATTTGACCGGAGTGAAGTTGCCGCGAGCGACTTTGGACCGGGAGGCGCGCCGGCAGGGACAACGAGCGCAAAAACTGCGCCGTCAGCAAGACGAACAAGCCTGCGGCGCGAGTAGCAAAGCCGTGCAACCGGAGTTGGTTTTGGAGCCTTATCAAATGATTATTCAACTGGACGCCTGGAGCATCCGCGAGCGCGATGACTGGGGCAAAACGCGGAGCCTGCGGCAAGGCGGCCAGGAGCCCGCACGCTGGCATTGGGTTTACACGGGCACCTGTTTTCGCTTGGATCACCGGGGTAAAACCGCCGCCGGCAGACCGGTCATCAGCGAGCGCGGTTTTGTGGCCACGCGTGAAGGGATCGATGGCTTGCGCGCGCAGTTGCACGCCGAAGCCTTGCGGCGGGGCTTGGGGCAGGCGGCTGGGGTATTGGTGATAGGAGACGGAGCGGTGTGGATCTGGCGTTTAGCCGACGACCGGTTCCAGGGTGCGCGGCAGCGATTGGATTTTTACCATGCGGTGCAACATCTGGCGGCGGTGGGCCGGGCTTTGTTTGGCGAAGACCAAGCCAAGCTTAAGGAGTGGTTGCGGCCTTTGGTGCGGCAACTCAAGGACCAATCGGCCATCAAAGTCGTGGAAAAACTGGAGGAGATTTTAGCCCACCTCCCTGCAGGGGCGGCGGCTGAAGCGGTGCATAAAGAAGTCAATTACTTTCACGCACACCAAGGCCGGATGGATTACAGGGCGGGGCGGCGGCGGGGCGAACCCATTGGCAGCGGAGCCGTTGAATCCACCTGCCGCCAAACGCAATGCCGCTTCAAACGGCCAGGCCAATACTGGTCTCAGCAAGGGGACGAGGCGCTCCTATGCTTGGAAACTTTCTGGCGCAACGGACGCTGGCACCTCCTCTTTCCTCACAACCGCCACTTCGACCCTTCCAAAAACTGAGATGCGCCCAGCGGGCCCACCATCAAGATCCCATCGAATTCTCAAGACAAACTTTGCGGTAAATGTGGGCGAGAGGCTTCATGCTGCGTGAACGCTGTTGATCATTGAAATCCACGCTGAGCAGCCCAAATTTCTTGGAGTAGCCGAACTGCCACTCGAAATTGTCCAAGAGTGACCAGTAATAGAATCCACGGACATCGACGCCGCGCTCCATCGCGCGATGCAAGGCGGACAGATTATCCCGCAAATCACGTTCGCGAAAGGACTCGTCATCCGATGAGGACCCGTGTTCAGTGATGTAAATCGGGAGATGGCATTGCTGATACATTTGCAGCAAGGCAGATTCCAATCCGACCGGATGGCGCTCCAGCATGTCGTCGCATTCGACGCCCATGCGCGCCAATTCTTCACGTGAGAAACCAAAGGTCGGCACCAGCGGCTTTAGGTTTCTGAAACGGATGCGCCCGTAGTAGTTAACGCCGAGAAATGTGGAGGCTGTCTTCCTGGCTCCGCCCAGAAAGCGTTTCATCACCAGACCGTTCAATTGCGAATGAATCATCGCCGCCATCACCGTATCCCACGGCGAAGTTTTTCTGTAGGGTTGGAAATACGTCCAATTTTTGGAGAAGCCGACCTCGACCTTCCCGAGGCTGCTGCCAGCCTCGCGGATGACGTGGCACACGCGCTCGTGGGCCTCGGCCATGTTGTAGATGACGGCGCGATAGGAATCCAAACGACCCTTTATCAGTGGGGGAAATTCGCCAATGAGATACCCGCACGAGGCGTAGGTGTCGGGCTCGTTGAACGTGTTCCAGAAGCGGACGCGATCGCGCAGTGCGGCCACCAGCTTGGTCACATAATCCACAAAAGCAGGAATGGCCGCCGGATTCGTCCACGCGCCGATGGCGTTGATCCACGACGGATTGGAAAAGTGATGCAGGACGACCATCGGGACAATTCCCGCCGCATTGAGTTGATCCAACTGGTCCACATAGCGCGCGAGTTCGCTCTGATTGAGGGCGCCCCGCGCTTCGGATTGCAACCGCGACCATTCGATGCCCAGGCGGTAGGCATTGACGCCAAGTTTGCCCATCCATCGAATGTCCTCGGCGTATTGATAATAGCTGTTGCAGGCGATGCCACACGTGGTCCCATCACGGGCGACGAAACCAGTCCACTCGTTGTTGACGTGCCCTTCGATTTGAGTGGAGGACGTCGCTGTTCCCCACAAGAACGCTTCGGGGAATTTCATCAACTTCCCATTCCGTGCCGGCTGCGAGACGACGCGCTCGCCATTAGCCTGTAATTGGGTCCTATCCATGGATGGAAAGCAGCTTGTGCTTGCCGGCAGGAAATTCCTTCAAACGACATCGACATTCAAGCCTTAAGATCAAAAACGCGAGATGACTCGCCTCGGGATTTTTGCAAGACCCGGTCGAGCGTTTCCAGAAAAATAGATTCGGCGCGGTTCAACCAGGCGAGATATTTTGCATTGTCCAAACGGTCTGGCAATTCGGCGAGTCGGTCGAGATTAAAGCTCTTGTCGGCCACGCCCAACCCAGTCTTCACGGCGTCGATGGCGTTGATTTGTTGCTCGACATGATTTTCGACCGGCACGAGGAAAAGCGGTTTGCCGAGGTAGGCTGCCTCGGCCAGGGATTCGAAGCCAGCGGTGCAGGCCACGTATTTGCAGTCGGCCATCATGCGCAGGAATTTTTCACCATCCAAGCGGTGAAAGGTGAGTGTTTCGTCGTGGCGGAATTCGGGCGGAGCATCAGGCTTGTCATAGAAACAATGCAAGGCGGTCTGCGGATTCTTTTTGTGCCAAGCCAGGATTTGATCGGCGTAGCCATGGTTCAGGAGATAGACGAGCACAAAATCTCCCTTCGGGTTGGGCCGCAGCGAGAAGAGTTGTCGCCGCAGTATCGGCGGACAGACCGTCAATTTTTTCCGAGGCAAATCCTGCGCTTCGTAAAGCGATAAAGCCAGACGGGTTGAGGCAGCGCCGGCAATTTGAACAAGCCGCTTCATGGCAAGCTGCTGGAGACGCATCCCACGGGCGCGCACATAATCCGGATGCCCGAACATGAATTGATGCGCGACGGCAACCACGGGAGGACGATGGCGGCAAGTCATCGCGTAAATGCCGGTGAGAGATTCGAAAAAGTTGACGATGACATCCGGCCGGTGCTTGCGCACGACAGATTGCAGCTCACCCACTCCGCGGCGGTAGGCGGGAATTCTGCGCATAATGCCGGCCACCGTCCCAGGCAGGTTGACCGAGCGATTGTTTTTGAAGGAAAAGTCGAGCGTCGGAATGACTACAGTCGGCACGGCCATGGCCGCCGCGAAGTACGCGGGAGGCGTTCGATTCGGCCCCATCCCCAGCGCCACGCAAGTAACTTCGTGACCGGCCTTTTCAGCCATCTCTTTGACGGCCATCGCCTGGGTCATGTGACCTCGCCCCTCACCGAGAATGCTGAACATTATTTTCACAACAGCGTCGTTACGAGCTTGCTACGGAGTCTGGGCCGGCTTCAAGGAGTGAGTGCATTTGAACTGGATACGATGCTGGTGGCCGGATTCAATCACAACATTGTTACGATTGCGAAACATCATATCAACCAAGCTCCAACGCGCGCTAACTACGATCCATCCGACCATTACAAGCTTCAATGTCCCAATATTATATGACGCAGTTTTTCACCCCACACCCAATTGGCAACCATAAAAGCGTTTAGACCGACGATGACGCCCCAGTAAAGCCGCTTCTTTGTCCCGGCTGAAAGTTTTTGGCAACCAAACGTTTTGCTCCAACGTCCCGACATACTCGCACAAAACTTTGGATCGTTGGTCGCGTAATTATTCAAGATCGCGTTGGCACGCAAGACACCCACCTGCACGCCTATGCCAACAACCGTCGAGATGCACACGCTCCTGAAATAATGAGAGGACGCGACCCCGCTCAAATAGTATTGGCCAAAATTCCACGCGGCCACTCCGACGAACATGAGTGGCCATTCAACCGCACGGCGTTTCCAATCCGCTGTTTCAGGCGTGATCTTCCAAATCCGGAGCCATTCTCCATGGCCTGATACCGTCACGTCCCCGGCTCCGGCCATATCCACCAACGTCGCGATCAGCCTCGAACGAAGCACTTCCGGCAGGGTCATTTTTCCATGAATCCATATCTGGTCAATGACAGCGATGGCCCCGCCAATCGCAGTGACATTAAAGTTGTTCCTTAAGAATTCCTTGCTCCCGAAGTGTTTCGCGTAATCCGCCGCGCCACGCACCAGCCACGTACGGGTTTTTGCTAACATTGACACAATCACTTCCAAGTAAGGGGCGCGCAACCAGCAACCATCGCGACGGAGGGCATGGAGATTTTTCTCACAGGCGTCGACTCTAGCGTTCAATGGTTGCGACGCAAGTTCTATCTAAAACGTTTCCGATTTCCGAATCGAGACGCAATGATTTGGAAAAGAACCGGGAGAAAAATTCGCAATGCGGCGTGCGACCAGAGACCCTGCCTGCGGGTTTTCGCCCGCCGTTAGCCATTGCTGCGCGATTGAACCACCATTTCGCTCTCAATCATGCTCATGGGGGACCGCGCAGGCATGTTGCCAGGCATGGATGACGCGACTGACGATTTCATCCACCCCCGGTCCGTGCCGAATTTGGGCGAATACGAATGGACCGGAACCGCGCATCTTGCGCGTGTCGCGATCCATGACGCCCAAGTCCGCCCCGACGGCGGCGGCCAAATCGGTCTTATTGATGACCAGCAAATCGGACTGGGTGATGCCGGGTCCGCCTTTGCGCGGAATTTTGTCGCCGCCAGCCACGTCAATAACATAAATCGTGTAATCGGCCAGCTCACGGCTGAAATGGGCGGCCAGGTTGTCGCCGCCCGATTCCAGCAACAAAAGCTGCGGATGAAATTTTTGCTGCAATTCCTCCAAGGCGAGCAGGTTGGCGGAAATATCCTCGCGAATAGCGGCGTGCGGGCAGCCGCCAGTTTCCACAGCGCGAATGCGATCGGCCTCTAGGGCCTGATTGCGAATGAGAAACTCACCATCTTCCTTGGTAAAGATATCATTGGTGACGGCGGCGATATTATATTCCGCGCGCAAGCGTCGGCACAGAGCCAGCAGCAACGCCGTTTTGCCGCTCCCCACCGGCCCACCGACACCGATGGTGAAGGCTCGTTGGTGGAAGTCGCGGGCCAGCGGCTGCTCGCGATCGTGAAAATGCCCCGGGTGATCCAGGTGTTCGTGGCTGTGATCGTGGCCGTGGTCATGACTGTGAGAATGCACGCTCATTGTTTTAACTCTGGAACAGCCGCGAATAAAGTCGATCTTGCGTGCCCTGCCAAATTTCGAGCAAGGGCGCGGTTTGCGCAGCTTCCGTGACAGTCAAACCATCGCATTGCGCCAGAATTTCCCCGGCGACCGGGCTGAGGCGATGCTGCAAGGCCTGTCCTTCCATCGGTCCGACGATGCCCAGGCGGATTGCGGCCGCAACCAGACCGCGCAGGTGAATAAATAGAAACAAGCGCGCGGCGCGGAGGCGTTCCAGGCCGAGAGCGCGCGCTGTCGCTCCAAAAATGGGCGCGAAATGCCCGCACGTCGGACGGACAACGTGCCGCCCGGGGAAGATTTTCTCTGCCGAGGAAAGGAACGCGCGTCCCTGTAGGCGACTGGCGCGATTGGCCACGTGATTAGTGAGAAAGGCGTCGCAGCATTCGTCCAGCGCAACGAGTCGGCCGGGATCGTCGTGTGCCGCACCGACAAATGGCAGGCTGGCATGGCCGAGTTGCCGCAGGCTGCTTTCCAACAGGGCCGCCAGTTCGGATGCGCTCCGAACTTCACCATGTTGCCAGGCCGCTTCCAATCCCCCGCTATGAGCGAAGCCGCCGGCGGGAAAAGCGGAATCGGCCAGTTGCCATAACATCCAGTCGTCCTCGGCGGCGATGGACGGGTGGTTTTGAATTTGACGGCGGTGTTTCAAAACAGGGAATACCTTTGGGCTAGCGGCAGGACCTTGGCTGGTGCGCAGACCAGCGTCTGACCGTCGGCGGTTACTTCGTAGGTTTCAGGATCGACGGTGATGCGCGGTGTCGCGTCGTTCCATTTCATATCTTTCTTGCCGAGACGGCGGCAGCCTTGGACCGCTTCGATCCGCTTGTGCAAGCCGTAGCCGGCGGCAACGCCCTTGTCGCGGCAAAGCCGGCTGACGAACGCGATGGAACTACGCCCAGAAGCGGAGCCAAAAGCTGCAAACATCGGGCGCATGATGACCGGCTGCGGCGTGGGGATGGAGGCATTGGGATCGCCCATCTGCGACCATGCAATGAACCCTCCTTTGAGAACCATTTCGGGCTTCGCGCCGAAGAAGGCCGGCTTCCACAACACCAAGTCGGCCAGCTTGCCTATTTCCACCGAGCCGATGCAATGCGCCATGCCGTGGGCGAGGGCGGGATTGATGGTGTATTTGGAAATATAGCGTCTTATGCGCAAGTTGTCGCAGCCGGACTTCTCACCGGGCAACGGGCCGCGCTGTTGTTTCATCTTGTCCGCCGTCTGCCAGGTGCGCGTGATGACTTCCCCGATTCGCCCCATCGCTTGCGAGTCCGAACTCATCATGCTGATCGCGCCCATGTCGTGGAGAATATCTTCGGCAGCGATGGTCTCGCCGCGAATTCGACTCTCGGCAAAAGCGACGTCCTCCGGCAGGTTGGGATCAAGATGATGGCAGACCATCAGCATATCGAGATGTTCGTCAAGAGTATTGACAGTGTAAGGGCGGGTCGGATTGGTGGAACTGGGTAGCACGTGGGCCTCGCCGCAAATGCGAATGATGTCCGGCGCGTGTCCGCCGCCCGCTCCCTCGGAATGGTAAGTGTGGATGGTGCGGCCGTTGATAGCGGCCAGCGTCGCTTCGACGAAGCCGGATTCGTTCAATGTATCTGTGTGAATGGTAACCTGGACATCGTGCTCGTCGGCGACGTGCAGGCAGCAATCAATCGCGGCGGGTGTCGTTCCCCAATCTTCGTGTAGTTTGAGGCCGATAGCGCCGCCCAGAATTTGTTCGGGCAATCCGGCGGGCATGGCCGTGTTTCCCTTGCCAGTGAAACCGAAATTGAGCGGCAGAGCGTCGGTGGATTGCAGCATTCGCTCCAAGTAAAACGCGCCCGGGGTGCAAGTCGTTGCGCAAGTGCCGGTCGCTGGGCCCGTGCCGCCTCCCACCATTGTGGTCAAGCCTGCCGCGATGGCTTCGTAGGCCTGTTGCGGACAGATGAAATGGATGTGGGTGTCAAGCCCGCCCGCAGTGATAATCAAACCTTCGCCCGCGATGACTTCGGTCGTCACGCCGATAATCATGCCGCCGGTCACGCCGGCCATGACATCAGGGTTTCCAGCCTTGCCGATGCCGGAGATCAGTCCGTGCTTGATGCCAATGTCCGCTTTGTAAATGCCGGAATGATCCACCACCAGGGCATTGGTAATGACGCAATCCAAAGCATCGGCCTGCCCAACACCTGCGGCTTGGCCCTGGCCTTCGCGAATGGTTTTGCCGCCGCCAAATTTACATTCGTCCCCATAAACGGTGTAGTCACGCTCAACTTCCAGAATGAGAGATGTATCGCCTAGACGGACGCGGTCGCCGGTGGTAGGCCCGAACATCTCGGCATAATGCCGCCGTTTCATTTTATGCGGCATGGCGCGTCAGGGAGGTTGATGGGAAAACTTTTGTTCGGCCGCGCGTTGCAAAGTGGCTTTCTTGCCAGCATCGGAAACAGGCCCGTCGGCCAGATTGTTGCCGCCGCGAATGACGCGCGCGCCGGCGATCTCGACCAGCGGGACAGTTTTGGTTTCGCCCGGTTCAAAGCGGACGGCGGTCCCGGCCGGAATGTCGAGGCGTTTGCCGTAGGCTTGGGCGCGATCGAATTTCAGCGAGGCATTGGTCTCGACGAAATGATAGTGACTGCCCACTTGCACGGGCCGATCGCCTAAATTTGTCACGGCCAGAGTAGTGGCCGCGCGCCCAGCGTTCATTTCCAATTCGCCCTCCAGCGCAGTGCAAGCGCCTGGCTCGAAATCAGAATCGACGGCGGGAAACAAGGCGGCATCCGGCACGGGCAGAAAACTGCCGTGCAGAGCCAGAGCCAAATTTCCATTTTCCGAGGCGATGGGATGATGCACGGTCACCAATTTTGTGCCATCGAGAAAAGTGCCTTCGACTTGCACCTCGGTGATCATGGAGGGAACGCCGTCCATCACTTGATTGCGCCCCAGGAATTGGCGGCCCAAATTCATCAGCTCCGCCACGCTCTTGCCGTCGCGGATGAACTCGAGCAATTGCGTGGCAATGACGGCGACAGCCTCGGGATGATTCAAACGCAAGCCGCGCGCGAGCCGCTTTTGCGCCAGGACGCCGGCCTGATGCAGCATTAATTTGTCCACTTCACGCGGATTCAGGTGCATAATAAATCCTCACCACTTTCGCGCCCACGGATCGTCCTCCAGCAATTTGGTGACGAACGCCAAGCGGCGACGAATTTCCTGGCCGACTTCCTCGCCGCGTTCGCCCACGACGCGGAGGACGGCGCCCTGCAGGATTGGGCTGGCGCTGATGACGAGTTCGGCCCTGCGAGTGACCGGCCGCGACTCCACTTCAGCCAGCATAAGTGCAGCGGCGTCGGCCACCAGCGGCCCGGTCATGGCGAGAAGCGCGAGGCAATTGAAGCGGCCCATTCGATTGGGCGCATCAAGCGGGCCGTGGACCTGATCCAGCAAGAGCGCATCCAGCATCAGCCTCTCCCGACCTAGAAAAATTTCGTTGCTGCTTCGCAACCGAGTGAAAGCCCAGCGTTCGCAACGGGCGGCGCGACCGGAACAAAACCAATCGAGCAGAACCAGATTTGCGCCAGGTTGCAAATGAAACTCCTGGCGCTGGTCGTACGTCGAGCCGGCATAAGATTGGATCGGATCAGGCGCGAGCACGAAAAGCGAGTCGGCCTCCAATTTGGC
>DASYNM010000534.1:0-2126 GCA_036008545.1 Verrucomicrobiia bacterium
CAGGGGGAATATGAGAATCCCTATTGAGCGTCCATGGGATGTGGATGGCTCACCTTGAGATCCAACAATGGAGAGAACAGATGGAATGCCCGCAATTTATCGGGCTGCGTCTTGGTAGGGCCTTTTGGCTGGCGCTCCTAATGGCTTCGTTACTGCTGCCCGCCGGGTCCTTGCGCTCCCAACAACAGCCGCCGATCAGGGTTGAGGTGAAAGTTGTCAACGTACTGGCAACCGTCCGCGACAAGCACGGCCAGATTGTCTCCAACCTGGGCAAGGATGATTTCGAGTTGGAAGAAGACGGGCATCCCCAAACGATCGCCTATTTCACCAGGGAGGCCGACCTGCCGTTGACGCTTGGCCTGCTGGTGGACACGAGTTTGAGCCAGAGCCGCGTGCTCGACGAGGAGCGCAGCGCCAGCCACAGTTTTTTGGACAACATGGTGCGCGAGGACAAGGACAAGGCCTTCGTGATTCATTTCGATCGGGAAGTGGAACTTCTGCAGGATTTGACGTCGTCCCGCCAGAAATTGGAGAGCGCGCTCGATTTGCTGGGCGCGCCGCAATTGGTTCGAGGCGGGAACGGAGGGGACGACGGAGGGTCGCGCCAGCGGTACGGCGGTGGTGGCACCTTGCTTTACGATGCCGTGTACTTGGCGTCCGATGAGGTCATCAAGAAGCAGCAGGGCCGCAATGCGCTGATTGTGCTCTCCGATGGAGTGGACCGCGGCAGCAAGGAGGCCCTGGTCGACGCCATCACGGCCGCGCAACGCGCCGATACAGTCATCTATTCGATTCTGTTTGCCGATGAACAACAATATCAGGGTCCATTTGGCGGCTACGGAGGCCCGGGAATGGGCCGGCACGGTGGTGGCGGCGGTGGTGGCGGCGGTGGTGGCGGCGGCGGCGGCGGCGGCGGCGGCGGCGGGCACAGATATCCTCAGGGAGAACGCCTTGACGGCAAAAAGATTCTCGAACGCATCTCCAGGGAGACCGGCGGCCGCTTGTTTGAGGTTTCCAAGAAACAGCCCATCGACCAGATTTATACGGCCATCGCGGAGGAACTGCGGAATCAGTACAGCATCGGTTACACGCAGGGGCCGGATGTTGCCCCCGGCTATCACAAAATTCATCTCACGACGAAGCAGAAAGATCTGGCCGTCCAGACGAGAGACGGGTATTACTCGGATCGATAGGGCAGCGCGGCAGGGTTGGACCGTGGTGGGTTATCTATGGCGCGTTGCCGATGGCGAGTGTGGAGACATGCCGCTCAGGTCGAGAGGGTGAGGAAGCTCAATATCGAGGAGGCGATCTTCGGCGCTGATTTTGGCGCGAATCCGAAAAACCGCTTCCGTATCGTTCGCATCCCAATCGGACGTGGCCAGCGGTTGCGAGGGATGTTCGGAAGGGTCCCACAGGAGTTCGTCCGATTTGCGCTGAACCTTCGTTGGGTCAACTTCAAAAAGTTGCCGGTCGTGAATTTTAATCAGCAGGAAGCGATTGTTCATTTGGAGGAGCAACGGATCACGCTTCTTACCTGTCTGATAAACGCCCCATTCTTTCACAGGCGCGTCATTCACACGGAACAATGCGTCATCGATGATCTTCCAGGGGGCAGGCTTGTCTTTGGCGAATGTCCCTCCGCTCGAGACGCACACTGCTCCAAAGGCTGCCAGCAACGTTAATTTTTTGAGTAACCGCCGCATGGATGATCCGCGCACTCCTGATTGATCTGTCGTGCACTACACTAGACGAGTTTTGCACACTTTCGTCCTCCACTGTGACAGTTCTTGAACGAAATGATTCGCCCTCTTTCCGCGCCAGACTGAATCCTTGGCACATAGGTGTATAATTTTGTTTTTGTTGTCCGGTCTTCCATTTCGAGCAAGCTAATATAGCGTCATCGTGTGTCTATGAATCTGGCAAGTCTCAATTGGGCTCATCCCGTGGTTCAAGAATGGTTCTCGCGGCGGTTTGGGGCCGCGACGGAACCGCAGGAACAAGGCTGGCCGCACATCCTCGCCAAGAGAACGACGCTGATCTCGGCGCCAACAGGGTCCGGGAAAACGCTGGCGGCATTTCTCACCTGCATTGACCGCTTAGTCCGAAAGGCCATCGCCGGCGAGCTC
>DASYNM010000535.1:0-5563 GCA_036008545.1 Verrucomicrobiia bacterium
CTGGACCACGCGTTGATGTTTCCGGGCGGCGGCGAGCATGGCCTGGCCCTCTCGAACGTCCCGGCTAATTGGCTTCTGGCAATACACATCGGCGCCAGACTCAATAGCGGCAATGCAATGCAGCGCATGCCAATGATCGGGCGAACCCACAAGCACGATGTCTAGCTTCTTTGCAGCGAGCATCTCGCGGTAGTCATTGTAGACGGCAGGTCGTTTTTTGGACTTCTGGCGTTGGCTGACAAGATCGACCGCTCCTGCGAGCATGTGCTGGTCCACGTCGCAAAGAGACACGACCTCGACGGGCGAGACCTGAATGAGGCGGCAGAGGTCGGATTTGCCATACCAGCCGCAGCCTATGAGGCCGACCTTGGGCAGGTCGCTGCCGGCGGCATATGCGCTTCGGCTGATTTCGAGCCCGCCGAGGGCGAAACTCGTGGCCGCGAGGCTTGACGCTTTGAGAAAATCCCGGCGTGTAAACGAATTGCCAGGAGATTTCTTGTGTTCGGTCCCGGCGAAGTAACTGTTTTTCAAAATCATGTTGGCCATACGTTTGATATTCTCATTTTCCGTTTCTGTTGTCACTCTTAGAAATTGCGCCGCGAAATATTCTCCAGCGAATTACTTTCGGGGGTGTTAAAACGGATATCCAGTCGCCGGATTTGGTCTATTTTGCCGGTTTGGCTTTCCATTCGGTAGTTGCACCAAGCGAATAGGTTGCGAATAAAATCCGCACTGCATTTACGCAGGGAGAGTGCGCCGCGAATTACGTCAGAATTCTACAGAATTCGTCATAACTCGTTTGGTGTCCAGAATGGTGTCCATTTTGATGTCCGGTTGCTGACGTTTTTGATGACAGCGTGGATGGTAGTGTGGAGGTCTCGCCAAGAGGAGACGAACATCGGGAATAGTGCGCAGGCGGCGATGCGCTTACTGCAGGGTCTTCGCGGCGGGAACTTTGCCCTTAGGAACCAGGGCAAGGCGTTCTCCGGAAATTGTTGACAATGTTAGAAACTTGCCCGAGACGCCCTCCGCAGCCTGGCCGTTGCGGTAAACGATTGCGTCTCCGTCCGGCCAGGGATTCTGCAGGATGCACTGGCCGCCTTTTCCAGAGAGGATTTCGACGAATTCAATCTGGTCGTTCTGCATTGACGCGCTGATGAGAAAGGCGCCGCGCGCGGCGAGCGTAAACTGGGCGTCCCAACCTTTCGGCCAAGCCGGGAAGACGGTGTTGATCGCCTCTTTCTCGGCGGACGGTGGAACGCTTTGGAGCAGGGCGCTTTGCAGCCCATGGGAGGCGTTGCCAAGTTGCTCAAACTCGATGGCTCCAGCCCCTTCGCCCATCATCATGCGATTTCGCAACTGGCCCCGGCCGCCGCGGGAGGGTGCGTTGGTTTCGGGGTTGGAATGCATCTGGCCAGGAACGACCGTCTTGATAAGCTCGCCCAGGCCGAGGTTGGCGGCGATGACAGGTTCCCTGGAGAGGATGCCAAGGTTGCCTCCGTCGCCACCCTTGCGGCTGCCGAGTCCCCTGTAAGAGGCCTTGAGGCTGTTGAACAAGGCCGTATCGTCCGAGACTGGGGTGCATATATCATAGTATTCGCCCGGTTGGGGCGACGGCGGAACGGGCAGGAGGTTATCCGAGATTTCCTTCCACTTGGAACGGAGGTCTGCATCCAGGTTCAGGATTTCCGAGGCGCGGATGGCAATGGGGAAGATAACGCGCATGGCCAGCAGTTCCTCTGGCGTATCCGATCTGCCCCAGGGCTTTTCTTCCAGATTGCTGACATAACGAAGGTGATATTTTCCGTCGTCGGCTTTGTAAAGGTTGGGAAAGTTTCGATAGAACTCCGCGGCGCCCCGGATCACCGGATAAGCGGTCGTGCGCAACCACTGTTGGTCGGGCCAATAGGCGTAACGGAGCCAATAGACGTTGGCGATCTTGGCGGTCGTGGACAGGACGTGGGAGGTCCAGGCGAAGGGGCCAAGTTGATTGGTCGTGTACCGGTAATTCCAGCGGCTGTTCAGGCCGTTCTTATTGCGGGCATAATCATCAAATTCTTTTGAGCGCTCGCTCCAAGGCTTTCGCGCCAGGTACAAGTCGCGCATTTCGGCGGCAATGTTGTCGGGCAAAACCTCCAAGCCGTCGAACCACGTCGTTTCGGGGATCCAAATGCCCTGACTGCCCCATTGCTGCTGCGCGCCGCGAGCGTAAGTGTCCAGATAGCGGCTGTAGGTGGTGAATACGCACGTCATCAATTCCGGCCGGTTGGCGGGCATGAAACCGTCGAAGAGGCACCCCTGGTTGTGCCACCAGTACATCGAGCCCCACATGCGCAAATCGCCATCGGTGCCCCAGATTACGCCGCAGAACCGCGGCATATAGGTCCCGCGGGAACAGGAGCCCATGAGGTAAAGGTAATAGGTGTAATACTTCTCAACGTTGTCCGCCACGCCGTCGGCGCTGTGCAAATGAATGAAACCTTTGGCCCAGAAATCACCCCACCACTTGCGGTTGTCCTGGAGAAGGTCATCAAAAGACTTGCCTTGAGCGGCCGCCAATTGCTTCAACGCTAAATCGCCGACGTTCTCATTGCGGTCGTAACTGACAGCGGTGGCGGTGAGAATCAACATCTTGCCCTGGCGCGGCTCAGCGGACAAACGAACGGTCAACTCATTGTAATACGACGGCTTGGATTCGCGCCCCACAACGCCAATGGCGACGGCCGAGGCGCTGTAAAAGTTGCCTTCGGTAAATTCTTGAGTGAGCAGGATTTTCCTGTCGCGGATGTCCAGGCGCGAGATCGCGACGTGCTCGCCGGTCCGGATTTCCGCGCCGTGCGGCCCGATCGGCGAAGGGCTTGGTTTGACCGTGAAATTCTGCGCGTACCGCAGCATCCGGAGGTCAATATTGATGGCACTAGGAGGGCTGCGTTGGTCGTCCACTTCAGTCGCGATGACGTCGCCGTCCGTCCATGCCAGACTTCGCGTCTTGACGTCGTCGCCGTCGGCGGATTCCAGGCCCTCATAGACCGACAAGTGCTGGTTGAACTTCTGGCTGGCGAATACATCGTTTCCGAAGTCCACCAAATTGATATCGATGTATCCGCAACCGGCGGAATAGTCGGTGTGGCCTTGGGGAGAAGCTTGAGTGTTATTGCCGTTACAGAAGAGATCGACGTGATTTATTTGATAATGCAAGGCGGCCGGAGTGGTCCAAACCAGCGTGCCCATGCGGCCATTGCCGATGGGCAGGCCATCGTGCCTGCTCGGCGCGGGGGTGCTGAAAGAAAGGTCGGAGTGCGCGACCAGGCTGCGGTAGTCGTATTTGAGCAAACCGTCGGAGGTTTGCGCGCTGGCTGTTCCAACAACCAGCAGAGAGAAACCTAGGGCTGTGAATTTTGTTTTCATGAGATTAATTTGCTTGAAAGAACCCATCAGCGCTGATTGGAATGGCGCCTCCCGGATTCCTGCGGCCTTCTATGGCTCAGGCGGAAGAGGGGTCACGGTCATGTAATCAACGTCCACGCCGTGATGGCCACCCTTGAACATGACAACATTTGTTTTTCCCGGTTCCATCGGAACGGTCAGAGATGAATGGCCGGTATAATTACTCCAACCCCCAGTTGAGAGCGTGTTAATGAACGAATAATCCGAGCCGTTGACAGTTAACCGCAGCTTGGCGTTGTCGAGCGCGGCAAAATCTACATCTATAGTTGCCAGGCCTCCGCTGGCACCGCCGTCCACCGCGTCAAACTGCACGAAGGAATCAGCCACGTCCAAATTATGCACGCACTCCCCGCCCCAGGCCGCGCCGTTGGCCAACTTGCTGGCGCCTCCGCCGGCCATGGCCTGCGCAATCGCATATTTTACGGACTTTGGATTTGCGGCTGACGTCTGGCCTACAGATGGCACGCCGTTGGTGGTTTGGACGACCTTGAGAATATCTCCATTCGTATCGAAGTTCAATAGATCCACACAGATGGATCGCAATGTGCCACGGTGGGATAGGGAACAGTTATGATAGAAGGCATACCATTGGCCTTTGTATTCCACGACCGATCCGTGACTGGTGTCGCAATCGGTCGGATCCAAATAGATGCCCTTCGACATCCAAGGCCCCAGCGGCTTGGGACTCGTGGCATATCTCAGCCGGTTGTGGCCACGATAATTGTCAGCGTAAGTCAAATAGTAAATCCCGTTGCGCTTGAACACGCGTGTCGCCTCATGGAAATCCTCCAAACCCGTGACGGGCTGCACCGCGCCATCAATCTCAATCATGTTGGCTTGAAGCTTTGCTTCGGCGCATTTCGAGCCGCCACCATAGTACAGATAAGCCTGTCCATCCGTATCCACAAACACGGAAGGATCAATCATTGAGGAGCCGCCAATCCCCGGAATGTAGCCCAAGTTAGTGAAACCTCGAGCAGGATTGGTGCTCGTGGCAATCCCGATTTTCCAGGTATTGTTCCAATTCGAGCCGCTGGGATGCGGGAAATAGAAATAGTACGTTCCATTCTTATAGGCGCAGTCGGGCGCCCACATAAATCCCCCTTGCGGTCTCCCCCATGGGACTTGGCTGGCCCGCAAAATCTCCCCTTCGTCCCTCCAAGTCACCATGTCGTCGGTAGAAAAGACATGATATCGGTCCATCAGATCGCAACCCCGAGGTGGGTCAATATCGCGGGAGGGATAAACGTAAAGCCGTCCATCCGACCACACATGAGCGGAGGGATCCGCCGTGTAAATGCTGGTGATGAAAGGATTGCCCGCCGAACAGGGCGGGGAAATCGCCATGAACGCGCCCATGGAAAATGCGGCAAAAGAAATCCTTTTCGGCAATGCAGCCCAGAGATTGCGATGTTTGAATGTATTGGACATGCCTTGAATCTTACCTCAACCAATCTCTTTCGACATCCCCGAATTAGGGGGTATTCGCCGTCCCCCAATTCATTGCCCTTATGGCCCTGTGCCCGCTTGCGGGTAACCGTTCTTAACTCTTATGGTGTCCGTTTTGGTGGTGGCGAATCGTCTGAGGAGTTTCCGCACTCGCCATCCACAGGGAGGCGTGCTGGAATTCTATTACCGGGAAGCTGCATGATTCTCTTGACCTACAGGCAAGCCCGCTCGACTTTTACGGCTGATTGTTGGCGCTGTAAGTCTTCGGCCCGGACGAATTGACTGTGTTGCCCACCAGCATGTTACCCAGGATCATCACACGGTCCGTGCCTGTTCCGACACGAATGGCCACGCCCACATTGTCGGTAAAGTAATTTCCCTGAATAATGGCTCGACCGCTGATAATGTTGACGGCTTGCAGGGTAGAAGCCCAGGATAAGAAACGCGCATTCGATAACGTCAGCAGGCCGCTGTTATTCCAAGAAACCGGCTGGTAAAGCGACCCCCAAAAACTGGCTCCGTTGACATTGAGGGCGCTCGCGCCCGGCAAGCCTTGGATAGCAATGTGATTGGTGCCTCCACCTGCGTTGGCGATGTTCAGGTTGGAGATATGAACAGCGTAAGGTTGAGTGTCGCTGAGTTGCAACCCAATGTCCACGTTGTCGAA
>DASYNM010000536.1:0-5669 GCA_036008545.1 Verrucomicrobiia bacterium
ACGCGCATCGTTGCTTCGTCGTGACGCGGGCGGCTCGGCAATTTCTTTTTCACGCCCGTTTTGACGAGAGGCAGCACGCTGGCGACGACCAAGCCTGCCGGCGGTTAATTCGTGCCATCATGAGACGCAACGTGCGTGTGCCCGCCGAAACCGGGAATCAAATCGTCATCCCCGGCTACGCGAATTTGCGGCAATTCAGCCGGGCGCGAGAGGCATTGTTGAAAGCCGAGTGCGGTGGCGCCTGGCGCTCTTATGTTTTGCGCAGCCACTGGCGCATGGTGTTTCCAATTTCGCGCGCGCACCAGGCCAGCACCGCCGCATCCTTGGAGGCTGCGCTCAAAAAAAATGTTCCGCCGATCATTCACGTCGTGAAATTCCCCGCGGTGACGATCAATCATAGCATGTTGGTGTTCGCGGCGAAGCCAACCGGCGCGGGCATCGAATTCCAAGCCTACGACCCGAATAATACGGAAAAGCCGGCGCAGCTTTCGTTCCACAACCAAACAAGAACGTTCACCCTACCGCCGAATCGTTATTGGGCCGGCGGCGCAGTGGACATTATTGAGATTTATCGGAACTGGCTGATGTGACTTTTGGACGGCGGAAGGCGGCTCCAAAAAAGAAGAGGCCGCAAACATTGATGCCGCAAATGTAACCCAACTTGTAACCGCGGCCGGAATTGTCTGGGGCGTAAATCGGCACGTCCTTGCCCATGACCAGCGTGGGAAGCGAGAGTGGCATCAACGCTCCGTGCAAGACACCATACTTGAAATCCGCCGTCTGGTTTTTCGGAAACGCCCATGGAGAAGCCCAGCCGTAAAACCAGCCGAACACCACCGTAACAATCGCCAAAGTGAGTGCTTTACGCAGCCATCGATGCAGCAAACCGGGCGTGGGTGGCGCTGGAGGCCGGATGTCGTCCATGAATCTATTGTGGCGCAGGTTGTTGCGCCGCCCACCAGCGCAGCCAGCGCCATGTATCAACGAATGGACAAATGTTGCTGCGGTCCGATTCGTAAATGACGTGGATGGGAACAAATTCCACACTCTGTCCTGCCGCCAGCAAAGCGAGGAGCGTCTCAGACTCGATTTCAAAGCGCCGCGCCGAAAGCGGAAACCGCATCAGCGTTTCCAAACACGCCAGGCGGAAGCCGCATTGGGAATCGGGTAAGGGGACGCCCGCCAGATGCGAGAGACGGCGGCTCATCCAACGGTTAACCTGACGGCGCAGCCAAGGCATGCCCTTGGCATTTCCCATGCGGTTGCCGACCACAAGCGTAGCGTCATTATTGTCGGCGCAGGCCAAAAACTTCGGGATATCGTCCGGGGCGTGCTGTCCGTCGCCATCCATCATTAGAACCCACGTAAACCCTTGCTGAGAGGCGTGCTGCCAGGCCGCCCGTAGCGCGGCTCCCTTGCCGCCGTTACGGTCGAAGCGGAGAACCTCCGCGCCCGCAGCTTTGGCCTTCACAGCCGTCCCATCGGAGGAACCGTCGTCCACGACGAGGATGTTGGGCAAATGCCTGCTGACCTCGGCCACGACGGCCGCAATGGATGGCGCTTCATTGAAGCACGGAATCACCGCGACACATTGACGGGTCCAATCCACGAGGGAATCTAGCATAACCCTCCAGGGCATGGCCGCCAACGGTAATTTGTGCCTATTTTGACCGCGAGAAAGGTTGCCTCACAGCCGCAGCTTGGTTAAATTGCTAGTGTGTATGGAAATTGTTTGGCTCGGTCGCCTATCGGTTCATGGCGTTCCAGTGACAACAGCGTTACAACCATGTTCGGAGGCGCCGTGGTCTGGGGCTATTCTGGCCTTGATTAAATTAAATGATTCTTCTAAATGGGTAGCTTGACTGAAACCAATTTGAACGCCAGCGGCTCGAGGCAGATTGCCTTGCATGAGTCTGCCGCTGACGCGACGCGCGCCGGCTTTGGGCGAAACGTTTTTGTTCGCGCTGTGGTCGAGGTGTCCAACTTCTGCCGCGAGAACTGCGCCTATTGCGGAATGCGCCGGGATAATCGCACATTGCATCGATACCGCGCCCGCCATGAACAGATGGCCGAACTGCTTCTGAACCACCTTCCTGCTTCGGTCACGGATATCAACATCCAGAGCGGCGAAGACCCGGTGGTCGTGAGAGAAGTCGTGTTGCCTTTGTTGGAGACCCTACACCGTGAGACTTCGCTCGGCGTCAGCCTCTGCCTCGGCACGTTGACCGAGGAAATTTACGACGAGCTGCAAACCGCCGGCGCGGCCATCTATATCATGAAGTTCGAAACGGGCGACGCGGTCCGCTACGATGCGGTCGAGGCGCCCGGCACCTTGCCCGAGCGGTTGAGGCACATCCATTTGCTGGCTCAGCGCGGATGGTTCGTCAGCTCCGGTTTCATCGCCGGTTTGCCGGGGCAGACTTTGCGAGAATTGCGGGCTAATTTGGCATTGGCACGCTCGCTCCCGCTGGCCGGGTGCAGTGTCAGCCCATTCATTCCCGGCGATGACACGCCCTTGGCCAATGAGCACGCCGCCAGCGCCGACTGGACTTTCAATGGCATGGCAGCCCTCCGGCTGATGCGGCCAGACTGGGTCATTCCCGCAGTGAGCGCGCTTAACCTCGTCCAAGGCGACGGCTATCGCCGCGGTTTGCGTGCTGGCGCCAACTTGGTCACTATCAATATGACGCCGGACGCGATGCGCGAGGATTATATCATTTACAAACGCGAACGTTTTATCATGACGGAAGAACGCGTGCTGGCGGCCATCGACGCAGAGGGCTTAACCCCCTCCCGCCAGGGTTTGGCTGATTACTACAAAGAGCAAGCGGCCCGCGCCGCGGTCGCGACCGATATTGCCGCTGCTGCCATTCGAGTGTGAGGCTTGCGTGCTGTTTCCCGCGCCAAGATTTGCCTATGCCGCGAAGCCGCATCGTGTCGTTGTAACCGGCGCCGGGATCATCACCGCCTTCGGTGCGGGTTGGAAAATAAACGCTCAGGGATTTCGCTCGGGACGCACAGCTTTTCGGCCGGTCACTCTCTTCGACGTAACGCGTCAACGTTGCAAAATTGCCGCCCAAGTTGACTTGCCCGACTCGATGCCGCCCAACCGATTGACTCGCGGTGATTGGCGTCGGCTCCAACGCGCCTCGCGACTGCTCCTGCTGGCCGGACATGAAGCCTGGTCGCAATGCGGCTGGACGACGGATGACCCGGTGCCGCTGGTGCTGGGCACGACCAGCGGAGAAATGGCACACGGACAAGACTATCTTCGCCAGGCTCTGCGCACGCCGCGTTGTTGCAAACATCAAGCCAGCCGCGTCACGCATTACCTGGTGCAACAGCAGGGGATCAATCTGGCCAATGCCCTCGGCCTGCACGGTGAAATCGCGACTATTTCCAACGCCTGCGCGTCGGGCGCCAACGCCATCGGGCACGCCTGGGAATTGGTTCGCACAGGCCGGACAGAAAGAGTATTGACAGGTGGTTACGACGCGCTTTGCCATTTGACTTTTGCCGGCTTCGACACGCTGCAAGTCCTCGCGCCGACGCCGTGCCGTCCGTTTGATGCCGGGCGGGACGGTTTGACTTTGGGCGAAGGTGCGGCGGTGCTCGCGCTCGAAGACAGCGTTTCCGCGCAAAAGCGGGCGGCGGAAATCCTGGGCGAGATTATTGGTTACGGCGCCACGACGGATACGCACCACCTCACCCAGCCCCAGCCTGAAGGAAACGCAGCGCTCGCTGCGATGCGGGCGGCCTGTGCCAGCGCGGGCGTGACGCCGGAACAGATTGATTATGTGAATGCCCACGGCACCGCTACTCCGCAAAATGACGCTTCGGAAGCCGCCGCCATCCAATCCTGGGCCGGCGCGCGCGCCACAAATTTACCGGTCAGTTCCACCAAGGCAGGCGTAGGCCATTTGTTGGGAGCGGCCGGAGCCGTCGAAGCGGTGGCGTCACTCATGGCTTTGCGTGGCCAGTGGCTGCCGCCGGAAACGTCGCTCGAGTCTCCCGATCCCCTCTGTCGTTTTCAGATCGTGCGCCAGCCTGTTGACGCGAAAGTGAATATCGCGCTGTCAAATTCCTTCGGCTTTGGTGGCGCCAATGCCTCTCTCATTTTTCGGAGGTGGTCGTGAGCCGTGTGTTTGTGCATGGCCTGGGCGCGGTTTCCCCCGCGGGATGGGGAGTGCCAGCCTTGCGGGACATTCTTGACAAGGAACGCCCCTTGCCTGTGCAATCTTTGGCGCGGCCTGGTTGGGACAAGCCGTTGCCCGTGCGTCCCGTTCCGCCGCCTGCCATCCGTTCTGCGTTCCTGGCTCATCACCGATTACGGAGGGCCAGCCCGATGACTCATTACGCCGTCGGCGCGGCGCTGGAAGCGCTCGGTCAGGATGCGGAGCTAATCCGTTCCGGAGCGCTGCGGTTGGGCATCGTGGCCAGTACCTTGACAGGCGGCATTTCCTATTCGCGACGGTTTTACGAGGAAGCCCTGCAAAACCCTGCCACGGCCAGCCCGATGATTTTCCCGGAAACGGTCTTTAACTCCAGCGCCAGCCATCTGGCTGCATATCTGGGCTCCTCCGCTGTCAATTATACGCTGGTCGGCGACGCCGGGACTTTTTTGCAAGGCCTCGCGGTGGCGGCGGGATGGCTGGAAAACGACGTTGCCGAAGCCTGTGTCGTCATCGGCGCGGAGGAGCCGGATTGGACCGTCTCCGACGCGCTGCGTCTGTTTGACAGCCGCACCGTTCACGCCAGCGGAGCCGGCGCGCTTTATCTTAAGAGCGGTCTTCCCTCGACCGCTCTTGTTGAATTGGCGGTCGTTACCGATGCGTTCGCTGCCACACGCACCCCAGCACGAACCGAAGCGGTGCGGAAAATGCGCGCGCAACTGCCCGTGGGAACGTCAGGCGAATTACTCTGCGTGTGCGAGCGCGGTGACGCCGCCTGGAGCGAGTGGACCGGCAAAGTCATGGCGCCCAAAGAGATTCTGGGCGAATCATTCACCGCCTCAGCGGCCTGGAATTGTGTCGCCGCCTGCGACTCGATTGAACACCATCGCTGCTCCGCCGCCAATGTGAGCATCACTGGCGCGGGCGTGCAGGCGATCGGGGCGCGTTTTGTCAATACGAATGTCTGAACACTCAAGCAATCACATCGCCATGAACACACCTCCCGACCTCAAAAATCAGATCAAGAGTTTCTTGATCGAAGACCTCATGTTGCAAATCACGGCGGATGAAATTGGCGACGACCAGCCGCTGTTCGGGCCGGGTAGTCTTGGCTTGGACTCGGTGGACGCCCTTCAATTGGTGGTGGCCCTCGATAAACGCTACGGCATTAAGATCGCCGACGCCGCCGTTGCGCGCAAGACGATGCAGACCGTCACCAGCATCGCGGCGGCAATCGAAGCCCATCAGGCTGGCCATAAATAGTGGTTTCCGCGATTAAAGATTCCCTATTCGCCGCAGAGTGAGGAATGGTTCGTTGGCGGCCTTGGATTGCGTCAGGTCCACCTCGAATTCCGCCACCCAGTCGTTATGCTCCGCCGGGTCCACCAACATCTGTTGGACGCGCCAGGTCTTTTTGTCCTCGGACGGGGTTACGTAAGTATGACGCGCATTGCGAGCATTTGGATCCAGGCAAATGCGCTCATGCTCGGCGTAAAA
>DASYNM010000537.1:0-6409 GCA_036008545.1 Verrucomicrobiia bacterium
TTGGAGGACGCAGCCCCCAGATTCAAGGACCTTCACCCAGGACGCCTGACGGTCATCCAGGATCGCGTCAGGATGACGCCGGCCAACCGGGCCAGGTTTGTTCAGGCGTGCGAGCAAGCCTATCATTTCGGCAAAGGCAAATTGGCTGTGCGCCTCGTTCCGACCGGCGCACGCGAGGTCGCCGGCCCGGCTTTCCCTTTTTCCAGCGGTTTGCACTGCGCCCGATGTAATTTGGATTACCGGGACGCCTCTCCGGCGCTGTTCAGTTTCAATAATCCCGTCGGGGCCTGCCCGGCCTGCCGCGGCTTCGGGCGCACCATTGCCATCGATTACGCCGCCGCCGTGCCCGATTGGAGCAAGACGCTGGCCGAGGGGGTCGTCAAACCGTGGCTCACGGCTTCGGGCGCGGAGTGTCAAGACGATTTAATGAAATTCGCCCGCCGCCGCGGCGCGCCGACCGATGTCCCCTTCGGCAAACTCCCCCAAAAGTGGCGGGATTGGGTCATCGATGGCGATGAGGGTTACGGCAAAGACAAGGAGCACCAATGGCCGCGGGCGTGGTATGGCGTCAAAGGTTACTTCCGCTGGCTGGAATCCAGAGCCTACAAGATGCACGTGCGCGTGCAGCTTTCGCGTTACCGCATCTACAAAACGTGTCCCGATTGCCAGGGCACGCGCTTCCAGCCGGACGCGCTGCTCTACCGCGCTGGCGGATTGAGGCTGCCGGATTTCTATCAATTGACCGTGCGGAGGGCGCTTGAATTCATCACCTCGCTGGAAAGCGGATTGAAACGGGCCAAGGCCTCGGACCCAGCCGGATTGGCGTTGGCTGAAGTCCGCTCGCGCCTGGCCTACCTGGAGGCGGCTGGGCTGGGCTATCTGAGTTTGGACCGTGCCACCCGCTCGCTTTCCGGCGGGGAAACCGAACGCGTCAATTTGACGGCGTGCCTTGGCTCGCGGCTTGTCAACACCCTGTTTGTCCTGGATGAACCTAGCGTTGGCTTGCACGCGCGCGACACCGCCCGGCTGGTGCGTTTGCTCAAGCAATTGCGCGACGCCGGCAACTCGGTCGTGGTCGTCGAACACGAGGCCAGCGTCATGCGCGCGGCGGACCAGATCATCGAACTGGGGCCGGGCCACGGCGAATCAGGAGGGGAAGTGGTGTTTCAAGGCGCCTACGCGGACATTTTGCGCGCGCCCAATTCATTGACGGGTGCCTGCCTGGCGGGACGAAGACAGATTGATCCCCCACCGCGACGCCCGGTGGCGCCCGGTGGCCAGGACAAATTGGTGCTGCGCCACGCCAGCCTCCATAATTTGAAGGATCTGACGGTGGAGATTCCGCTCGGACGGCTTGTGGGAATAACCGGTGTCAGCGGCTCAGGCAAAAGCACGTTGATCACTGAAATCCTGGCACCCGTGCTAAGAGCAAAGTTGCATGACACGCGAAATCCGAGCCTTCCAATCGACGACCAGGATGATGAGGACGAAACCGGGTCCGATGAAGCCAATCCGATCCGCGCTACGGTCGAGGGCTACGAAAGCCTGGGCTGGGTCGTTGCGGTGGACCAATCGCCATTGGGCCGCACGCCTCGGTCCAATCCGGCAGTTTATATTGGCGCGTTTGAGGATATCCGGACCTTCTTCGCCCAAGATGAAGGTGCGCTCCAACGCGGACTTAGCGCGAGCGCCTTCAGCTTCAACTCCGCCCAAGGCCAGTGCGAACGTTGCCGGGGGGTTGGATTTGAAAAGATCGAAATGCAGTTTTTGAGCGACGTCTTCGTGCGTTGTCCCGACTGCAACGGGCGCCGTTATCGTCCGCACATCCTGGAAGTCAAGGTGGCTGGCCGGACGAAATCCGGCGAGCCGCGAAACTGGAGCATCGCCGATGTTCTGGACGCTTCGGTGGACGAGGCGGTCGATTTTTTCAGCGGATTCCCGTCAGCCCGCCCAGCCCAGCGGGCCACGGAGAGCTTGAGATTATTGCAAGAGGCGGGGTTAGGTTATCTGAGGGTTGGCCAGCCCCTAAACACCCTGTCCGGCGGCGAATGTCAACGGCTCAAGCTGGTCAGCCATCTCGCCCAAGCCCATGCCGATGACAACTCTCCCGGCACAAGGCCGATTTTGTTCATTTTCGACGAACCGACGACCGGTCTGCACTTCGAGGATGTGCGGGTTCTACTTAAAGTATTACAACGGCTTGTAGATAAGGGTCATACAGTGTTGGTGATTGAGCATAACCTGGAGGTTATCCGATCTGCCGATTGGCTGATCGACCTTGGACCCGAAGCCGGCGAGGAGGGGGGACGTATCGTGGCGCAAGGCACACCGGAAGATATTGCCGGTGTTTCGGAGAGCTATACAGGCCAGGCTTTGGCAGAAAAGCACTAGGTGCGACATAATGTCACTGTTAGCATGGAGGCGGCACGGCCCCTTTTGTTACGAAATGGCAACGCGTAAGTTGCTCATTACTAGTAATTTACGTTTCGTTCAAAAAAATAATACAAAAATTGCCGGTCTTCCTTTGACAGAAACTTATGATTATGTATTCTGTATTGGCGCGGTCTTCAAAGTCTGGATTCGCTCATAGGGAGCACAGAGAGGCAAGATAAGGCTGCGTGTCGAAAGACACGGCCCTAAAAGCCGCAGGTTTGAATGAACCTTAACTAGGAAATGATGTCCGACTAAGAGCATATGCTGCGAAAGAGATTTTATCGGGGTAACATACCGAGGACTGGCCCCAAACACACGCCTGAAAAAAAGGGCGGCGCCAAAGAGGCGCGTTTTACCCTCCAGACCAACGGCAAGGGTGCTTCCCACAAGAACGGCTCGTCCGCTTCCAAAGGGACTTTGCATCCGCCCCAGGCTCCGGCCCCGGCCGTGGCTTTGGCGCACCAGCCTCACCAACCAGTTTCCATTGATTCTCCACTCATCGCGGAGAAGGTCAAGGAACTGCTCCGTCTGGCTCAGGATCAAGGCTACCTGACTTACGACGACATCAACGACGCCCTGCCCGATGATTTTGTCACGCCGGAGATCCTGGACACGATTTATTCCAAGCTACGCGGTTTCGAAGTCGAAATCGTTGAAGCGCCCGACCTTGAGCGCGCCAAGCAGCAGGCACAGCCGCAACCAGCCGAAGCGGAGGAAGAAGAGGATTCAGGCCGGCTCGATATCCTGGACGACCCGGTGCAGATGTATCTGCGCCAAATGGGCAAAGTCCCCCTGTTGACCCGCGAGCAGGAAGTGCAAATCTGCAAGCGCATCGAAGAAGGCGAAACCGAAGCCCGTCGCATTCTTTTCGGCTTTGGCTTTACCGGCAAGGAGCACGTCGCCCTGGCCGAGAAACTTCTTTGCGATCCGCCCCGCGAGCGCTTTGACCGCGTCATCGTCGATAAAAAAGTCGAAAGCCGCGCCACGCACTTGAGCGTCCTGCGCCGCTTGATCAAGCGCGCCCGCGAGTTGGATCTCAAGCTCGACAAAGCTTTCGAGCAGCTCAAGCAGTCCAAGGGCAAGCCGTCCGCGACGCGCCTGCTGGGTAATTACCAGAAGTTGAACAAGGCCCTGCTGGCTAACTTTCCAAAGTTCTTCTATAAGCCCAAGGTGTCCGAGGAAATCATGGTCGTGTCCGACAATGTCGCCGACCAGTTCAAGTCCACCATGCGGACGCTGGAGGAATTGCAGCACCGGCGCAAGTCGGCCTCCACCACCGCGCAGACGGTAGCTGAGCAGAACAAGCTGGCGGCGCTGGAAAAATTTGTGCGCATGGGCTGTCCGGAATTCCTCACCGCCCACGCCGCCATGAAAAAAGCGGCGGCCCGGGCCGATGAAGCCAAGTGCGAAATGGCAGCCGCCAATTTGCGCCTGGTCATTTCCATCGCCAAGAAGCACACCAACCGCGGCCTCTCATTCCTCGACCTGATCCAGGAAGGCAACATGGGTTTGATGAAGGGCGTCGAGAAATTCGAGTATCAGCGCGGTTACAAGTTTTCCACCTACGCCATTTGGTGGATTCGCCAGGCCATCACGCGTGCCGTAGCCGATCAGGCCCGCACCGTCCGCATCCCGGTCCACATGATCGAGGTCATCAACCGCCTCATGCGCGTGCAAAAGCGCCTCATGCAGGAATTAGGCCGCGAAGCCGAACCGGAAGAGATTGCCGATGAATTGAATCTGCCGGTCGAGCGCGTGCGTTCGATCCTAAAGATGGCGCAGCAATCCGTTTCGTTGCAAGCGCCCGTCGGCGACGGCGACGATGCCAGCGTGGGCGATTTCATCGAAGACAAGAAGGCCGCCAATCCTTCGGACGTTACCAGCTACAGCCTGCTCAAGGACACCTTGAGCGACGTGTTGGCGACGCTGACGGAACGCGAACGCAGAATCGTAGAGATGCGGTTCGGCTTGGTCGATGGGTATGAGCGGACGCTGGAAGAAATCGGCCGCCAATACAACGTCACCCGCGAACGCATCCGGCAGATCGAAGCCAAAGCGTTGCGCAAGATGCGCCACCCGACCCGTCTGCGCCATCTGCAAGGCTTCCTCGAAAACGAGGAAACGATTTTTCAGTAAAGAGTAGCGCGACCGCAGAACGGGCGAGCTGAACGGCACAACTTCTAGTTCTGCTCGCCCCATTTGGCTGCTTGACGATTGCGGCAAACGCTCGATTTTCGCTGCCGATTGATTATGCTGGGGGCATGGTGAAAGGCCAACGACCATCAAAGAAAGTGCGCTTTCGAGCAGGCAGGACAATGCCATGGCCTGAGGTTCTGCTCGATTTTGACTGCTTCATCTCGGCTAACCCCGATTACGAACCGATGCGCCGATTGGTTTACGACCTGCACGCCTGTGCATCTTCTCAACTGCAAGCGACTCAAACGATGGGCGGGAATTTGCTAATCTCAACTGAAGGGGAGCTATACAAGGACGACAATGTTCTCTTGGTATCTTATCATCCGAGCGAGCGGCGATTCCATTTCGAGCATCGAACGATCACCAAGAAGAATGATTCGAAAGATGTCAGTAATGCTGAAACTTGGAACACCATGCGACTGTTCGTGGGCTACAAATTCGGAATCCGCCTTCCCGAAGCCAGACCGAACACGGTCGCTGAAAGCAATGCCGGGCTCACTGGTATAAAGTAATTGAAAAGTCCCTTGCTTGGGTTACGAATTCCAATATGTATAAATCACCTCAGAGTGGCCGGTTTTGATTCGACCTCGGCTGGCTGGTTTTGAAGTGACCGGTGACAGGGTCCGGTGCGTCGATTGGAAAAACTCTTTCCTCGTAATCGTGAACCAATGAACCAACAATGAAAGAACCTCCAATTCGTCGCCTTGCGCATTGCCAGGCTTGGCATCCATGAGCTTTTCAACTCGCTCCAACGCGGCCGCATAATCCGATTCCGTTTTAATCACTTTCGTTTTCATTAAATCTTCTGCGCATTCACGCGATCTTCCACCAACCTTTGGCCTTTTGGAAGGAAATTGCTAATTGGCCATTGAAAATATGCAAATTGCAATTGGGCGGTCGTGCGAACGAAAATCTATTGCCAACGAGCAATTTTCAATTATCAATTTTCAATTAATTCTTGAACTGCTCGAATGCAGCGCGAAGTTTCCGCAGGCACAAACTCGCCTCCAAAAAAACAAAAAGCCCCGCCCGGCCTTGCGGCCAGACGGAGTTAAATCGGCGGTTGAGAGTTCGTCACGCCGCACCTGCCGCGGGCAAATTACTGGATGCTGCCAAAATGCGCCTTCTCAGGCACTCCCGGCTCATCGAGCAACTGGATGGTCGTGGATGGTCCGAGGTTGGGGTCGCTCCAGGAACGCAAGGCCCAGACGACCTTCTTGTCGGGCGTGATTTCAAGGGCCTGAACGGGAGCGGAGGAAGGATCAATAGTGCCGTTCCATTGATTGACCCAATTGTTAATCAGTGTGTCACCGTTCGGCAGGCGCGTCGCCATTTGCATGCTGTCGAATTTGTAATCCGGCACATCGGCGGAAGTAAATTGCCAGACCGTTTCTCCTTTGGAATCGATTTCCCTAACCACTTTTCCGCAGACCAGCGTGTTGCCATTTTTCAAGCGCACCGCTGACCACGCTCCGCCAGGCGCATCCGCGGACCAAACCTGCCTGCCGGAGTCGTCATATTCGACAACTTTGCGCATATCCATGTGGGCGACGAGGTAAGTGCCCGAGTCGGTAAGGCGGGCATGACGGAATTGGCCGTGCGTACTCTTGGGATTGCCCACCAGGAGCGGCAAATCGCGCTCCATCTTCCCGGTCGCCAGGTTAGCAACGAACAATCGGGGTTCCGGACCGTTCTGGATAAAGATGACGTAATTGGTTCCGATGGGTTGGGCGGTATGAATCTCGCAACTTGGCGGGGCGTCGTAATTCCACAGCATTTG
>DASYNM010000538.1:0-9330 GCA_036008545.1 Verrucomicrobiia bacterium
TCACCCGGCCCGCTCTCGGCGACCCAACGCTCGAAGGACGAGGCAACCTCGATGTGGCGTCCATCCACTTCGAGCACCAGGTCGCCTAGCTTCAGATTTGCTTTCGAGGCCGGGCTGTTTTTCTCGATTTTGCTCAGCCGGCAGCGCCCTCCTTCATCAACCACGCTCAATCCGCAGTAAGCCTGCGTTCGCGGGGGCTCCGGTCTGGAGACCGGCACAGGAGCGGACGTCAAATCGTTCCACGTATCAAAAAACTCGGTGATGGGCACGTGAAAATTCTCGTCGATGGAACTGGCGATAGCTGTGTGAATGCCGATCACGCGCCCATACATGTCGAAGAGCGGCCCGCCGGAATCGCCGGGATAAATCGTGCAATCGGTCTGCACCACGCCCGGCATCAACCGGATGATCCGTCCCAGGCGCACCACCAGCGAACGCTTCGCGTCGAAGCCGCCGGGATTGCCCAACGCCAGCGCCCAATCCCCCAGGCGCGCATTCTTCAGCTCGCCCACTTCCACATGCGGCCAGGGACCGGGATCGGTGATGCGCATCAAGCCCGTATCCGCGTCTTCATCGACGCCGATGGTGGTGCCGCGAGCGGTTTTGCCGTTGGGAAAAGTAAACAGCACCTTGCGTCCCTCCATGCTGACGACATGTCCCGCCGTGAGCACCAGACCGTCGGCCGAAATCACCACGCCGCTCCCGCTGGAACGGCCAAGCTCCACCGCCACCACCGCCGGCGAAACGTTGGACACCAGGGCCGCCACATGCTCCTGGATTGTGCGAAGGTCCGCCATCGAAGTTGGCACAGGCTTGCTGAAGGCGGCCGGCAAGTCCTTCTCGTTGACAGTGGCAGGCTTCGGCACCGCCGGAAGCGTGAAAGTGGACGTGACAGACTGGGCGTCGGCCCGCGCGACCGAAACGGACACCGCAACGGCAAGCAGCCAGCAGGCTGGTTTGCCTCGCAGCAATCGTAATGCGGACATCAGGGTCACGATGTTGGTTTTGACCTTGGCGGCTCAAGCAGCGGTCGGCCCCACCATGCCGTCAAAACCACCAGCAAAGTACCCTCATTTTCCGCGCGGTCAAGCCACACGCAAAATTTCTCTGCGGGCACAAATCACTTTTTGGTATTTTGGTAGAGTCGGCGCGCTGCACCGAGCGGACACTGCGGCCATGTCTTGACAACTCTGCCGCAGCGCGGCGTCCCTGCCCGTGCGTCCTTGTCAAAAGGGGATTTGCGCCCGGACGAATCCTCCGTCCCATCCGAGAGTTGACTTTCCCAATTAGAATTAGAACAGTATGACTCGATATTCCGACCGTATGAACATCACTTTTGGCACTGACGGATGGCGGGCTGTTATCGCCGAAGACTTTACGTTCGCCAACCTGGACCGCGCCGCCCAGGCCACGGCGGATCTCTGGAACGCCCAACCAGCCCCGGGCACGAACAAGACCGTCATCGTCGGTTATGATCGCCGTTTTCTTTCCGACCAATTCGGCCGCCGCGCCGCCGAGGTCATGGCCGCCAACGGTTTTCAGGCCATCCTTTCCACTTGCCCGGTGCCCACGCCGTCCGTTTCTTTTGCCGTCAAACAAAGGCAGGCGGTCGGCGGCGTCATGATCACCGCCAGCCACAATCCGCCCATTTTCAACGGCTTCAAGCTCAAGGCCCATTACGGTGGTTCGGCCGAATCCTCGCTCTGCAAGGAGGTGGAAAAGCGCCTCGACCAAAGCCCGATACCCGCGCTTAACGGTGCGGCTGGAAACGTCGCCTTGGAGGATTTGCGCCCGGCCCATTTCCAGGCGATCAAGAAATTGGTCGATTTCAAACTCATCGCCCGGTCCAAATTGCGTTTCGCCCATGAGGCCCTGTTCGGAGTCGGCGCGGGCTGTTTTGACCAATTGCTGCGCGGCACGACTTGCCGGGTCACGACGCTGGATGGCGCGCATGATCCCAACTTTGGCGGCATCAATCCCGAACCGATCGCCGCCAATTACGCCCGCAGCGCCGCCTGGCTGCGAGGGCATCCCCACGATCTCTGTCTGGTGACCGACGGCGACGCCGACCGGGTCGGCGGCATGGATGGCCGCGGCAATCCGCTCACGACCCACCAGATTATCTGCCTGCTGCTGCATCATTTCATTGTCAACCGCAAGGCTACCGGGCGCGTCGTCAAGGCCCTGACCACGACCTCGATGGTCGATAAAATGTGCGCCCACTACGGACTGGAATTGGTGGAAACGGCCGTGGGCTTCAAATATGTCTGCGCCGAAATGCTCAAGGGCAACGTGTTGCTCGGCTTCGAGGAAAGCGGCGGCATCGGCTTTCCCGATTTGATGCCCGAACGCGACGGCATCGCCGCCGGCATGATGCTGCTGGAATTATTGGCGACAGAGCGCGCGCCGGTCAACCAGTTATTGCGGCGCCTGGAAAAGCAATTCGGCCCGCATCGCTACGCCCGGCTGGATACGCACTTCCCCTTGGAGAAACGGGCAGCGTTGATGGATTATTGCAAAAGCCAGCCGCCGGAAAAGCTGGCCGGTTCGCCTCTGGCCGAAATCAAATCGTACGACGGCGTGAAATTCGTGGCCAAGGATGGGAGCTGGCTTATGCTGCGCGGATCGGGCACTGAACCGATCTTGCGAATTTATGCAGAGGGGAAATCCGACGCCGCCGCGCACAAACTCATTCGCGACGGCGTGGCGATTACGAAGCGAGTGGCCTGATGAGCGCGGTGCCGCCAACGGAGTTTCACCAGTTTCTCGAGACGGCCGAACCTGCCTCGCTCGGCCCCAGCACGCGGGAAGGATGCAAACCCATTGCCAAATTGGAGCGCGCGTTGGCTCCGTTTTGGAAGAGCGCTCAAATTCAAACGGAGCGCAAGGACCTGATTCGTGCGCTGCTGTTTCTCTGGCACGATCACCTCGACCATGCGCACGAGATCGCGCAAAACATTAACAGTGCCGAGGGCAGCTACGTTCACGGCATCATGCACCGGCGCGAGCCGGATGCCAGCAACACCAAGTATTGGTTCCATCGCGTGGGTCCGCACGACGCGTTTGCGATGATCGCGCAGCGGGCCGGCCCGATAGCGGTGTCCGATCTGGAGAAGCGCGTATTGGCCCGGATCGTCCCGAGGCAGGAGTTGGACCCGTTCGCATTCATCGACGCCTGCGAGCGTTCGCGCCGGAGCGCGCCGGAAGAGGAACCGTTTTTGCGTCAAATACAAAAAATAGAATTTGAAGCGCTCTTGGAACACTTCACGCGCCAAAAATGAGATGGGACCCGCGGTGATTACAGGATTGGCGCGGTTTCAATAGCTTTGACGAGGCCGTCGATGGTGTGGTCTTTAGCCTCAAGGTCGGGCTTTAGGCCCAACGCAACAATGGCTTTGCTCGTCTCGGGGCCAATGGAGGCCAACCTCATTTTTGGATAACGCGCCAGCAACGGCTTCAACTCGATGCGGGCGTTGAAGTTCTCGACGGTCGAACTGCTGGTGAAAGTAATCCAATCGGCGCCCGATTCCAACAATCGCGCCACCGCACCGCTGCGATCTTCGGTTTCGGGCACCGTCTTGTAGCAAGCGATGTCATCGACAATGGCGCCCAAATCCAGCAGTTGCTCGGGCAAATCGCGATTCGCCACCTCCGCGCGCAAAAGAAGGACATTGAGGTTTTCAAGGCTGCCCTGCTCAGCCATCGCTTCGGCCAGTTTGGAGGCAACAAATTTCTTTGGCGTCGCATCGACCTTGAGGTGCAAGGCGCGCAGTTTCTCCGCCGTGGCCGGCCCAACCGCTGCGATGCGCGCGCCGCCGATGTCACGCAAATCGTCGAAGGCCTTGAAGAACAAATCAAAAAAGGCGGCGACGCCATTCGGGCTGGTGAAGACAAGCCAATCGTAGGCGTTGAGTTCCAGCAGTGCATCGGCGATCTCTTGCTTTTTGGTGGGCGGGAGGATGCGGATGGTCGGAATCTCCAGCACGTCGGCGCCGCGTTCCAGCAGCAAGCGCGTCAATTCACTCGCCTGCGCGCGCGTGCGCGTGACCACGATGCGCCGCCCAAACAACGGTCGTTTCTCGAACCAATTGAGTTTGCCCCGCAGTCGCACTACTTCGCCGATGACCGTCAGGCCCGGCGGCTTGAAACCCGCCTTCTCCGCGACTTCGGCGATCGTGGCCAAGGTGCCGACCACCGTTTCCTGGCGTCCGGTCGTGGCCCAGCGGATCATGGCGACCGGTGTGTCGCCAGACATGCCGTGGTCGATCAAGGCTGTGGAAATCGATTTGACACGCGTCACGCCCATGAGAATGACCTTGGTGCCGGGGACCTTGGCGATTTGGGACCAATCGACCTCGGGGCCTTCCTTGTCCGGGTCTTCGTGGCCGGTAACGACGGTGAAGCTGGAGCAATAGTCACGATGGGTCAGCGGGATGCCCGCATAGTTGAGGCCGGCGATGCTGGAAGTCACACCTGGCACGACTTCGAAGGCGATGCCCTCCGCGGCCAATTGTTCAGCCTCTTCCCCTCCGCGGCCAAAGACGTACGGATCGCCGCCCTTGAGCCGGACGACGCATAGGCCGGCCCGGGCCTTGTCCACCAGCAACGAGTTTAGTTTATCCTGGGGAATGGCGTGGTCGCTTGAGCGTTTGCCCGCGTCGATCAATTCAGCCTCCGGCGGCGCCAGACGCAGCAACTCCTTATTGACTAGCGCGTCATAGACCACCACGCCCGCCCGGGCCAGCAAATCCGCCCCGCGCACTGTCAACAACCCGGCGTCACCGGGTCCGGCGCCGACCAGATAAACGATTCCTTTGGATTTCATCTGCCGCATGTTAAAGGTCAACCATCTTTCGCGCAATCAAACGTGCCGATGTGTGTTTTCATGCTTCACGCTTGATCTTTAAAGCCCGCAAATCCGCGCACGGAAAATAAGTGCTTGCGCCGAGCAGGCGACACCCGTATGGTGTGCCCGCTAGCTGGATCGCGGGGTGGAGCAGCCTGGTAGCTCGTCAGGCTCATAACCTGAAGGTCGTAGGTTCAAATCCTACCCCCGCAACCAATTTAGAATCAGTAACCTCCGCTAAAACCCGAGGTTACCGATTTAGCAACTGTTATCCTTCGTCCATCAAATGAGTTCTTCCGCAAAAAGAGGGGACGACCTAAATTTTGCTTTCAGTGTGCTGACCGAGATCCTAATTTCTGTCGGCACATGAACCATTATTGGTCGGTCTTTCTCACCTTGCTGGCAACGCCCTTCGAGCATCTCGGGCTTATCTGGGGGATTGTGCCGATTTATTTCGGATTGCTCCTGAATGAAACCACCTCCACCAAGGCTAATTTCCGCACCTCCATCCAGACCGGCTTCAGTTTCGTATGGGCTGGGGCCCATTGGCTTTATCCCGTTGGGACAAAAAATTCATGCAGGCTCTCGGTAATAGAATTTCAGCAGTCCTCCCAGTCGCTGTCGCGTGCGAATCTCGCTGGACGATTCGCCGACTCGGTCCGCTCCCGCGGGAAACAAGATCACGTTCCCCTTCCCTTGGTGGTTTCGTTCACCGTGAAAATGTTGGACGTAATTTGACAGCACCTCCTGCAGCGAAGCCTCGCCGAACAAGATCATCTTTGATAAACACTCCTCCTTCACCGATCGATTCCAGCGCTCCAAGTGCGCATTCAAATTCGGACTTCGGGGCGGCAGCGTGAGCGGTTCAATGCCGGCGAATCGAAGAATTTCATCAAAGGCAGCACAGAACTTGGTGTCACGATCGTGCAGCAGATAACGACAACCCTGCAACATCCCCTCCCCGGCCATCGTCAAGTTGCGGCCCATTTGCTTCATCCATTCAGGATCCGGTGCCAGGGTAAAACCGGCCAGGCAGATCTGTCGCGATCCAACCCGCATGCACACCAGCACGCAGTAAGTCATCAAGCCACTAGTGGTCCAGACCTCGGCTGTGAAAAAATCCACCGCGGCCAGCACATCCAGATGCGACTGGATGAAATCCTTCCACAGCATTCTTTTTCCCCGTTCCGGAGCTGGGGCCAAGCCGTGGCGTTTCAGAATGTTAGCCACCGTTTGGCGACTGATGTTGTGCCCCAGATTCTCCAGCGCGCCCACAATCCTTTTGTGGCCCCAGGATCGATTGTCCCGAGGCATCTGCACCACCAACTCTTCCGCCGATCGATCCAATCGCGGACGCCCAAGAGTGGATCGATTCTTTGAACCGTCGAATTTCTGGGCCACCAATTTCCGGTGCCAGGCCAGGATCGTTTCCGGTCGCACCACCTGGGCCACTTCCTCCAGCGCCTTGCGGCCCAACCGCTGGCCAATTGTGGCCAGGGTCATACGCTCGGCGTCGCACAGCCGGAGCCGCCCTTTGATCTGGTTCCGGAGAATGGGGTTTTCCTCCGCCAAATATTCGTTTCGGGTCAAAAGCCCTTGGTCGACCGAGCCCGTGATGCAGGCCAACAAGCATTTCCAATCCATGCACCAAAGCGAATCAGCAATCACCCCTGCGATCAAGGTTTGGATCGCTTCGAAAATAGCTGTGAACCAATTGATTGGATTTTTTTGACCTTACGCGCGAAACGCTCCGTCCGTTGTACAGGCCGTCTGCGCCTATCAATGTATTGCTCGCCCTGTCCCTTCTGTGCGCCACATCTTGACAGTGCTTGTCGGGCCGGGGGACTTTGCTCTTAGGATTTCGTGCCGGGAATACCGCCAAGAACAAGAGAGATGCCGCAGGCGTACGAATGCCGATAGGAATGGGTTCCGCTGGTTTTGATAAGCAGGCGAAATTCGTTCATAATCATTCTCCTTGGAACACGGCACTGCTAACGCCTTGCGATGAAAAGGCGTCGCCTGACTGCAAAAAACATCCCCACTTGGTTGAAATTAGTGTTCGCAAGCGGCATGACCGACAGCGGCCTTTGAGCGTCACCCGGCGTCTAGAGTTTGGTGCCGACTCCATGAGCAAGAATTCCGGCGCTCAGTCATGGCTCTACACGCAAGGTCACCAAGTCCCAACCCGCCACCGGAATGTCCTCTAGCGCTTCCGCGCCCTGTTCCTCCAGGCCATTCGAAAGCCAGACATGACTCACCTGCGGATGCCACGTCAAATGTGCGGTTACGGATTCAGTGTTTGGATTGTATAAGCGCAAGATGAGCGCGTTGCCGTCATTACTTGGTTTGAATGCGGTTGCAATGACGCTGGACGGCTGGATGGTCAAACGGGACGCGGGTGCTGCGCCTGTTGCTGGTTTCACAATCAAAGGTTCCGTACTGTTGACCCCAAATCGCATTGCTGCGACCGGATCGTAAGCACCATGAAGTTGAATCGCGTACCGGAACCATACCGTCCCTTCTTGTTCCGCCCTATAGTTGGTATGCCAATGATTGTTCATGACCCATGAATATATTTTGGCGGCGGGCCGGATCGTTTTCTTGTAAACGTTGGGATCCGGCTGGCTGCGCGGAAGGTTCGCCGTAAGCCCGCCCATCTCCATCAAAGGCGCGTCGGCGGAGGACCACGTTACGCCAAGGTTTGAATCTGAAAAATCCGCCCAGCGTTCGACGCAGAACCAATTTTTACATGCGCCGAAAAGCTGGTCTTTTTCCGGCTGGCCAATTGCGCCTGGGCTGTTGATGTGAACCACCGGGTTCGGCACGTTGAAACTGAAACCCAGATGCACGCCTTCAACGGATCGCACGGCTTGCTTGTCAATGAGGTCACTGATTTCGACACGATTTATTCCATCCACCAGTCGTACTTCGCGGGAAAGATGGTTGCAGCCGGGCGCGTCGGATTCAGCCACAAGCGCGACAACCAGCGGGCCGTTCTCTTTGACGGCAATTTGAGCCGGGGCACTGGGCTGCGCATTTGCCACATTCGCGCCGGCAAGATAAATGTAATTATTGATTTTTCCATCGGCGAATTCGGCACCCATGTCACATGAACGCAGGCTTACAATGTCGCCGGAATGCCCATCCAGCTTCACGGACAACAACGAGGTCGTAAGCGTGTTTCCTTCCACTTTGGCTTTCCCTCCGGCAAGCGGCGGCCCAGACGAAATGGTAAAACGCTTCGCGCCAAATGGAGGCACGTCGCGTGCAAGAAAGGCGAGCTCGCCGGTGGAGAGCCGCTGTGATGGCATTGGTTTGCCGTTCTCATCTATGACTGCGTCACCGACGATTTCTTTAGGCAGAGTCACCAGGTCTGTGCGGCGCCAGGAGGCGGTGTTGAACACATCAACAGAGGGAGAAGCTTTTTCTGAATTGCCCCCCAGCGCCCGGTCCAGCAAAACACGCGATTCAACAGCGGCGTTCAGCGCATAGGCTTGTTTGTATTTCCATTGTTCCTTTACAAAAGGCAAATCAGGTCGGCTGACGCTGTTGTAGGCGCCCCAAGTATGTTCACCGTAAAGCGCGGTTTTCTTCCAAGCCGAGGCAAAGTCGTCAGTTGGAAATCTGCCGGGATTCCGCAGCGCCCATATTGTTTCGGCCTGCACGAGGCGATCGGCCGTGTGGCGATTGATTCCCGTCTCACGCGCGGATGAGCCTGAACCATCCTCCCAATACGGTGTCATGTCACCTCGTAACACTGGCAGTTGATCCTTGTAATGGTTTTCAAACGCGTGCAGCGCCTCGCTCGTGGTGGCGATGATGAGTTTTGGACATGCGAATTTCGCATTCCAATCGCGCACGGCCGGCATCACGGCTTCATCCGGAGGGCCATTGTCGCCTCTTGTCCAACGGAGTTGCACCAGGTCGTAGGCATATTGGTCCTTGTCCAACTCTTCCAACAAAGATGAGATGGTTTTCAGAATCGGCGCTCCGCTGTGGCCGATTGAATAACCTCCTTGTGCGCCCCAGTAAAGCGCCCGCTCCTTGCCTGAAGGTGACTCCCAGTAAAACGGATGATTTTCATATTGCACCCGGACATAACCGATGCGGTCGGATGCATTTGGCCCGTCAGAAATATATTTTACTCCTTGTTGGGCCAGCGCCGGCAGAAGCCCCCAGGTAAGGCCCGGCACGTCGCTAATCATCATGGAGTCCACATTCACGCCGCAACGCCGGCCAAGGTCGGTGGCGAGACTGAGCTGTCGCATCATTTCCTCAGAACGGCTCAAACCGGTGAGCAAATTGGCATACATTGCATCGACGCCGATGTAGCCATCGCGGACATCCTGTTCGAATTCCTTCTTTTGCTCAGGCGTGGCAATCCGATAGAACTGGTCGGCAGTCCACATTGCTTCCAAATTCCATTTGAACCGCGAGTCGGCAGGGTAATCCTTCATTTGCCTGATCAGATCGAGCGCGTGAAT
>DASYNM010000539.1:0-4752 GCA_036008545.1 Verrucomicrobiia bacterium
TGGTCGCTTACAGAGGTGACGCTGGGAGCTAACAAAAGCGCGCCTTCCGAGAGCCTAATCGTCACCTATCCGCAGCAGGTTGGGATTTTGGAGAAGCGGTGCCCAAAACCATGAAAGGGTACCGCGTGTCGTTCAATATTCTTTAAGTCTTTGATTTCAAACGACGCAAAATTATGTTGGCGCAGCAAGTCATTGAGGTTGCGGCGTCCTTCAGCGCGATCGGCTTGCCCGATCTTATTCGAAATCCGACGGGCCAATGACGATCATCCTCGATTGCTCTGGCGCGCGCTCGCGCAAGCCAGTTAGGCTGACCTGAAGGCCGGCGGCGTTGCACCAGCGGCCTCCGCAAACCCCGGCGCGGGGCCATCTTTCTGGCGATAATTTGTCAAGGCCGGCACCACCATCGCAAATGCCGTTGTGGGGCTCGGCAAGAACGGTAGCGTCGATTAAACTCGGGGCTTTATAGAAGGGAGACCGTCAATGCGCATCCTGTTGGCCGTTTGTTTCGTGTTCGTCAGCGAGACCGCTGGATTCGCGGAAACCGCAAAGCCCCTCGTTGATGACTGCCGGGCCTACCCTCCAAAATTCTCGCGGAGCTACGCCACGGGTCAATCGGAGGGCCGATGCCTCGGGGTCATCAAGACAATGATCGCTGTGGGTCCGTTCTTGGCTAACGACATGAAATTTTGCCCAGGCGAGGCAACTCCCATCGTTGGGGTTGGTGTCGTGAATAGGTATGTCAAAGCCCATCCGGAGGTGCTGAATCCAGACGGGGACGACCTGTTAGTCATGCTAATGACGGCGTTCCGAGAGGAATGGCCTTGCAAATAGCCGCCGCTGTCCGAGCGCTGCCGCAGGAAACACATTTCAATCCTGAGATAGGCATCGCCGTTCACGCCGCGTTGCGGGCATTAGCTGCTCGCCCAGCCTTATCTGCAAGTTCAATTTAGCAGGCCCCGCCGCCGGTCGTTGACGAGGCCCCATTGCAAGGGCCGTTTGCATTTAAGCCCGGAGTAGCCGGTGCGCCTGATGTGGTGCCTGTTCCCATGCCCGTGGTTGTACCCGGTGTTGCGTTGGGTGCAGCCACGCCGGGAGCGGCCATACCGGGGGCTACGCCGGCCCTCCCACCAGTAGAGCTGCCTGCCTTCCCAGCCGCCCCACCCGCGGCGGCGCCAGGCGCGCCAACGCCTGCGGCAAACGCGCAACCCGAGGATATGGCGAGCGCCGTCGCCATCACGATCGTCGTAATCTTCATGATTTCCGTCTCCTTGTTTATGTCGGAAGATAAGGTTTGCCGCCGTCCGTCGTTCCAGATTGGATCGATCAATTTGAGTCTAGCGGCTACGCACGGCCAGTGCGACGCTAATGCGCTTTTGCTGGCGTCAAGCAAGTGCTCCCGCTCGGCGCTGACTCACCCCAATCCGGTTTCCGGCCCGCGCTCCGGATACCGTGATCGATCGTCACGACTGCCTGGCCTGAAGGCCTCCGCGGATCGAGAAAGGATAGATTCCAGCGGATATCGCGGCGTCGTTTAGGTCGAGGGCCGCCCTTCGGTAGCTGCCCCACAACTTGCCGGCGCCGACCCGCCAAGTAGAAAGCGCCGGCTTGCGCAGGCAAGCCAAGGCGGCCGGAGACTTCGATCAAGTGCGCCAGCTTTTGGGCTGGTTTACAATTCGCGGGGCGTTTAGAATTTCGTAACCCAGCGTTGCCATGGTCGGTGAGGAATTCAATGGAGACGCGTGGTGACGCAGGATCTGGAACAAACTATTCGCGAGCGCGCATACCATCTTTGGGTCGAAGGCGGTCGCCATGAGGGCGACGCCGACGCGTATTGGCTCGCCGCCCAACGGGAGATCTTAAGCACGTCGCTCTCAACATTCGCGCGTGTTACGTCGGGACAACTAAAGCATAAGGCTAAAAAGGACAGGTCAAGTTCAAAGAAAAGGCGGCGCGCGGCTTGATTGCGTTTCAGCTCCCGAATATTGCCCCCCTTTCGGCATCCAACATCGACCCCGGCCGAGCGCCGAAATCTGGAGTCGTTGGCGGCATTTACGATGCGTGAGGCGGGGTCATTCTCGTGCGCCGATGAGGGATCAAAGGCCACGCCGATCTACACTCGGGCTTGATTCAGGCACAGCCAAAATCCGCCTAGCGCGCTAGAACCCTGCCCTGCCGGGCAGCAACAAGGCGGCGCTGATCAGGAGTCAGCGCGTTCGCATCGCGTCTCAAGGTGAGCCCACATGCGGGCCGCGGAACTTAGGCAAGCTTGCCCGTTGGCACCGGCATCTCCTATCCGCCGTTGTATTTGCGGCCTTGGTTCGTCGTAACCCCTTGGCTATTGATGCCGTGGCCGTTGTAGCGGCTCAAACTCCATCCAGGATGATGGCGATGGAGTCGTTGCACGCCGTTCACTGCCGAACGGGTGGAGGAACTGACGGCCATTCGATTAAAGGAATTTGCCGTCGCTTTGTGCCATTGCACTGGCGCTCGACAGGGCCAGGGCAGCAGCCAGCGTGATCATTGAACCTTTATGGCGTCTCCTTTCGTGGTTACGCCACTCAAGTCCACATGCGAGTTAAAGTTCCGCGGGTAACGCCTCCGCACGCGGTCCACAGCGAGAAGAAGAACGGCCAATAAAACGGAACTCGCTGCCCTGGACTGTGTTGGGGTTGTGACAACCAGATGTGGTCGTCTGAATCAGATTTCGGAGGAAATCATGAACAAATTCGCGCTCGCGATATTGCTTCTATCTACGCCCGCTTTGGCCCAAAATGACGAACTCAAGCCCAACATGCCGCCGACCAATATGAAAAATACGGTCATTCCGAAATCGGGCGGCACACAGACGCCGGCGACAACGCCAACAACGCCCGAGCAAGCAAATCGACCCGATACCACCGCGACGCGACCGGCGCCGGCAGGTCCGGAGCAAACATCGATTCCTAACAACAATCCGCCGGCAACAGTAAGTCAAACAACCGGCGCGACCAACCAAGACCCGAAGATCAAAAAAATGAATGAGGAGGAAGAGAAGAAAGTCGAAAAAGAGGGCAAATGAGCCGAAGTGGCGTCAGTGTGCGAGTGAAAAAGCCGGTCGCGAATCCAGGCGAGTGTGAATGCCTCTTCTGCAAGAGGACCGGCCTCGCGCCGGTAAAGCATCCGCCGCGCCCGGCGTGAATATCTGTCCGAAGCGATGCGACGCGAGCAATCTCTTGAGAAGAGCAGCAGCGCCAAACGAGGCGGCCTTACTGGTCAGTCTCGCGGAGCTTCCGTTCCAGGGCTGCGATCTGCTCGGCGAACCGTTTCAGAAGCTCCTCCTCGGTCATTCGGCGCATCAATTGCCGGTACTGCATGATCTTCATTTCGAGTTCGACGCGTTCGTTAGCAGGTCGCTTAGCCATATTGCGCGCCTCCCCTGAGATGACGAGAAGGAGACTGAATCGTTCAAATCCAAATTGTCGCAGTTGAGGCTCGGACAGACCTATCTGCCCGGCGTCAATCTCCATGAGAGACCGCCTTAGGCGCCATTGCTCTTTGGATACCTTCATAGCTAACTTGCCGTCCAATGCCTTGCATGCGGGCAGGAAAGTGGCCCGACGCACGACGATTTCCGCACTGGGGCGCGTCGGGTCCCCACCAGGATCTAGCGGTGTCTCGCACGGTCAACAAAGGAGAAGCTCCTTTATTCGGGCAGCCAAGCCATCCATTGCAAACGGCTTTGTCAGGATGGCTATCCCCTTGTCGAAGCCTTCAACTCCCATTGCCGCCTTTTCGGCATATCCCGTAATGAACAGGACCTTCAGGGCGGGCCGCGCAGTTCTTCCGAAATCCGCAAGCTGCCGTCCGTTCATTCCACCTGGCAATCCGACATCGGTGACCAAGAGATCAATCCGCGTATCCGAACGGAGAACTTGAAGGGCGCTGGCGCCGTCCGCCGATTCAATTGCCTTATATCCCAGTTCGCCGAGAACCTCGCTCACGAGCATGCGGACCGACGGTTCGTCATCGACAATAAGCACAGTTTCGCCGGCTCCCGCGCGCGGAGCCGACAGAAAGTCATCTGCGGAATTTTCCGCGGTCTGCTTCTGTTCCGAGTGTCTGGGCAAAAAGAGATTAATAGTGCTACCTCGGCCCAGGGCGGAGGAAATTCGGACCTGTCCGCCGGATTGCTTGGCGAAGCCGTAGATCATCGAGAGGCCAAGTCCGGTACCTTGCCCGAGAGGTTTGGTCGTATAGAACGGATCAAAGGCCCGCTGAACAACCTCGTCGCTCATTCCTGTGCCAGTATCGGCAACGCTTAGACATACGTATTCGCCGGGGCGCATTTCGAACGAAAACGCTTCGACGCCATCGAGATTGCGATTGGCCGTTTCAATCTTCAATTTGCCGCCGTCGGGCATCGCGTCGCGCGCGTTGATGCAAAGATTTAAAAGGGCATTTTCCAACTGATTTGGATCGACCAGCGTCATCCAGAGATCTGGAGCGGTGGTCGTCGCCATCTCGATTTCCGGACCCAAGGTATTTTTGATGAGGTCCGTCATGCTTTCGATGAGCCGGTTTACGTCCGTTGCTTTCGGATCCAGCGTCTGCCGCCGGGAAAAAGCCAATAAACGATGCGTCAATGCGGCGGCTCGGTTCGCGGCGCCCTGTGCTGTCGAAATGTAACGTTCGACATCCTTATAGCGGCCTTGGGAAATCCGGATTTGCAGAAGTTCAAGAGCGCCTGAAATACCCGTCAGCAGATTGTTGAAA
>DASYNM010000540.1:0-13026 GCA_036008545.1 Verrucomicrobiia bacterium
AGCGGCCCGCGCCATCGCAGCCAGACCAGCACACCCAGCAATAGCACTATGGCCGCCGGAAACAGGTACTGCCACCAAACCGTTTGGCTGACATTCCAGCGAGGGTAGATGAAGGCCAAATCCGCAGGCCAGATCAATTTGCCCAGGTAAAACCAAATGTCCCGCCCGGCGATGAGACAACGTTCGACCAGTGAGAAATGAAACTCCGATCCTTCCGCGCCGATGAATTTCCGTTCCACCCATGCAGTCAACAATCCGGCCCCAATTCCCGCCAGGAAGAATGGAATCAGCGGCAGCACATCCTGCTTCCAGGAAAGTTTTCCCCGTTGCCACCAAAAAATTACGAGCAAGGCCGCCGGCAGACTGGCGATGACGGTCTTCGACAACAGCCCCAGCACAAACAGTCCCAGAGCGATGGCATAATATTCTCCCTTTCGGTTCCGATCGAATCGCAAGTAAGCCAGCGCCGCGCTTAGATAAAACACGCCCGACAACGTGTTCTTGAGTTCCGAAACCCATGCCACCGATTCCACTTCCACCGGATGCAGGGCAAACAGAGCGCCGGCCAGCCACGCTCCGGGAATTTTGAGTTGACACAATAACTTAATCAGCAACAGCGCCGAAAACGCGTGGAGCAGAATGTTGAGCCAGTGATAACCCGCGGTGGCATCACCCCAAAGTTTGTGCTCCACCCAGAAGACACTGTGAACCAGAGGATAATACTGTTGGGTCGCGCCAAGCTGCGCCCAAATGCGGAGCAGGCCATGCAAGGAACGGAGAGTCGGCAGAGTTACGTGGCGGTCGTCGTCCCAAATAAATCCCGCGTGCCAGACCGGTTGATAGGCAAGGACCACGGCGCCAACCAGGATCAACGCCTGCAGCCACACGCGCGCTGGTTTGACGGGTTGTTCAGTGACCACTGTTCCTTTCCTTGGTGGCCATTAGGGAAGTCAGTCGTTCGCGAGCGGCCGCAAGCGAAGGCTGAATTTCCAACGCCTTTTGACAATGAGCGATGGCCTCGTCGAGGCGACCGCGATAAGCCAGAAGGCCGGCCAGATTGTAATGGGCTTCGGCAAACGAAGGATTGAGTTCGACCGCGCGCTGAAACTGAGCCATCGCCTCGTCCGTTCGTCTTTGGCGCAGAAAGATATTGCCGAGGTCATTGTGAGCAAGAGCGGCATCGGGATTTAACTCCAGCGCGCGCTGATAAGCAGCGGTGGCTTCGGCGATCTGTCCCTGTTGGAGCAGAGCGAAACCGAGATTGCACCACGCTTCCGGCGCGGCGGGCTGGATGCGGATCGCTTCCCGGCACGAGGCAGCCGCCGCGGCGAAGTCGCCTTTCTCCAGATAGGCGCGCGCCAGCGTCTGGCGGTTGTCTTCGCTCTGCGGCTGAGCCTGGATGGATTGCAAGGCCTCGGCAATGGCGTCATCCACTTTGCCTTGGTGTAATAAAATGCGTGACAGATCATCATGGACGGTGGGGTCGTGGGGAAGAATAGCGCGGGCTTCCTGGCATTGCTCAAGCGCTTGGTCCCATTCCCCTTTCTCGATATACCATCTGCTCAAAAGATTGTGAGCCATTAGACAATTTGGGTAACTGCGCAAGGTGGCTTGCCATAGAGTTCCGCTGTCTTGGTAAACTCCGGTTTGACGCCAGGCTAGTAATGCGAACACAATCACGACCAGCGCCGCGGCCGTCGTCATGGCCTCGCGGAGACGCGGACGCCGAGATGCCAAGTCAAACACCCCCCACGACACCATGATCCACAGGCCGATGCAGGGGAGGTAGCTGTAACGGTCCGCCAACGATTGCCCACCGACCTGCACCAGGCCAATTGCCGGAACCAACATACCCAAAAACCAAAACCAACCCACTGCCAAGTAAGGCGCAGAGCGCGCCCGCCACAGCGCCAATCCAGTAATCCCGGCCAGCAAAGCCACGGCGCCGATGACTTCGCCCACTGGCCATCCCGCGTAAGGATAAAAAGACGCCAAGTCCGAAGGCCAGAAGGTCTTTGTCAAATATCGCATGTAGGAGACCGGAATGTTTTCCAGCCGGACGCTAAGAGAGAATCGAGACAGCGTGGCCACGGCGCCCGTACGGTATTGCACCAGGAACGTCACGACGCTGGATGCAACGGCCAAAACAAGGAACGGAATCTTCTCTACAACCGGGCGCCAGGAGAATCCTGGTCCGAATTCCAACCGTCGTAGCGGCCAATAATCGAGCAATAATAAGACAAAGGGCAGCGTGACTAGCATCGGCTTCGCCATCAGACCGAGGGCGAAGAACAGCAGACTCAGCCCGTAAAATACTTTGAACTTTGAACCTTGAACTTTGAACTCTTCCGCGTAACGAACATAGGCCCCGACCGTGAGCATCCAGAAAAAGGCGCTTAACACATCTTTCCTCTCCGAAATCCATACCACCGATTCCACGCGCAAGGGATGGATCGCAAACATCGCCGCCACGACGGCGCTGCGCCAGAGCGCGCCGGTCACGCGGTTGAGCAACAGGAGAAGCAAAACCGAATTGGCGGCGTGCAGTAAAAGGCTGGTCAAGTGATGGCCCGCCGGATGCAGGCCGTAGAGTTGACAATCCAGGGTGTGCGACAACCAGGTCAGCGGATGCCAATTGCTCGCTGCGTCGGTCGTGAAAGCCCATCGCACGCTCTGCAGATTGAACCCGTGCTGGATATGCCAATTGTCGATGACGTAATTCTCATCGTCAAAGTTGACAAAGCCGCAATGAAGGGCCGGCCCATACACTATCAGCACCGCGACTCCAAGCAAGGCGCAGACCAGCCATTTTGTCCGCCGCGATCCGGACTCCGTCATGGGTGCGGGCCTCCGTCGCCATCTTGGTACTGCTGCACTTGGGAGTCCAGAACCCGGACCAGCGCCAGGTTGTTTTGGGCTAAGGCCAATTGACGCGCACGCTGAGCGGTGGCCAGAGCTTCCGATCGTTGACCCGTTTCCGCATAGGCGGCGGCGAGCGTGCCGAGTATGAGCGGATTCTGGTCATGGCTGTGCTCGCTGGCTTGGTGGGCCAGCGTGACGGCTCTGGCGCCGTCGCGCAGCGAATGATCTGGGCAAGTGGCCAGCAGCCACGCGAGATTGTTCGCAGCTTCATCCATGTCGGGTCGCAGTTGCAATGCCTTGGAATACTCGGCCACTGCCGCACCAGGCCGTCCTAACTGCACCAATGCGTTGGCCAATTGGTAGTGGACTTGCGCCGCGCTAGGATCTACGGCCAGCGCATGTTGGAAGCATTCGACGGCCACTTCGGGCTGGCGATTGGTCATAAACGCCCGACCCATGTTGTAGTAGGCCTGCGGGTAAGCCGGTTGCAACACCAGAGCGCTTTCAAAATTGGAAATCGCGCCAGGAACTTGTCCCTGCTCCAAAAGAGCGCAGCCAAGATTATTCTCAATCCGGGCCAGGAACGATTTTGGAGCATCTTTATCGGCGACCTTGAGTGCCCGCTCAAAACATCTTTCAGCGCGGGGAAAGTTGCCCTGCTCCATCACCGCGCAGCCGATGTTGTAACACGTCTGGGCGTCCTGGTCGGAAAACTCGGCGGCGCGCGCGAAGAGGGCGTCCGGATTTCTCCAGAAGAAAACTTGCCTTGGCGTCAATACTACGCAAGCGGCGACTACCAAAGCTCCGGTCACTGCGAAGGCTTGGAGCAACCGGGGACGGTGCGCCGCCAAGTCGCACAATCCCCAAGCCGCCATGAGGGAGATGCTGACGCTGGGCAAGTAGCTGTAACGATCAGCCATCGACTGATGGCCCACTTGCACCAAACCGATGGTCGGAACGAGCATGCCTAAAAACCAAAACCAGCCCACTGCCAAATACGGGCGCGTCCTCCATAGACGCACGACCCACGCCGTAATCAAGATCAGTACCGCAACGGCTCCGCCGACCTGATAAAGGTTCCAATGTTCAAAGCCGTAGAACACGCTCAGTCCCGACGGCCAAAAAATTTTCGCCAGATAGCGCACATAAGCCACTGGGACATTGGCCAACCGCTGGCCTAGTGAAACTGTGGACAATGAGGCCACCACGCCGGAGCTGTATTGTAGATAAAACGTGATGGCGCTCGCGCAGGCCGCCAGAAGGAGGAACGGAATTTTCTCAGCTATCAGCCGCCAGGAAAAGCGCGATCCGAATTCTAACCGGCGCAACGGCCAATAATCCAGCAACAGCAACACAAAGGGCAACGTCACCAACATGGCTTTGGACATCAGCCCGAAAGCGTAGAACAACAGGCTCAGCCGGTAGAAAACTTTGAACCTTGAACTTTGAACTTTGAACTGTTCCACGTAGCAGACGTACGCCCCAACCGTCAGCATCCAGAAAAACGTGCTCAACACGTCCTTGCGCTCCGCCACCCAAACCACCGACTCGACGCGCAACGGATGCAGCGCGAAAATCGCGGCCACCCAAGCGCTGCGCCACAGCGCGCCTGTCATGCGATTGAGCAGCAGGAAGAGCAAGACTGAATTGGCCAAGTGCAACAGCAGGCTGGTCAGGTGATGACCGGCCGGCTTCAGCCCGTAAAGCCAGCAATCGATCATGTGCGAGAACCAGGTCAGCGGATGCCAGTTGGCGGCGTGTCGGGTCGTGAAGGCCCATTTGACGAAGTGCCAGGTCAATCCATGCTGGACGTCTGGATTGGAGGTGACGTAATCGCCATCGTCGAGGTTGACAAAGGTGCATCGCAGCGCTTCCGCATAAACGGCCAGCACCACCACACCCAGCAGGAGGCAAACGACCCATCTTCGCCATCGGCTTCCAGAGTCTGTCATTGCCCGTAATCGTAGCCGCAACGCAGGCAAAACAGAATCTTCAATTTCGGCGCCGAGGCAGCGAACAGGTCACGGTGACGCCGCCGGCCTTGGAAGGCCGCAAACTGACGGTGGCGCCAATCATCCGCGCCCGGTGATGCATGACTCGCAATCCCATGCCCTTGCCCTTGGGCCCGGCGGCGGGCAAACCGGAGCCATCGTCCTCTACCCTCAAGATCAAGCGCGAGTTGTTGGACGTGAGGCTTAAGTCGATATTCTTGGCTTTGCCGTGTTTGATGGCGTTGGTGGCGGCTTCCTGGGCGATGCGGTAGAGATGGACGGCGACGGCGTTGTCGGTGATTTTGATCTCAGGATTGCATTGCAATTCGCACGAGACAGAGAAGATGGTGCGGAGATTTTCCGCCAACTGTCCCAACGCGGCTTCGATGTCATTGGTGTCCAGCACCACCGGGCACAATCCGCGGGAGAGGCGGCGGGTCTGGGCCAGCGCCTCGTTGATGAGGGCAGCAATGGTGCCGGCCGCTTCCGCCTCTTCCAGGGACTTGGCCTGGAGTTTCTGTTGAAGCACCTTGGCCAGGAAAGCGATGCCCGTCATGGATTGGCCCAGGCCATCGTGCAAATCCTGGCCAAGCCGGCGTTGTTCGCGTTCGCTGATTTCCTGGATTTCGTGCTCCAGGGCGCGACGGTCGGTGACATCGCGCAGGATGCTCAAATTAAGGTTCGTCGCCAATTGCGTGGAGGAGAATTCGATGAAACAACGTTCGCCGTTGGGTTTGGTAAAACTCAATTCGTCCAAACCCTCGGAACGTAGTTGACTGGGTTGATGCAGCGCCTGTGGCTGCAAGTCGCTCCACTTCCATTCCAGCAATTGGTCCCGGCTCAGTCCCAACAAACGACAGGCTGCGCCATTAACTTCCACAAATCGGCCGCGGTCGTCGGAGATCAAGATCGCATCCAGACTGCGCTCGAAGAGCAGGCGGAAACGCTCATGGCTTTTTTGCAGCGCCTTGAGCGCGGCCGCTTGTTGCACCGAGTAGCGGATCACCCGCTCCAGCATGACAGGCTCCAACTCGTCTTTGAGCAAAAAGTCCGCCGCGCCCAACTCCGTCGCTTCCAGATCGACCTGCGGATCGTTCGATCCAGTGAGAATAATGATCGGAGTTTGGACGCCTTGCGCGGTGGCTTCGCGCAGTAGTTCCAGGCCTGTGCGAAGGCCCAGCCGGTAATCAAGCAGGCAGGCGTCGTGCCTATTTTCCCGCAATGCCTTTAGCCCTTCTTCATAGCTGGCCGCCCAATCCGTAACGAATTTCTTGCCTGGAACCTTTGCCAGCAGGCGCCGGAGGGGGACGAAGAAGCTTTCTTCATCATCGATCAACAAGACGCGTACGGGTGCGGCGGCCATACCTCATCAAAATCTGGAATGCGCCCTTTCGATCAAGTGCTGCTGGCAACTTTGCCACGGCGCAGGTTTTTTTCGGCGCTTCCATTCAGTAAACTCACCCACGATTCCGCCTCCTGTGCGCCGGAGTCGAAAGGGTTGAGCATGTGCAGCGCGCAGCCGCCTTCGACGCCGATGATATCCCAATCGATGTAATACTTGCAGATTTCATCCTTGAGCAAGCGCATGGCTTGGGCGCGGACGGCGGCGCGGGTGTTGCCGGGCGCCTGGCCGGCCGCTTGCGTAATTTCTTTGTGAGGAATCTCCCAGCCCGCCGGATTGCGCGCCAAGGCCAAACCCAAACTGCGCGCCGGATCTACCTGATGATACTCCAGGTCCTGCGATTTGAGCCAGGGATGGCTCCAAGTGATTTTCTCCTGCTCGCAGAATTGCCGCAACAACCAGCGCTTGGTAATCCAATCGACTCTGCCCACCAATTCCTCGGGGTCCGTCGCGAGTGCGTTGAGAGTGTCGTTCCAAATGGCAAGGAGCTGGTCGGTTTCGTCGTCGCGACCGCTCAGCTCAGCCTTGGCGGCTTGTTGATATTCAAACAACAGGTCCAAGGCCTCAACGCAACGGCCATCGGCCAACTGCACACGCCAGGGCCCGTCGGGCTGGTGTGACAAGCAGCGAAAAGTGGCCACAGCGTCGGCCAGAACGATCTTCGGCAGGCAATTGGCTTCCAACAAATCGAGGACGAGGGAAGTGGTTCCTACTTTCAAAAGAAGGCTGGCGGGCAACACATTGGTGTCTCCGTGCAGCAGGTGCAGGCGGCGGTATTTGCGCGCGTCGGCCAGCGGTTCATCGCGGGTGTTGATGATGGCGCGGTTGAATTGCACCCACTCAAAGAGATCGTTGTTGATGTAATCGGCTCGCTGGCTCATCTGGTAAATGCTCTCGGCGCCGGGGCGGGTCAATTCGCCGCGCGCCTCCGCCGCCACCGTCGCGCCGACCCGACCCGTGCTGACGTAGAGCATGCGCAAGCTCAGGAAGGCCAGCAGGGAATGGACATTGGCTTCAGTCAACGGCGCAGCCCGGCGCACCAGGTAATTTTCATGGCAGCCAAACGTCGCGCCAGAATAGTGATCAATGTTGTTGCGGATGAAATGGATCTCGCGCTCCATGCGCAAGGCGCGCACGGCTTGCAGGAGGATCGCGTCGCCGGCCTGGTCATAGCGCAGGACATCCAGCAGGTTCAGGCATTCGGGCGTGCAATACTCCAGGTGACCCATGTCGATGTAGCAACGTCCACCGTTGAAAAGAAAACCGCCGTTGCCCGCAGGTTCGTCCCAGTCGCGCTGATGAACGTCGATGAGACCGAGTCGCTGGTCCCGGAAAATCCAATCGCGCACGCGCGTAATGGCCCCGGGCGAACCAGGGAAGTCGCTGGTCAAACATCCGTACTCAGTTTCCAGGCCAACGATGCGGTTCATAGGTGCATGAGTCCGTTCCCCCTTTTTATTCTCTACAGGCCCAGTTCCGCCGCCGTCGGCGCCTGGTAACGGGCTGGACGTGAATTCTGGCGGGCCAGCCAGCCGATTTCTATTTCCTTGCCTTTGGCCGCTTCGCGCCAACCGGCCCGGCGCGCCGCTTCATCCGGCAACGCCTCGGTAAAGGATTTGTTTTCCGCGAGACGCCACCACGCTTGCAACAGCAAGTCCGCCGCTTCCTTTCGATTTGTATTCGTCTTGACCATTTCGCCCAGCCATTTCTGCGCGGCAGCTTCGGCTGCGGCATCGCTGGCAACCACGACCACCCCGCCGAATTGGGTTTGGTACGAGCCGTCAAAATGTAACCGGAAAAACAAATCGCGCCCAGGCTCCGGCCCCAGTTCCGCCAGCAGCAACTCGACCAAAAAGGGCGCGCTGAAAATCTGTTCGAAGTTGGTTTTCAATTGTGGCCCCAGCCCGAACCCAACCAATCGCCGCAAACTCACGTCCTCCGGTGCGCGTGTGAAGGCCTCCACATGCGCTGCGTCGATGGCCGCCTGGCGGATCCTCTCAATGTCCGCCGGGTGGCCCAGACCAGCCAGCGCGTGCCGGTCGAACAACTCGAACACTTTCGACTGTCCGCCACCCACCCCCAGCAACAGGATGCCATCGCTCAAGCTGGCAGCCAGGACGGGCGTGCCACCCTTGAGCTGCTCATGCACGTACTCGCGGCGGTTGGCCACCGCTTCCAGCCAGCGATATGGCTCCTCAGTCATGTAGAAACTCCTTTTGCTGCGTGTCGCTAATCGTTTCCACGCCTGACGCTTTGAGCAGCTTGATAGTCGCGTAGGTCTCGGTATCGGGATTGATGCCGCCGGTGGCCGAATCGAATTCCGAGGCGGTCGAAAGCAATCGCGAGGCGAAGCGCACCGCATCGCGCAAACCCATTTGCGAGGGTCGTGGCTGGCCGTAGCGTTCCTGAAAACTGAGGATGCTCCGAATAGTCCCAGAACCGGAACCCGAGGCCGCGTAGCCGACGGCTTGAAATTGCGCCCCAAGTGGATCGTAAAAATAGATGCGCGGTTCCGGCGGCGTTGTGGCGTGATCGACGCCCGCGAAGAGCGGAACTACAATGCCGATGCCCTGCATGGTCATGGGCAAATTCTCGCGCAGCAACCGAGCCAAAGCTCGCACGCGCGCCGGCAGGCTCAATGGTTGAAGCTGGCTGCGCCGGTAATATTCAAAGGAAGTCTGCAAGACGCGGGCCATTTCAAAAGCCGTCGCCGGCACACCCGCGATGGCCAGCACGGAATTCGAATCAATCTCGATGATTTTTTCGACGCGATCAGTCACGATGACGTTGCCCGCCGTGGCGCGGCGATCGCCTGCCATGAGCACGCCCTCGGAGTAGTGGAAGCCGAAAACGGTCGTCGCCTGCGTTTGGACAGGTGCCCCGGGCGACGCCGCCTGTGCGCCAGGTTCGAGGCGATGCTCCGCCAAAAGCGATAGGAAATCGCCTGCGATCGGTTGCGAATGGCTCATTGGCCGGTGCGCTGGCGGTAACGCCGGGCTTGGTCGGGATCGACCTTGCGCATGCGTTTGAGCAATTCCTCCGTGCTAGGCTTATCGACTTTTGGGGCGCTGGGCCCTTCACCGCCACCGCCGCCGCTTGGAGCGATGGGTCTATTTTTTTGAGCTTGGTCTGGCATACGACGCAATTAATATAATCCCTTTCACCCATTTTGCACGCCGCAACATCGCATGGGGGCAAATAAAGTTCAAGGTTCAAGGTTCAAAGTTTAAGGTTCGGAGGCGACACGACTTCTTTTGGACCGCCCGGAGGCCTGCTCAGATTCAAACAACAGCGGCGATTGAAGCTTGCGCCTCTGAATGGGCGCGAATACGCCAATGGAATCATTGGTTTTGTGGGTGTTGCAAGCGATGTGAAGAAACGATGGGAAACGGGTCAACTTGGAATTCTTGACCCTATTCCGCTCCACGGAGCATATAATGATTCGGACCGGAAATGGTTAGCTGCAGGAGCAAACTAAATTCCGGTCGCCCCACACGTTGTCAATGCGGCCGACGGCGGGCCAGTACTTTTGCTCGCGCGTCCACGGTGCGGGAAAGGCGGCGCGTTCGCGCGAGTAGGGGCGGTCCCACGGTTCCTTGACCACCGCAACGGCTGTGTGAGGCGCGTTCTTGAGGAGGTTGTTTTGCCGATCCGCTTTACCGGATTCGATCTCCTGGATCTCGCCGTGGATGGCGATGAGGGCGTCGCAGAAACGGTCCAGTTCCTCCTTCGATTCACTTTCGGTGGGCTCGATCATCATCGTGCCTGGCACGGGAAAGGAAATGGTCGGGGCGTGAAAACCGTAATCCATCAGCCTCTTAGCCACGTCCTCGACGGTCACGCTTTTGAATTGGCGCAAGTCGGCGATGCACTCGTGTGCGACGAAACCACTTTTGCCTTTGTAAAGCGTCGGGAAGTAATTCTCCAGCCGGCGCGCGACGTAGTTGGCGTTGAGGATGGCCATGCGCGTGGCTTCGGTCAATCCGGTCCCGCCCATGAGCGCGATGTACATCCACGGGATGATCAAAATGTTTGCGCTCCCCCAAGGCGCGGCGGCGACGGCGCCGATGGGGTTTTCGCCGCCGAGATTGACCACCGGATGGCCGGGCAGAAATTCCGTCAAATGCTCCGCGACGCAAATCGGCCCCATGCCGGGTCCGCCGCCGCCATGCGGAATGCAAAAGGTCTTGTGCAAATTAATGTGGCAAACGTCGGCCCCCATGCCGCCGGGACTGCACAAGCCGACTTGCGCGTTCATGTTCGCGCCGTCCATATAGACTTGGCCGCCGTGATCGTGGACGATCTGGCAAAGGTCGCGGATGCCTTCCTCAAAGACGCCGTGCGTCGAAGGATACGTGACCATGATCGCCGCCAGATCGTTCTTATGTGTCTCGGCTTTAACGCGCAAATCTGTCAAATCTATATTCCCGCCGGCATCGCAGGCCACCGGGACGATGCCCCAGCCGGCCATGGCGGCGCTGGCGGGGTTGGTGCCGTGGGCGGAAGCGGGTATGAGGCAGATGCGCCGGTGCGGCTGGCCGCGAGTCTCGTGATATTTCTGGATGACCAGGAGGCCGGCGTATTCACCTTGTGCGCCGGAGTTGGGCTGAAGGGAGCAGCCCGCCAGACCGGTTATTTCCGACAGGCAATCTTCCAATTGGCGAAAAATGGCCTGGTAGCCGCGCGTCTGCGACAACGGGGCGAAGGGATGAAGCCGGGCGAATTCCGGCCACGAAATCGGCAGCATTTCGGCCGTGCCATTGAGCTTCATGGTGCAGGAGCCGAGCGGAATCATTGATGTTGTCAACGACAAATCCCGGCCTTCCAGCCGCCGCAGATAGCGGAGCATTTTCGTTTCCGAATGATGCGAGTTGAAGACCGCGTGTTTCAGGAATGGGCTGGTGCGTGCCAGTGGCGCGGGATAATCCTGGGTGACTTTCGCGGCCAGTGCGGACAGCGAAAGGTCAGGTGTTTTCTCGCCGTTGAAGACCGCCAGAATGTCGAGCACGTCCTTCTCTCCCGTCGTTTCGTCCAGCGAAATTCCGAGGGTCTGCGCGTCGAAGTGGCGGAAGTTCATGCGACGCGCTTCCGCCGCCTTGAGGATTTCCAGACGTTTGGCGCCAGGATTGATCTTCAACGTGTCGAAAAACGGGGCCGGTTGCGTGAACGCCGTGTCAAAGCCCAGTTGTTTGAGTCCTTCCGCCAGCGCCGCTGCCAACAATCGCACTCGGCGCGCGATTTTTTTCAACCCATCCGGCCCGTGATAAAGCGCGTACATGGAGGCGATATTGGCCAGCAACGCCTGGGCCGTGCAGATATTGCTGGTGGCCTTCTCGCGGCGAATGTGTTGTTCGCGCGTTTGTAGCGCCAAACGCAGGGCAGGTTGGCCTGCGGAATCCTTGGAAACGCCGACCAACCGGCCCGGAATCAACCTCTTGCAAGCTTCGGTCGTGGCGAAAAATGCCGCGTGCGGTCCGCCGTAACCCAGGGGCACGCCAAACCGTTGCGCGCTGCCGACCGCCACGTCGGCGCCAAATTCTCCTGGCGGCCGCAACAGCGTCAGCGCCAGCAAATCCGCCGCCACTACCAGCAACGCGCCTGCGGCGTGGACTTGTTGGGCAAACCCTTCGTAATCGAAGATCGCGCCGTCCGTGGCCGGATATTGCACCAGCGCACCGAAGACTGTTTCGGCGCATTGGAATGTGCGATGATCGCCCACGACCACCTCAATCCCCAACGGCCGGGCGCGGGTTTGCACAACTTCGATGGTTTGCGGATGGCAGGTTTGCGAGATAAAAAACACGTTACGCTCCGGCCGCATGTTCTGGCACAAGTGCATCGATTCGGCGGCCGCAGTAGCTTCATCGAGCAAGGAAGCATTGGCGATGGGCAGGCCGGTCAAATCGCTGGTCATGGTCTGGAAATTGAGCAGCGCCTCCAGGCGGCCCTGGGAAATCTCTGCCTGGTAAGGTGTGTATTGAGTGTACCAGCCCGGATTTTCCAACAAATTCCGCTGGATGACCGGCGGGGTGATGCAATCCGAGTACCCCATGCCGATGAAGGTGCGAAAGACCTGGTTTTTCCCGGCGATGGCGCGCAATTCGTTCAGCGCATCATGCTCCCCCAGGCCGGTGGGCAGTTGCAGCGGCTTAGCCAAGCGGATGCCCGCCGGGACTACGGCGTCGATCAACCCGTCGAGCGTGGCAAAACCCAATTCGTGCAGCATCTGCGCCGTTTCACCGGCGTTGGGGCCGATGTGGCGCTGCACAAACTTATCCCCCGGCTCCAGAGAAGGGGAGGGACCGTGTCCTGTCGAAGTCGTCGAAAGTTCAGACATCAATCGAACGTAAAAGGAGTTGGCTGCAATGCAAGCGGGTTTTGCCAAAAAATCAGTTTGCGTTCGGGTCGGGGTATGGTAGCTTGCTCACTCTTCTGGACGATATGCGTCCGAAAGATAACGGCCTCGAAGCTGCTCCCGTGTGGGGGCGGGCGGCCATAATAACACTAAACTCAATCCCGTGTTCCGCGGGATGGTCCGGCTCCGTCACGGCGCGCGGATCTCTAACAAAAGGAAAATTGTGATCAGTATTGGCATTAAGGAATTATTGGATGCGGGCGTCCATTTCGGACACCAAACTCGTCGTTGGAATCCCAAGATGAAACCGTTCATCTTCGACGCCCGCAACGGGATTCATATCATCGACCTGAGCAAGACGCTCACGCAGTTGGAGACGGCGTGTGATTTTCTTCACGGCATCGTTGCCAAAGGCG
>DASYNM010000541.1:0-4394 GCA_036008545.1 Verrucomicrobiia bacterium
AGCGTTTCAATCAAAGCGAATAGTTGTTTCTCCTCGCGAAGGACACTCAGCAGACGGCGTTTCACCACATTATGGATTTACGCTATGAATAATGACAGCCGCAGTCCGGGGCCAAGCGGGATCCTTGGGTGCATCTATTAAGGCCGAGCGGCGTTGGTCCGGCGTGAAATTAGCGAACGGCCACATGATGCCTCAATGCGTCAAGGATCACGGCCCCCACGATCACAACGCCAGTGATGACGCGCTTGCTGGGTTCAGTCGCGCCGATTTGCGCCAGGCCGGCTTCAAGCGTCGCGATGATCAGCACACCAAAAAAAGTGTTCACCACCGAACCGCGCCCACCCATGAGGCTCGTTCCGCCAATGACCACTGCCGCGATGGCCGAGAGTTCCAAGCCCACGCCGGCATTCGGATCGGAGGATCCGAGACGCGAGGTGTAAAAAACTCCCCCCAGTCCGGCCAACATGCCGAGCAGCGCGAAGACCGCCATCTTGGCCGGCACGGGATTGATGCCCGCAAGACGCACGGCCTCTTCGTTCGTGCCAATGGCGACCAGATAGCGTCCGAACACCGTGCGCGATAGAGCAACTTGCCCGGCCACGATCACCAGCATCGCGATTATGAATGCCGGCGAAACCGCAAGGCCGGCAACCGGCGCGGATAGACTTTCCACGGCGCCCCCGATATATTTTGTCTGTGAGTTGGTGGCGAGATAAGCCAGACCACGCGCGATTTCCAACATACCCAGGGTGACGATGAACGAGGGAATGCCGAGGCAAACGATGACCAGCCCATTCAACGTTCCGGCAATGAGACCGAGTCCAAGACCAAGCAGTATGGCCACCCAGAAAGGCAGGTGAAAATTGACGAGGGCCAATCCGACTACCGCGCCACCCAGGCCGAGCACAGAACCAACTGAGAGGTCAATCTCGCCGATGATGAGCACCAGCGTCATGCCCGCCGCGATCACGGCCAGCGCGGGAATGCGATTAGCCAGGGTCACGAAAGTGGAGGCGCTGAGAAAATTGTGGCTCAACAGGCCGAACAGCAAAAATAGCGCGAGCCAAATCACGAGCATGGCCGTGTATTCGACAAGTTTTTTTGGTTTCAGCGTCATGCTGACGTGGGGCTATCTTTCGGGTCGAGATAACCACTGAAAGCGGCCCGCGTGATTTTCTCCTGCGTCCATTCGCCAGGGGCGAATTCGCCTGTGATCCGGCCTTGCGAAAGGACGAGAATGCGGTCGCACAACGCCATGAGTTCAACCAGTTCGCTTGAGACGACGACGACCGCCTTGGATTCGCCCGCCAAGTCGCGCAGCAATTGGTAGATGGCGTGCTTGGCGGCGATATCTATCCCGCGCGTCGGCTCATCGAACAACATGATGCGGCAATTCCGCGCCAGCCACCGCGCGATGACAACTTTCTGTTGGTTGCCGCCGCTTAATTCGCCCACGGCTTGTTCGGATGAAGAGCAGCCGACTTGCAACTGGGCACAAAATGCTTCGGTCGTTTTAGTTTCCGCGCCGGCATCAAGCCAGCCACCGTTGCGGGCATGCCGTGAAACCGTGCTCAACGTCGTGTTGACACGGATGGATTGCTGCCACAACAAGCCGTCCCGCTTGCGGTCTTCCGGCACGAGGCCAATGCCGGCACGAACTGCGTCGGTTGGGTTTCGGATGACCACGGTTTGCCCGCCGACGAGGATCTCCCCGGCATCTTTTGCGTCCGCTCCGAAGAGGGCGCGCAAGGTTTCTGTGCGCCCTGAACCGATCAGACCAGCGATGCCCAGAATCTCACCGCGTCGCACTTCGAAGTTCAAGTCGCGCACCCGTTCGCCCGCCTTTAGATTCCGCACGCGCAAAGCCACTTCTCCTATGGGACGTTCGGCGGCTGTCGTTCGCTCCGGCAAATCGCGTCCGACCATTTTGCGGACGAGTTCCTCTGGCGTTGCATCGCTGGCATTGAAAGTCGCGACGGCACTGCCATCGCGCATGACGGTAACACGATCGGCGATGCGCCGGATTTCATCCATCCGATGGCTGACGTAAATGATCCCCACGCCATCGTTCTTGAGGCGACGGATATTGACGAACAAGCGCTCGATTTCGGGATCCGTCAGCGCCGCCGTCGGCTCATCCAGAATGAGCAGCCGGCAATTCTGCGAAAGGGCGCCAGCGATCTCGACCAATTGTTGTTGACCCACGCCCAAAAATCCCGCCGGAGTGGCAGGATCAATGTCGGCAAGCCCCACACGCGCCAGGGCTTCGCGAGCTTGTTTGTGCAGGTCAGCGAAACGGAGGAATCCACCGCGCTGGGGCAGTCGATTGAGGAAAAGGTTTTCAGCGATGCTCAATGTCCCAATCACGTTGAGTTCCTGGAGAACGATAACGACACCCGCGCGCTCGGCCTCGCGCTTGGAAATCGGATTGTAAGGGCGGCCGTCAAGCTGCATGTCTCCGCCATCGCGCGCGGTTAGCCCTGCAAGAATGCGCGCGAAGGTGGATTTGCCTGCGCCGTTGCTGCCCACTAACGCATGAACTTCGCCAGGCTGCAAGGCGAAGCGGAAGTCCACCAACACGGGGACATGGTAGCTCTTCCGCAGTCTGGTCACTTGCAGGAGTGGTGGACCGTTGGACATGGCGGAGAATTACTTGGTTATGAGATCCACTGTAGTGGTCTGGTCTGCCGGCGGAGCTTCGCCTTTCAAGATTTTCAGCGCGGCCTCGATGCCGAACACCGCCAGCCGGTCGCCGTGCTGGTCCGCCGTCGCCACTACCTGTCCCTTGTCCAGCAACGGCCGCAACGCGCTAATGTCGTCGAAGCCCACGACCAGAACGCGCCCGGTCTTGCCGGCCGCTTGAATGGCGGAAACCGCACCCAGGGCCATGTTGTCGTTCGCGCAGAGAATGGCCTTGAGGTCCGGATGCTCATTAAGCATCGCAGCAGCGACGTTGTTGGCGGGCTCCATTTCCCAGCGGCCGCTTTGCACGCTCACGATGTTCGCGCCGGCAGCTTTCATGGCGTCCTCGAATCCCAGCCGGCGCTGCTGGCTGTTGAACGCGGTCGGAACGCCTTCAATGATGGCCACGTTGTCACCGGGCTTAAGTTGTTTGGCGAGCGCTTCGCCTACTTTGCGCGCGCCAGCCCGGTTGTCGGGGCCGACGAAAGGCACGTTGAGATCCGCCTGCTGGAGCACATCGGCATCGAGCTTGTTGTCAATGTTCACGACGAGAATGCCGGCCTGTCGGGCGCGCTTCAGGACGGTCACCATCGCTTTGGAGTCTGCCGGCGCGATGACGATTGCGCTCACATGTTGCGCGATCATTTGCTCGACAAGATTCGCCTGCTCGGCGAGGTCAGTCTCGTTCTTGATGCCGTTGACAAGGAGATCATATTCCCCGGCATGGGCAGCCTGATGCCGTTTTGCTCCCTCTGCCATCGTGCTGAAGAATTCGTTCGCCAACGACTTCATGATCAGCGCGACCTTGGGTTTACCGGGCTCGGATTTGCTTTCAGTGGTTGTGGCGGACTTGTTGCAGGCACCATTCAAACCTAGGAGCACACCCAAGGCCAAAGCAAGAGGCAGCCTGGCATGGGAGTTGGAGAACATATTTTTTCTAATGCGCTGCAGTCCGAAGGCTTCCCGCAGCAAGCAAGACGTGGATTCACCAGCGCATCGGCGCCGACGAGCACGCGAGGAAGCGGGTGTCGGCAACGGCCGTCGCAGTTCTGGCAGACCGTCTGAGCTCAAGCTCGCTGGCTGGGGGCAGGCTGAGAGATTCGACCCCACTGACGATGTCGAGTTTGCGCTGTTGGAGGCCAAAAATGTCATAGAGTAAGTGATTCATGATGAGTAGGAAATCGCCTCAACGCAAGCCGGCAATACTGTTGGCTGCGGGTCGTCTTAGATCTTTTTCCTTTCACGACTGGCTATGACATGACGGGCGAATGTCAAATCTCACGGGGACACTTGCCCTGCGCCCATCGGGCTTGAGGACTACACTTGGCAACGTCACCGGCATGGCTTGTTCGAGCTACCAATAGCCGCTTGAATGTCGATCCATCAGCTCAAGAACTCCACGTGTCCATCGCGAAACACGATATTCCTTTCCCCTATGGTGGTCCTTTGAAGGGGCTTGAGCAATAGACGCGCGATTAAATTCATGGATAAGTCAGGCGAAAGAAGACGCTTCCAGAAAATAAATCTATTGGAAGTGCTATTTGGTTGGTGAGAGTTGATCCAGGGATGGTCACCCAATTTGTGCCGATGCCTTGGCTTGGGGAGTTGGTCTGCGCCTGCAAATTCCATCCAGTGTGGTCTTGGGGCCAACTAAGTTGGACTTGGCCACCGCTGACTGCGAATTTCAAGAGGGGCGAAGTCAAGGAAACAGG
>DASYNM010000542.1:0-6310 GCA_036008545.1 Verrucomicrobiia bacterium
CACCCCGGGCGATGACGACCGCTGAAATTCATGGAACAGTCGGAGATTACAGCAAGGCCGCCGCAAATGCGATGGAGGCAGGCTTCGACGGAGTGCAGGTGCAAGCCAATTATCTTTATCTGATCCCGCAATTCCTCAACACCGCCACGAACGTTCGAAGGGACGAATACGGTGGCTCCGTCGAAAATCGCGCGCGATTTCTATTCGAAGTGCTGGAAAGCGTTTTGAAAGTGATGAATTCAGGAGTGGTTGGAATCAAGATCGCCCCGATGCACGAAAAAGGAGCTTTTGCCGCCAATGACGAAACTTTGCCGACCATTGAATACGTCATCAAACGGCTCAACGATTACTGCTTGTCTCACCTCTTGATGATGGGCGCCTCCACGGACTTTTCCGGCAGTCCCATCGCATCGCTCACAGGTGACGGAATGTTTCAGCATTTCCGGCCCATTTTCAAAGGCCCGCTCATCGCCAACGTTAAAATGGATCGCGAGCGGGGCAACCGCCTTATTGCTAACGGCATGGCCGATTTGATTGCCTTTGGCCGTCCTTATATCTCCAATCCGGATTTGGTCGAACGATTTGCCACAAACGCGCCCCTCAATAACGACATCAAGTTGGAGTCGATTTATGGTCCGGGACCGGAGGGCTATGTCGATTATCCCAAGTTGAAACCGGTCGAGGAACCAGCAGATGCCACATCGTGAACGACACTTCAACATCGCGGATGTTTACCCCGTTCAAGGTCGGACCATCCCGCTGCAGCACAGGGTGGCAATCCATTGGTAATAATCACGAGGGTTCGATTCCCTTCACCCGCTCCATTCATTGCCGTCGGAAGAGAGGGACATTTGAGCCATCAGTTCTCATATTGTCAATTATGATTTATGAACTCAAGCGAACTCCCAACATCTAATTTGAGTGCCAGTGAAAGTGCCAGTAAACGGGTTCTTGCTGAGTAGCTGCTGAGTAATGGATGGTTTGTGGGTGCGTACTGACGGGCCTTGACAAAACGGCGGAAACCCTTGATGATACGGGCGTTCGATGCTTATGGGGCTGCATGCCTCTGGTGGCGAAGACGTTGCGGATGGGCTTTAGAAATGGCGGAAAGCGCCAAGACCTGTTCGATTCCGACCCTCGCCTCCAAATCCAAGCTGCGTTTGGATAAGGAGTTACAAATTCACAGACCCCAAGTGCCAGCAAAAGTGCCAGCAACTTTTTGACTCAGGAACAACTTGATAAAAGTCTCGAAGTACTCAGGCACCACTTGCTGAAACGCAATTGGCTGTGCGTTTGGTGTAGGTGATACACCCGTCACTCGACCTCGTTTGGCAGGCTCGAACCAGAAAGTTCGAGCTATGAAAAACCGAAACCGACTTTGCCGCCGAAAATTGGGCGGAGTGTTTTATGTCCACGATTCCGAAACAGGCAAGCAGGAAACCCTTCGCACGAAGGATAAGGCCACCGCGCTCCGCCTGCTCCACTCCAAGAATGAAGCCTACCAGAAGCCTGTCTTAAATCTTCAAATCGCCCGAACGTACCTGACGGCGAGCGACTCTGAAATTGCCAAGCGCACCTGGCAGACGGTTATGAATGAAATCGTGCTGACCAAGAAGAACGCCACCCGCGTCCGATGGAACCGGGCCATTAAAGACAAGGCGTTCGACTTGCTCCGTGACTGCCCGCTTCTCGAAACCCGCGCCGAGCACTTCTTGGAAGCACTACGGCAAGGGACGGTCTCCACGAACGTTCATCTCCGCAAACTACATAATTTTGCTTTGGACATGAATCGGCTGCCTTGGTCCGTCCTCGCCAAAAGACGCTGGCCCAAGATCGAATACGGCGAAAAGCGGGGCATTACGGAAGAAGAGCATCGGAAAATCGTCGCTGTGGAAACTAACCCGGAACGCCACTCGTTCTACGAGCTTTGCTGGCACGTTGGCGCGGCGCAATCCGACGTGGCCGCGTCGACCGCCGAAGACGCTGATTGAACGAACCGGATTGTGGGTTTCTGCCGCAAGAAGACCAAGACCGTTTCTATGGTCCGCTTTGATGATGAAATGGCGGCTCTGTTGCGGACCCTGCCGAAATCGGGACCGCTCTTCCCGAAATTTGGAACACTGCGAGAGGCGCATCGGGCGACGGAATTCAAACGTTGCTGCCGCCGGGCTGGCATCGCGGGTGTCACTCTTCATTCCTACAGCTACGCGTGGGCCGAGCGAGCGCGAAGCTGCGGATAGCTCTTATGAAATGATCAGCGCCCTGGGAGTCTTTGCTGACAAAATGTAAGCCTTGAAGGCGAATGTTGCGAACCGAACCTCGCCTCCAAGTTTAGATGCCTGTGTTTTGATTCGTTTTCACGGCGCGGCAATGAGATCGACCGTGCGTGCGGGCGCCATGGGATGTTCACTGCTTCTTCCATTTGGAATGGAACCCAAGCCTGAATCTTCCGGTAGTGCCTCGGCGCCCGACCGAACTGGCACTCGGGTGGCCGACGGGTCCGGTTGCACCGGCACGGGCTCAGGCCGTTGTTCCACCACAAGAGCATCGAGGCGCACAACGATGGCCTGGCGGGCGGGGACGGTGACGCAGCCAGCGCGGATGGGTTGGTCGGTGAGCAATTCGGTGGCAGAGAAATCCTGCGGCAAGGAAAGCAGGTGATCGCGCCCACTGCTGTTCAGGGCTACGATACAGCGGTTACCGGGGCAACGACGCTCGAAAACGTAGAGTTGCCGGTGCGAGTCCGCCTCCAGTGGGTAAAACGTGCCGCTGCGCAGCGCGGGGTTGGCCTTGCGGAGCGCGACGAGTTTCTTGTAGCAGGCCAGCAACTCTGATTTCTCATCGCCGTCCTCGTCCTGCTGCTCCCAACCCCACGGAAAGCATCGGCGGCAATCGGGATCCTTTTCGCCTTGCAGGCCGATTTCGTCGCCATAATAAACACAAGGCGCTCCCAAAAAAGTAAACTGCATGGTGGCCATCAGCTTCAAAGAGTCGAGGGCGTGGCGGGCATCGCTGTCGCGCCAGCGGGCAATGGTCATGGGCCGCACGGTGTCGTGGCTTCCGAGCAGGTTGAGCATCACGGCGGCGGCAGGTTCGGGGTAGGCCAGCAAAATCTCGCGCAGTGTGCCATCGAAGGCGCGGGTGTCCATGCGCTCTTCGGCGAAGTAACCGATGAGCGATCTTTGGAAACGATAGTTCATGACCGCATCGAACTGGTCGCCCTGGAGCCAGGAGGTGGCATCATCCCAAATCTCGCCGACAATGTAGGCGTCGGGCTTGGCGGCTTTGACGGCGCGGCGAAACTTCGGCCAGAAACTCTGGAGCACTTCATTGGGCACATCCAGGCGCCAGCCGTCGATATCAGCCTCGCGCAACCAATAAGTGGCGACTTTCAGGAAATACTCCTGCACGTCGGGGTGATGGTAGTTGAGCTTGGGCAGGGTATGAAATCCCCACCAGCAATCATACCAATGCAGCGCCTTCTGCTGAGAATCAAAGTGATCGGGGATGGGCCAGTTGCGGATGTGAAACCAGTCCCAGTAGCGCGACTGCCGCCCGTGCCGCTTTACGTCCACGAAGAAAGGGTGCTGGTCTGAGCAGTGGTTGAACACTCCATCCAGCACTACCCGCAGGCCGCGCTGATGACACGTGCTCACCAGGCGCCGCAGCAATTCCGTGTCGCCCAAATGCGGATCCACCGCAAAATAGTCCATGGTATCGTATTTGTGGTTGCTGGGACTTTGGAATATCGGGGTGAGATATAACGCGGTGACGCCAAGATCGACAAGGTAGTCCAGCCGGTCGAGAATCCCCTGCAAGTTGCCGCCCATGAAATTGCCGTTGGTCGGTGGACTGCCCCACGGCTGCACGTGCCGAAGGGTCTGCGCGGGCTCGCCCCGTGCGAATCGATCGGGGAAGATTTGGTAGAAGACCGCGTCGCGCACCCAGGCCGGGGTGGCAAAGGCCGGGCGCAACTGCGGCTCATAACACAACATTGAAGAGACCTGGCGCCGAGCCGCCGCATCGGGCGCATCGGCCAGGAGCGCCCCCCGCTCATAGCGAAACCAGTTGTGGGGCAGCCGGTCGTGTTCCTCGCCTTTTGGGGTGAGCCAGCAGCTTTGCCTTGGCGTGGTCACGCGCAGGGCGTAATCGAACGGTGAGCCGATGGCAAGAGTCACGGTGAAAAGATCGCGGCCATTGGCTTGAGTTTGAAACTGGAGGGGCTCTTCCTGCTGGCCGCCATTGTTGCGCATAACTAAACTGGGGTGCTGCGGGTAGGCCGCCTGCAACTCGAGTTTGACGAGCACACGCCCATCACCAAGCTCGCGCACATCAAGATTGAATGGTAGAGACATGGTGGCGCTCGATCCTATTCTTGTTGACCATTTTTTGCGCTGGTCGCCAGTCCTGCATCATGTCGTCCTCGGGCATAGCGATGGCAACCACCAACAGAGGCGGTTTCGGCTTGGGACTTGTAGATCGGCACGGTTGCTTTGCTGTTGATCATCATATTTCTCTTTCGTCTTTGTGTGATAATAATCGTCCAGCGGGTTACGCTACGCGCAGCCACGGCCCTTCGCTATAAGGTGAAACCCTACCGTGGAAGCTGAGACGACCTCTGGCGGAAGCGGCCCAGCGACAGGAGAGTGCAACCAGGCGGATGGTCCGAGTTTGCGGCTCCCATTGACTCGGATTTGTGGGAAGGCGGGCTATCTTCCAACGGCGCTTGAAACAGGCGGTTGCGTTCGGATGTGAGGCCGCCACGCCAAATCATCGGTCATCAAATAGATGATCATGGCCGCAAGCATCAACACCACGCCGACCCAGACACGCCAATCACGATGCGCGCGTGTCCAGTAAGGACGACGGCCATGAGGAACATTGCCGCCATTCGGATCTCCGCCGTGTTGGTGAGTGTGCTTTACCTCATTCATGGATTTCCTACGTTCTCTATCTTCCCAATTCCTTCGGTTCCTATTCTTGCGAGCTTCTAAGCGGCAAATTCTCCGCGTCCGCGAGGTAGGCTGCGTCCAGCGAATCGGCTACTTTCAGAACCGAGTTCCTTCCCCCAAACGGGTTGGCTACGGTTTCTCTGGCCAACGGGTCAGCCATCCACTGCCCGTCCACGACGAGACAGTATTCGTAGGTGCCAGGGGCCAAAGCGGTTTCCTTGAGCCAATGACCGCTGCTCGAGAGATGCATGGATTTGGCGGCGGGCTGCCACTGGTTGAAGGTGCCAGCGACGCAAACGGTGGTAGCCGTCGGATGAGTGAACTCAAAGCGAACGGGAACGAGTTTGGGGCCGAGGTTGGGGAAATTATCGTGGTTATGATTGTGTTTCATTTTTATTTTACCTTTCGTTGATTCATCAGAATGGCGGCTTTTTTGAAGTGCCGCATGTTCTACCGCCATAATGCGCCCGGAAAACTTCCTTCGCTATGGGGTCTTCTTCGGTCAAACAAAATTTTGGAATCAGCGCCGACCTTCTCCGTTGGTTGCCGGCCAGCCTGATTCACGTCTGATTGTGAAACCCGTGCGTGCGGGTACGGTTGCGCTCGGCGATCAGTTCCGCCTCCGCCGCCAACCAATGTTGCACCTCGTGCCCAGGCTGCGAGCCTTGATTCACATAAGTGAAGTAGGCCTTTCTGGCTACTTCATCCGGTGATGGCGCCAGCTCAACTTTCGTTCGGTTTAAGTCCAAAGACTCGGTTGCGGGCGGGGCATCGACTTGTTTTTGATTTTGGTCCTGACGGAACTTATTGTGTTTCATAAATAAAGTTGGGCCCGGTCAATGGTGGGTCCGCTATGGGGCGGCCATCAGAGCCGCTATCCATCGGTTGACGTCTAGCTTGGCCAGGCTCGATCTGCTCACGGTTGCCGCCCATCGCGTGCAGAACCGCTTTCACCGTTTTCAGCAAGTCTGCGAGAGTATAGGGCTTGAGCAGTGTCGCAGCGGGTTTGAGGCAGGGGTTGCGGGCGAATTCTTCCTCCGGCAAGATTCCTGTGGCCATGATGACTGGCAGAGCGTGGCGAGTGGCATGCAACTTTTGGAGCAACTCCACACCTGACACCCTCGGCATATTGTTATCAGTAATCAGCAGATCGTAATGTTTGACTTGAAGCGCCTCCCAAGCGTCGGCGCCATCCTCGGCGGCATCAACGCTGTAGCCGGAGCTGACCAGCGTGCTCGTAATCAACCGGCGTAAGGAGGCCTCGTCATCCACAACCAATATGCGATGGGGCGGATTCACCTCGTCTTGCAGGAATAGTCTGGCTGCCTCATTCGTTGGCTGTATGTCTGCATTGCTCA
>DASYNM010000543.1:0-5041 GCA_036008545.1 Verrucomicrobiia bacterium
GAGCTAAACGGTCCTGTGGGTGCCGTCGACGGCATTGGGAAAAGTTGGGGTGTTGTGGCTGCGGCGTCGGTGCGCATCGTGCGAAATCCCTACGCCAGTGTTTTGGGCCGCGAGAAGCGCGGACGACGCGAGCGCCGTTCCGAGTTGAAAATCGCCAGCGCCCGCGCCAACGGGCGGATGCCAGCGCGGCGCGGTCGGCGGGGACGACCTCGCAAGCTGGCCTGAACCGGATGCCATCTGGTTAAAAACAGTACGTGCCGTTTTGTGACACGTACTGTTTTTAACTGATTTCAGCGGCGAGACGGGTGGTGGCTATTTATATAGCCACCACCCGTTGGTTTAATCCTCGCCGCAGGCCAGTTTGACGACGCGCTGGATGATGCCGCGCAGGGCGAAGGCGACGCTCTTATCCCGCGCCTTGCGCCAGGTCAACCAGCACGATCACCCGCAGGCACTGGTTAATGTTGACGTTGATGTCCATGTTGGTGCTACTGGACATCCTTGAGCCGCCGGTTGCGATCTGCCACCATTTGGCGGCGTTCAGCGTATTCACGCTCCAGCATCAGCCGCTCCCGCTCGCGCCGCCGACGCTTACAGTCCAGCCGGATTTGTTCCAGCGAACGCACTGGCTTCAGCCCGAAGATTTTTTCGGATGTGCTCATCACCTCCCAGATCGGGCCGTCTTCTGGGTCGGACTTTCGCTTTTGCTGATCGCTCATTTATTTTCCTCCAAAAAAGTGTGACGCGCACGCGCATTATCCGTTGTTGCGTGTGCCGCAGGCATTGGTTGCTTGAACATCACCTGCATCCGCTCCGGTGGCTCCGGTGGCTGTCCGGTGGATGTTCGGTGGCTCTTACTACCGTTCATTTTTTGCCTGTCTTTCGAGGGTAAAACGAACATCGGGTGGCTGGGTGGCTCTACTTTGTGGATTCCAGCCGAAAACTAGTACAGGTAGACACACGTACCCCTTTTCATTTTCTTTATTGAATTATAGAAAAAAGAGCCACCCAGCCACCCGAAATTCAAAATCACCTTGTATTTGTTGGCAATTTTCACGGTGGCTCTTGGGTGGCTCAGTGGCTCTTGGTGGCTCATTCTGGCTCGACATTCGCTGCTTTATCGAACTTGGCGTCCCGCTCTATGTGCCACAGGCTCTCGCCGTGGCTTTCGCGCCGGTCATAGCCCTCTTTCTTCCTGCTCAGGTGTCCAAGTGCTGACCCCAAGGCACGAACGTTCCGAAACAGCTTCGCGGCCCGGTCTTTGTGCTGGCCCTCGCAAAGAAGCTCGTAGAGATCGTTGATCTCGATCTCGGCTGCATTGCTCGCCCGGTAGTCGTGGCTGCGGAAGATCGTCTTCTGGATGACCGCGTGCTTTTCCTTGGTCGAAGACAGTTCGTCTAGTTGCCGGACCAGATTTTCGTCCTTGAACGCGGCCACGCCCCAGCGGCGCGACTCAAAGTCCTTGGTGGCAGGCTCCAGAAGGCGGAGCCAGTTGATGTAGGCGGGCAGTTCCTTGCGCAACTGGGCCACGAACGCTTCCCGCGCCCCAATGTCATTCCGCGCCGGGAGTGGCAGGCAGCCGGGCGGCATGACGCAGGGCTTGGCCTCCAGCATGATGAGTTTGTCCTCCATGCTCTGATCTAATTCTGGCATGAGGGCTATGTCATCCGGGTTGGCGAGGATGCACAAGCGGCGGAACAAAGGGAGCGTGAACCCAGCCTTGCCTTTGGGATGGCACCACGCCTCGTTGCTGGCCACTTCCTGTTTGATCGAATTGGCAAACTGTTTCCGGGCGTCCGGCGTTTCAAACGGGTTGCCGTCATCAATGACGTGGACCTCGCTGCCAATTTGCTCGTCATTGAAGTCCGTTTTGCGGCTCAAATACGAGTAGGCGTTGGCTTTGCGCCCGCCCAAAAGCGGCACCGTGACGTAATCCAAGTCCAAACTCTTGCCCGAATCCGTCGGCCCCACGCAGATGAACGCCATGTTGGTGTTGCGCAGCCCGCGCATCAGCGATTCGTAGGCTTCCTTGCGCCAGAGGTGCAGGTGGATGGCTTTGTCGCCGTAAAGGCCGTGCGCCAGCGCCATAATATGCGGAGCCTCGGTTTTGTCCTCCGGGTCCGGCTGGATGAGGGTAAAGCTCCGGGTCACCAGAAGGTTGATGCCTTTGACCTGATGGACGCCGACCGGGTAGCCTGCCAACGCGCCCGTCCAGTCAATGCCCTTTGTGCGGATGACTTCCAGCAGTAGCCGGTGCGCCTCGGATGGCATCCCGTTTTCCTCCTTTTTCACTGAAAGGCCAGCTTCGTTCAGCATCTCCAGCGCCGTTTCCTTGGTAATGTTCTGGTAGCAGCCTCCGTCGGTTTTGTACCAGAAAGTGTGCCGGTGATGTTCGTAATACAGGTCGGGCACCTCCTGTGTGAACATCAGCACTCGGTCAGGCAGGCCGACCTCGTCGGCTATGCGGTAAACCTCTTTGAGGGCTTCAGACAGCGAGGCACAGACAGGTTGATATTTGCCCACGATGAAACCCAGCAACGAGGTGCCGCCATCCTTGCCGGAATCCTTCATGATCGTGCTCCGGCTGAAGCCTAATGCCTTGGCGTCGCGACAGGCGGTTTCTACGCTGTCCAGCGCGTTGTAATCATCCCACAACAGCTTGTCAAACGCGGCGAACCACTGTTTGCGGCGGTCCTTGAAGGACAGGCAGGCCGCCAGAGCAAGATCAGCCGCAGGGTCGGCGGCAGGCTTAGTTTCTTCCTGCATAAGTGAACTTTGGATTGAGGTAAAGCAGGCGCTGCCAGCCGAGGACGTTGAACTGATCGTCCAGTCGCTCACAGCCGGGCAGGCGCGTGGTGGCGCAGGCTCGGAAAAGCTTCGGGTCGGCACCTAGACCTTCGGCGATGGCGTAGAGTTCGCGCAGCTTGGCAAGAGGCAGATCGGGCCGGTCGAACACCGCGTGGATGGATTTGTTGCCGGTGTCAGTCAAGGCCCGGAGCATTGCGTATTTTTGGAAGTAGCGCACGATGCTGCCGAACCGGACCTTGTCCAGCGTGTCGCTTTCCACAACGATATAGGGCTGGCCGCCGATGAACTTTTTGGCGCGGCGATACTGCCCTTCGACCCTGTAGACGCCTACGAAACCTTTGCCATCGCCCGTCCGCCAGTAGTCCCGCACGCCGCGAAGGTCATATCCCCCGGCGTCATTGCCTTCGGGTATTTCTTGACACAAGACCGAGTCGTAGAGCGGTTTGGCCTCGGCGTCGAAGACAAAGACGTTGCGCTCCTTGAAAGGCGCGGCGCAAATCTGCGGCCCCGGCGAAACATCCATCTCGGTAATCCACTGCGCTGTCGTGCGGAAGCAATACTTGTACTCGCGCCCGCTTTGGTAAAGCTCGCCAATCCAGAGCACGTCGCCCGGCGCGTACAGCCCGGCCAGATAGCACAGCCAGTGGTCTTGTACACGATATTTATTCAGATTGAAGGGAGACTCCTTGGTCCAGCCGTCGACCGCCACGCCTGCGCCGATGATCTTGGGCGCGAGCCGCAGCCGGGCGTTTGTGCGCAACACGCGCAGGTGCTTGCGGAAGGCCCGTTCCGCTTTTTCTTCCGGGGTCAGTTCAATCTTGATGCCATGCCCGTCGCAGAAGTCAACCCACTCGTCGTAAAGCCGCTGGTTCGTTTCTGCGATGACCGGGGCGCAACTATGGTGAAAGCATGTCAGGACCGGGAACTTGCCGTCCACATATACTATCGGCGACCCGGTGCTGGCCGTCGTATGGAGGTGCTCACCGGGGCAGTGGCGGCAGTAGCCGACCTCGCCATCCCAACGCTCGATTTGCACCTCGTCCTCGACGATGCGCCGGGCCTCGTCTGTAAGGTTGTCAGGCATTGGGGTTTGAAGAGATGCGGGCCGGTAGCGCCAGCGGGTGTGCAGTGAGCGGCGGCAGGATATGCCGCGCTTCAAATGGCCCCGTTTCTACCGGCCCGTTAGACCTGACATTCATACTTACTCACTGCACGTTGTAAACAAATCGCGGCTGGCGGGCGCACGACCTGTCTTTCCTTTAGAACAGAATGATGTGTTTTTGGCGGTGCGAATTGAGGCGCAGCATGGACGGCGAAAACCTGTGGTACGCTCACCGGGACTTGAGGGTTGCGCACCAGACGCACAAGCAGGTCTAGCCAAAAGGCTGGCAGCTTCGGGCTGCCAGCAAGGGGGCGACGGGCTTGAAGACCGGGCTGAAGCAACCCGACGGCCTTTTGGGCACGCCCGCCATAAATCAGATTATATTGTCGCTTCATTTTTCAAGCGGGTCTTCACGCCGCCGATCTAAATACAACCGTCACTCAACTGATCTGCGAGGCGGACCGTCTTCATCGTCCCGGTAACGGTGCAGATTGATGGCTCCTTCCTGCAATCTGTCGGCGAAGGCTTGCAGTTGGGCGAGGGTGGGCATCTGCACCTTCGGGTTCTTCAAGGTGGCCTCAATCTTCTTGATGTGCTTCTCGATGTCGTCGTCCACGCCGAAAATTGGCAACTGGTCGAGTCTGTCGAGCCGGGTGCCGTTGTGGCTTTGATAGAGGCCGAAGTCGTTGCCCTTTTTGTAGTTCAATATGCTGTCGGGCGACACGTGGATGCCCGCCATGTAAAACCGTGCCAGTTGTTCCCACGCCCCCTCTTCAAGCAGCAACTCGCAAGGGTTGATGACCATATCCATCGGAAACCGGACGCCATCCCTCTCCCAGAGTAGGCAGTAGGTCAGGAAGTGCGGGTTGGCCATGACCTTAAATCCGAACGCGATGGTATCCTTGTCGCGGTCATGATTGAGGTGCTCCGCCAAAAGGCAAACCGGGCACTCCACGTTGATGTCACCGCCGAAGTCATCGCCGGTCAGGCGAGGGCAGGTGATAGTCTCTTCATTTAGCCAGTGTTGGGCCAGACGGGCGTACCACATTTTATGCGGCCCCAACCGCGCTGGCAAAAAGCGAACCAAGATACTGTGGCCTGTTTCGAGTCTGATGCGGGGTGGGCCAAGGC
>DASYNM010000544.1:0-12117 GCA_036008545.1 Verrucomicrobiia bacterium
TTCAAAGCGTCACCGATCTGGACCGGGCGATCAAGGAATACATCGCCGCTCACAACAAGAACCCGCGTCCCTTCCGCTGGACGGCGTCAGCCGATCTGATTCTCGCCAAAGTCCATACATTATTTAATGAACTTAAGTGACGCTACACTAGAACAAATTCCTTATTTGCGACAAGACTTGGCCCAATGCTGGACCTGGCATTGAGCCGATGCGCTTGATTACCAGTTGCCGGTGCAATGCTGCAAGTTTTGCCAACCTCACGACTGAAGGTTTCGGCAAGCCGCAGGCAGCCAAGTCACTCTGAGGAATCATAAACTCTTCGACAGCCAATTCGACGGGGATTTGAGAACTGATTGCGGCCACTAGCACATCATCACTCCTCGCATTCAAGACGTCGGACGAAACCACCAATGCAGGTCGTTGTTTGGCGCTGCTCAAATCGGTGAATGGAAAGGGCACCAGGATAACGTCACCGCCTAAAGCTGGTCGTAAATGGCATCTTCGGGATTGTTCCAGAACTCAAATGCTGGTTCCGCCAGCCGAGTCCACGCAAATTCGTCCAACGAGATTTTTAAATGCTGGGGCAGCACTCGGAGCAATTCGACCTGCTCTTTCACGTCCAGCTTCTCTATAGCCGCGCTGATTTCCACAACAGTGCTCATGTCACGACTCTATCTCCTATGGACCACAAAATCAACTTCGTTCGGTGCACTTATCCTGCTATCTTCGGTGATGGGATGAGGCGTTTCTGAAATTTGATCCAACATCCAGGGTCTTTGAAGTCTCGGTCCGCGAACTGGCTGAGCGGGAAGGCTTCCGCCGCATTGGCTTTGAGCGCGGCGAGGGTTGGCATCGACTCGGCTTAGGCGCCGAATTGCACGCGCGCGTTCTCGATGCGCGGCGCGCCGCCCAATCTGGCTACCGCTGCGAGGTCCATCTTCAGGAGCGCTGCCCTGTGGAGGATTGGACGGCGCTGATTACTGGTCGCCTCGACGGCTGCGTCCAAAATGCCGACGGCAGTTGGTTGGTGGAAGAATTCAAATCGGCCTACCTGCCAGGCTCAGGCTCGGTCTTGGAAAGCCATGAGCGACAATTGCGGATTTATTGCCACTTGTGGCGCCGCATGGGCAACTCGCCCGTGGCCGGCTCGCTGATTTACGTGGACCTCGCCACTGGCGCGGAATTCGCCGTGGCGGTTCCGTGCCCCGAGGATGCCCTGGAGCGCGAACTGCAATCGCGCCTGCGCGAATTGCTGGCGATCTGGCGGGCGGAAGCCAAAATACGCGAGCAAAAAGCCGCCGCCACCGCCTCCATGCCCTTTCCCCACGCCAGCCCCCGGCCATGTCAACAACAAATGATGGATGCCGTCGGGCAATCTCTCCAGGCCGGGGGACATTTGCTGGTGGAAGCGCCCACCGGCTCGGGCAAGACGGCGGCCAGCCTTTACCCGGCCATTCTGCACGGTCTGGCTGCGGGCCAACAAGTGGTGTTCCTGACCTCCAAGACTTTGCAACAGCGGATGGCGGTTTCCATTTTCCGCGCGTTGCACAACGGCGGCGCGTTTCGCACCGCACAACTCCGTGCCAAGGAAAAAATGTGCGCCAACGACCGCGTTATTTGTCATGAAGACTTTTGCCCCTACGCGAAGGATTACCCGGCCAAAATGGAAAAATCGGGCCTCCTTGACCGACTGCGGGAAAGCCATTCCCATTTTGATCCCGACGCCGTTTTCGCCGCCGCCAAGCAGGAGAAAGTCTGCCCGTTTGAAGTGCAATTGGAATTGGCCCGGCGCGCCGACGCCATCACGGCGGACTACAACTACGTCTTCGATCCCGGCGCGGCTCTAAGCCATTTGGATCGCGAAGGGCTGGCCTCGGCGGTGCTGTTGATCGACGAGGCCCACAATCTGCCCGACCGCGCCCGCAAGATATTTTCACCCGAATTGTTGCAAGAGGAATTTCGCGCCGTGGCCGGACGCTTGCTGCTGCAACCGGGGCAATTGTTCGAGGCGCTTTCGCGCATAGTGGAGGAAGTCGCTGCGCTGCTGAAAGAATCCGCCGGCAAGCTGGAGGAGTCCGCGGCCATCGGCGAAACGACACCACTGGCTGGCGAGTTGCGCGAGCTGTGGAAACAGTGGGAGCCGGAATTTATCCGCTACCTTTCATGGAAGCGGGAAACCAAGCTGGCCCTGGCGGAAGACCCTTTGGTCGATTTGCATTTTGCCTGGCAGCGCTTCATGGCAATTATGAACTTGTTCGGGCCGGGCTTCGCGTGCGTGGTCGAAAAACGCCCTTCGGGCGTCCGGTTGGCGCTGGTATGTTTGGACCCGGCCCGGGCCATCGCGCCAGTATTCAAGGCGGCGGCCTCGGCCATTTTATTTTCCGCGACACTCTCGCCGGTCGAAGTCACGCGGCGCCTGCTGGGCCTGGAAAAGGAGCGCACGACGGCCATGACGCTGCCGCCACCCTTCCCGCGCGAGAACCGCAAAGTGATGATTTTGCCGCAGGTGCGGACCACCTTCGCCGCGCGCGCGCAGAGTTACGGGCCGATTGCAAAATTGGTCGCGCAGATGTCAGATGCGCAATCCGGCAACGGGTTGGTCTTGTTTCCGAGCTATCAATTCCTGGAGCAAGTGGCGGCGAAGATGCCCCCCATTCGCGCCCGCTTGATCGTGCAACGCTCGAATCTGGCCGAGCACGAGCGCGAGAGCATCTTCAAGTCGCTTGCCTCCGCGCCACCTGGAGGCGTGTTGCTCTTCGCGGTGCTGGGCGGCATGTACGCCGAGGGCGTCGATTTTCCGGGAGAGCTTCTGAGCGCGGTCTATATCGTGTCACCCGCCCTGCCGCAGGTTTCTTTTGAGCGCGAACTTTTGCGTCGCTATTTCGACGAAACGGAACAGGCGGGATTCGAATACGCCTATTTGCAGCCCGGCATGACACGCGTCATCCAGGCCGCAGGCCGGCTGATTCGGAGCGAAACCGATCGCGGTGTCATCGCCCTCTTGTGCCAACGCTTTTTGCAAGAGCCTTACGCGAGTCATCTACCGCGCGATTGGTACGACGAATCGCCCTTGGAATTGATCGCGCGCGATCCGGCAGCAGAGATTCTGAAATTCTTTGGCAAGGATTGATGCCGGTTGCTCCTAATGTGCTCCAACAAATCTTCCGCCACAATGTACCCGGCGCACTCCGGCGCGCCGCAGCGGCAAGGATGCTCGTCATAATCAACTAGGTCGTAGCCATAATTGAACGTAATCTCCTCTCCGGGCGAGATGTCGCGCAGGGCCACGATCCAGACGCGGCCATCGTCGTAAACCGCCTCGCAATTGGGCGCACAGCTATGATTGAGAAAACGCGCCGGGTTCCATGCCACGTTCCCGTCCAGGTCGAATTCCTCGTCGAGGCAAAAAATGAACCAGTTCTCCGCTTCGCAACGGCGCAACGATTCCGCCTTTGTGATTTGTTCTCCGACGTATTCAATGACACGCGACCCCTTTGCAATAAAGTGAGGGGCAAATCCGCCCTGCCCGTGAATAAGCGACGGAGCAATGCGGATGTTAACCAAAGTGTCCATCAGACAGATTGGGGAGATCGTTTCCAGCGCCAGAAACGCAATTTTTCGATCATGTGTTTCCACGGCGGCGCCCAAGGTTTGGGCGGCTCAGCCTGGCTGGCGGCCAAGAGGCGGAAGCGGTCGCGCAACTCGCTCACCGCCCAACCGCAGAAACCGAGGTTGCACGCCACCAGCCCGACCAGAAATTCTCCCGCCGTCACGACGCCGGTGGCCGGCGAGAGATTGCTGCCCATTGTCGCAATACCGACGAACGCGGCGGAGATGGCCAAGACCGACCACGGGAGGAAAAGAATGCAGAAAATCGTCCGGCCCAGGGCCTTGGCTTGGCTGGAATACTTCATGCCCATGAACAACCCAACCCAGGTCAACGTATAGAGGTTGCCGACGAACCAAAGAAATTCAAAAAGCATGACCCATGCGAAAGCGAATCCAGCCCAGAGACCCAGCTTGTGCCAGCCGAGAATGAGGAGCACTCCGTCCACCGCGACCACAAACAGGAAGGGCCAGAACAATTGCCGTTTGATGGCGGTGGTGGAGCCGAGCAGAATGGCGTCGCCATCAAGCGGAGTTGTCAATAAAATTTCCAGTTCGCCGCTTTGCCGCCGGGAAGGCAGCGAGCGGCAGGCGGCATGCGCCGTCCAGTATTTCAGGATCAGGTGCAACCCCAGCACGATGAACGCGAAGGTCGGGATGTCGTACCAACCCATGGGATCGATCAACATCGCGGTCACCACGATCATGACCACCAACAAGGCCAGCATCAGAACCAGCGGGCGCGGCTTCTGTTCCGTTGTGCTGGCATAGAGCGCAGCGGCGGGATTCGGACCAAGCGCGGCTTTTGATCGCGTTGTTGATTGCGGCGCCTCGCGGGCAAAATTTCGCACGACCATGCGGCTGGCTGCGGCGATAAACAGCCAGCCGAGCGCGTGGCTGACGACCAGTGACCAGAAGAAATCCGGTTTGGACACGGTCATTAAACTCGATCCAAGCGCAGCCAGAAAGGCTCCCCCGGGCGTCGCTAGAAGCAGAGCGATCCATGGCCCCGAGAAGTTTAGTCCCAAAATTGAGGCCATCATCGGGGCGCTGAAAAGACTAAACCCGACTAGAGCAGCCGAGAATGACGTGCGGACATTCCAACTGCACGCCGAGACCAGCAGACCTAATGCAGAGAAGAAAAAAATTGCGTTTAGAACAGACAAGGCGACTTTGGCGAAATCGCCGACGGAAACCCCGCCCAGCAGCATGGTGAAACCCAAAGCCGGAAAAGCCGCGACCATGCAATAAACCGTCACGCTTATTCGCGCCAGTTTGCCAAGCACGATGTCGTAGCCCCTCAAATCTGTCAACAATAGAAAACCCAAGGTCCCCTCTCGCCGTTCCTCGCTGATGCAGTCGTCCGTGATTATGACTGCGGCGCCTGCGGCCATCCCGTATCCCAGGCAGGAAAGAACCTGAAAGGTCATCTCTCCCGCGGTGCTGGCCGTTAGACCGCCGCTGAAGCCAACGAACAGGAAACCGAGCGCGATAGCAGCCGCGTTGAGAGCGCTGAGGCTCCGCCAATAGTAAGTCATGGCCCGGCGCGCGGTGACTTGCAATTCACGAATGGCGATGGGCAGGAAGTTCATCGTTCAAGTTTGGAGCAACACGTAAATCACCAGCAGCACCGTCAGAGCCGACAGAATTGATCCGAGGTTGGCCAGGCCTAGACCCCAATACATCAGATGCCGCGCCGGGTTCCATTCGGTGGGAGCATTCCGCACATACTGCTGGCGAATGAAAAGGAATTGCAGCACCGCCAGCACGATGGCATCGGCCAGGACTCCCGTCGGCAGATCATTCACGCCGCAAGCCGCCGCCAGGCACACGCCCGACACCGATGTCAAGTAAAGCGGATAGAGTTTCACCGGCTCGCCCGTCTCCGCGGCGATGTCGCGATACAATTTGAACGCCAGCCAGACCATGCCCAAACCGAAACAAGGCACCGCGCCCACCACACCGAAAATAAAACAGCGCACGGAGCGATTGATCACGCGCACGGGGTCGGCGGGCGGCGGCGGCAAAGATTCGATGGCGGCGGCGCTCATTTGAAAACGGAAGCGAGCCGCGCAATGCTGCCCATTACCAGCGCCGCCACCATGGCCACGCTGACGGCGTTCAGGAGCACCAGGCCGGTGCTGATGGTTTGCGCCGCCGCCTGCTCTTGCTGATAAGCGCGGGCGTGCAGCCATTCGTGCCAGCCATTGAGAGCGAGGAAAAAGCGCCCGCCGCTCTGACCGGCATTTTTCAAGCGCCAGCGAAATTCGCCTGTGTCGTCAATGCATTGCAGCGCGTCGGCCAGCTTCACGCCCGCGCGGAGTCGCTCCGACGCTTTGCGGCCGAGACGGATGAAAGCGGTGTTGGCGGTGCTCAAGGCGGCCAGCGTCACGGCCTGTTCCTCCGGCAAGTGAGCGTCAAGTAGAAGGGCCAGCATGGCGGAGAAATCGCTTTGCAATCGTTTGCGCCGCCACGGCAGACGCAGCCAAAGCCAGTCCGCTGCCGGCCGCAGTCTGGCTTCCACCCAGGTGACGAAACGCGGACCGCCGAGAAAGAGCATCGCAAAAAAATAGAACGCCAGTACCAGCAGCAGTTGCAGGATGCAAACCCATGGCAACACGCGAACGGTGAAGGCGAATCCGGGCAGCAGCGGAATGCCCAGTGAACTGTTGAGGTCCTGGAAAATGGGCAAAACCCTCGCCGCCACGTGCGGCAGCGTCACGGCGATGATCGGATTGATGATGAAGGCGAAGCCCACTTGATAATTTATCACGGCGCGTGCCTCCGACAAACCGTCGTGCAGCAATTCCCGGCAGGCGGGCAGCACGCGGCCGTAATCACCAAGGCTTTCGCCGACGCCCAACATGGCCGCGAGTTGCGGCGGCCCGAGGCCGGGAACTTTTTCCAGCGCCTCGCACAAGGAGCGTCCTTGTTCCAGATGCGCCGCCAGCAAATAAAAGCGCGTGCCTAGCGAGTCATCCCGCGTTTGGGCGAGTGAGACGATGTAGTGTTCGATGGGCTGGCCCTGCTCCAACGCCGACTCGATCATTTCGAGCAGGAAGCGCGTGCGTTCCTCCCGGCGCAGCGGGCGGCTGATCAGGTAATACGCCACCGCCGCCAAAACGCTGACCGGCAACAGCACGGGCAGAACCCAATGGAAAATATTGGCGATGAGGCTACTCATGGGTCGCCCTTTGTGCCGCAACAGTATTGAGGTTACAACGAACCCCTCTCCCTGCCCTCTCCCCGCACAGCGGGGAGAGGGTGGCCGGAGGCCGGGAGAGGGGTTCGTATAAAGATTTCATTGCTGCAATTCGCTAGCGCATAAAGAGCAGTCGCGGCAGTTCAAAAATCAACCGGCCCATTGGATAGATCTGGCTCAGTATCATCAAGCCGATAAACAAGAGCGAGACCGGCAGCGCTGCGTAAAGTAGAACGTTCGTGCGATAGGCGAAACGCGCCTTATAGACGCGTGCCGCCCGATCAAAGCCGGACGCCAGGTCTTCGCCCGCGCCGGCAACCAGCCAGACGAACATCGGCGGAAAGACTTTGCTGCCGGCGGCGACGGCTGAAAATTTTCCCGCGCCCTCCGAGCATCGCTTTTTCCACAGCGCCAAATCCCGCCGGGCCGGCGTGCCGCGCTGCATTTGTTCCACCAGCGCCAACGCATCCGGCAGCGCCGCGCCGGCCCGGAGCAACACGGCCAGCGCCGACGCGACTCGGCATAGGCTGGCTTCGCGAAAAGCGGGCAACCGCCAAACTATTCTGCGCCGAAAAAAAGGAAGCGTCACCGCAGCCAGCATCGGAAGCGCAACTGCGGCCAGCATGACCGGCGGCACCCAAAGATAACTGTCGGTGTAGGGGAACGCGGCTGAGCCGGTGAACGGAGTGCGGAGGCCGCCGTTTATGGTGCTGAGTGAGCGGGTTCCAAAAAGGAGATTGCGATCACGACCGAGAAGCGATGCGAATTGATGGCCAAGCACTGCGGCCCAAGCGGAAAATGCCAGTGACAGCACCAGCACGATCGCCGGATAAACCATCAACCCCTTGAGCTGCGTCCAGACCGCGCCCGCGTTTTCATAATAGTCGGCCAGCATGGTCAGGACGCCGGGAAGATCGTTGCCGCGCGCGCCCAATTCCAGCAGGCGGATGTAAAACTCGGGCAATTTCCGCAATGCGACAGCTTTGGCGAGCGGCACACCTGCGGCCAGGTCGCGCTCCAGCAGGCGCAACTCCGCGCGCAGCGGTCCGCGCGTCATGGTGTCGCATAACTGGTGTAAGCCGCCCTCCAGCGGAATGCCGCAGCGCTACATGGCGGCCAATTGTTGATTGACAAAGGCCAGCTCGGTGGGATTCATGCGCCGAAAAGCCTTTGCAATTCCGCGTCATTGCTCAAGCCGGACTGGACCAGCGCGCGCGCCGCGTCCTCGAGCGTTTGCGCGACGTGGATCGCCTCCGGGCCGCGCGCGCGCAAGTCGTGGCGCACCTTGTCATCGGGGCGGAACCATTCCACCACCGGGGCGCGGCCGTGGTAACCGGTGTCAAGACAACTCGCGCAACCGGCCCCGGCGCAGGCGCGGCAAACGCGGCGCATCAACCGCTGATTCAACACCAGCGCGACGGACGAAACGACCGCGTAGTGATCGGGGCACATGACCAGCAGCCGCTCGAAGACGCCTTTGCACGAACCGGCGTGCAGCGTGGAAATAACCTGATGCCCCGTGAGCGCCGCGCGCACGGCGAGGTTGGCGGTTTCGTCGTCGCGGATTTCGCCGATGACCAGCACTTGCGGGTCCTGCCGCAACAAGTGCCGCGCCGCCTTGGCAAAATTTAGGCCGCGCGCTTCGTTGACTTCGGTTTGCATGACGCGCGGGATGATTTGTTCGACCGGGTCTTCGACCGTGATGATATGCCGTCCGCCGGCCTCGGCCAAGTGGCGCAAGCAGGCGTAAATGGTCGTGGTTTTCCCGCTGCCAGCCGGACCAGTCAATAATAGAAGGCCCGCGTTCTGGCGCAGAAAACTTTTCAACTCGGCGACGGCGGTGGCGGGAAACTCCAGTTCCTCCAGGCTTTTGGCACCGGCCGGAGCGAAGAGTCGCAGCACAATTTTCTCGCCCGTAACCGTCGGGTAGGTGGCGACGCGGATGTCGTTTTGGGAATTGATTTCGGCTCGCTCGATGCGGCCATCCTGCGGGAGCGACTCCTGGTAGGTCTTGAGGCGGGCCAGGAATTTGATGCGCCCGAAAACGCGCTCCGCCACTTCGGCGCTCAAGCCCTCCGCCTCGGTCATCAGGCCGTCGAGCCGGAAGGATACCTGCGCCGCGCCGTCGCGCATTTGCAAATGGATGTCGCTGGCGCCGGCCCGGGTGGCTTGCGCGACTAGGTCTTCGAGAATCTTCGGCGCGGAGATTTCCATTTTTATTTTGACGGCCTGTTGACTTTGACGGGAACACCGGCCTTGCGCATTTGTTTCTGCTCGATCAACCGCAAACTCCTGTCCAAGTGCCTCAAAGCGAGATTATTACTGACAACGATGAGCGCCATCAAGCCGAGAAACACCAGCAAGATCAGGATGATCGAGGCGCGGGATTTCGATGGGGCTGGCGCGGTTGGAGTTTTCATGGGGTGGGCACAGCTTCGAACGTGAAACGCGGACGCAGGTAGGGCGGCGCTTTGCGAGATTGCAATTCCACCTCCCAGCGCCAGGCGCTGACCTGCCGGCGAGCCTCGCGTTGCATGGCGGACGTTTTGACTTTTGGCAGCAGACAAATCGTCCGACCGGTCTGACCGGAATGCCGCCAAATCGCCTCCTCGGCGAAGCGATATTCGACGGTGTCGGCAGGTTGAATCATCTTGACGCCATCCGCATCCAGCGCGACCTCGCGCGCCAGGCGGATGTCGTCACGCCAGCGTTCGCCGGCTTGCACGGTGGCGAGGATGTCGGCGGCATTCGATTGCAGGCGCTTGGAATTGTCGGCGCAGCGAAAATAAGCGGAGTAGGCCAGGCCGAGAATCACCACCATCAACGCCATGAAGACCAGCATTTCCAGCAGCAGATAACCGGCCCGCTCGCGATGAATTCGATTAGGGAAGAATAGTTTCACGGGTGACCTTTCCGCCTTGATCTTTCGCGCCGGGCTGCCATTCCAAGCGGACGAGGTGCTCTTCGACTGTCAACATAAATTGGCTCGGCGGCAGATTCTTCGCGGCGGGGCTGTTGATAGCGTAGGGCTGCGTGCCGCGCGGAAATTGCCGCCACTCGCCGGCGCGCAGGATTTCCATTTCGCCATCGACCAACTCCATCGCCACCGCGTGGTAATACGACGCCCGGCAGGCGCGATGCTCGGCGACGAAGGAAAAACTGATCGGAATCATGACCGCGATGAGAATGCCCAGCGCCACGATGCATTCGGCGATCATCCAGCCGTCGCGTCGGCCGCCCGTTGATTTTGCGCGAATTACCATAGAACCGCCTCGTTGGTGATGGAGATGAGGATATCGAAAACCCCGTAAACGACCAACCCGACCAACAGGCCGTTGACTAGCACCAGGCCGGTCGAGACTATCTGCGAAAATGTTTGCTCCTGCTGAAACGCCTTGGCGTCGAGCGATTCCATCCAACCGGACAATGCGGCGGCAAAGCCGTCCGGCCCGTGCGCGGCATTGGCGAGACGCCAACTGAATTCGGCCTCGCGATCAAATCGGCGCAAAGCGGTCGCCAGATTCCGGCCCGATTGCAAGTCGCGCACCGCTTGTTCGGCGTGCTGCAAGAAGACGTGGTTGGCGGTGGCCGCGGCGGCGAGTTGAATCGAAGTCGCCTCCGGCACGCCCGCGTCCAGCAGCATCGCGAGCATGGCGGCGAAATCGCGGCGCAGACGTTTGCGGCGCCACGGCACGCGATACATGAGGCGGTCGCAAATGGTCGGGAAGACCGTCGTCACCCAGCGGCGCAACCTCGGTCCGCCAATGTAAGCAACGACGCCGAGGCAAATCAGTACAGCCACGACAATTTGAACCGTCGCGATCAGAGCGGACAGATGCATGACGCCCATCATTCCGAACGGATGAGTATTCACTCCGTACGCCTCGGCCACCACGGACTGAAACTTGGGCGCAATCACCTCCCTCAAAGTTGCCAGCAGAATCGGCACGATGGGCGTACCCACCAGCGCCAGCAGAAGCATATAGTTGACAGCGTTGCGCATCTGCGAGTTGGCGTCCTTGAGCATGCCGCGGCACACCGGAAACACCTTGCGCACGTCGCCGAGCTTTTCGCCGACGCGCAAGATGGCGGCCACTTGCGGCGACGCCAGCGACGGCACGCGCGCCAGGGCGTCGGTAAAGACGAGCCCGCTTTGCAGGTGGAGCGCCAGAAGATGGAAGCGAACGCCCACGGAGCGGTCTTGCGTCGCCGCGATGGAGGCGATGGTGGCTTCGGGCGAGTGGCCTTGGCGGAACCCGGTTTCGAGGAGGTCGAGAAAAAATCGCGCCCGTTCCTGTCGCCGCAACGGCAGCGTGAAAAGCCAGTAGAGGCCAATTGAGAAAACAAACAACGGCGCAAACCAAAGCAGCAGCCAAAACATGGATGGCCAAAGCAGGTTCATAGGAAATTTAGATAATCAAAAAGCCCGCTGCCTTCAATCAATCTGGCGGTGGAGTAAATCTGAATGGCGATGATAAGTCCGAGTGCCACCACGGAAACGGGCAAGGCGGAGTTGAGCAGCAGATCGGCTTTGTAGGCGGCCCGCGTGTAATAAATTTCCGCCGCCCGCGCGAATCCGGCGGCCAAATCCTCGCCCTCCCCGGCTACCAGCCAGAAAAACAGCGGCGGAATGGCCCGGGTTTTTTTGGCCAAACCCGACAACTTGCCCGCGCCCTGCGAAAGAGCGTGTTCCCACAAAGCCAGGTCGCGGCCAATGCGTCCGCCCTTCTCCACTCGCCTCATCAACCCCAGCGCACCGCCCAGATCGACGCCGCCCTTGAGCAGCAAGCCCAGTGAGGACGCCAGTCGGGAGAGGTGCGCTTCCTTGAAACCGGGCAAACACCAGCGCGCCGCCGCCCGCAACGAGGGAACGAACAGCACCAACAGAACCAGAGCCGCCAAGGCGCCGAGCACCACGGCGGGCATGACGGAACCGGCTTGATAAAAAGCGATGGCGGCCACGCTAGGCTGGTATTGGAAAAGTGGCTGGGACGGCACTAGAAGCCCGCCGAATTCTGTCCGCGCGTTGACCAGAAGGATGGACAGAGCCAGCGCTGTCAATAATACCAACGCTGGATAGATCATCAGCCCCTTGAGGCGCGTCCAGAGGAAGCCGTTTTTTTGGTAATGATCGGCCAGCAACGTCAGCAGGCCGGAGAGGTTGTTGGACTTCGCGCCGACCTTGAGCATTTGTTTGTAGAGGTCGGGCAACTTGCGCGAATCCAGGGCTTTCTCCAAAGGCACGCCCTGGCTGAGATCGGTCTGGAGCCGTTCCAATTCCGTGCGCCAGCGTTGCCGCCGCATCCCGG
>DASYNM010000545.1:0-8644 GCA_036008545.1 Verrucomicrobiia bacterium
TGAGCAAGGCTGTCAGCGATCTTTTGAAACAAATGAAACAACCAAACGGCCATTTATTAAGTCGATCAGGATGAAATACTTAGCTGACTTTTACTAAAATATAATGTTTAGTCACACCGGCTTGCGCGGTTTTCTCTCGGAAAAGCCGGTTGGTCCTGACGGGTTCGAGCCCCGCCACTCCCGCCATTCCCCGTATCTCAATCCTTGGTGTGAAGCTCTGCCAAACGGCGACAATCCTCAATTTTCACAATTGTTTTCGCGATTTCCGGCCAGGTGTTTGTCGTTCTAACCAGTGATACTTGTTGATTTGGTGCGACATAATGGAGTCGCCAACACCCGTTCGGTTGCGCTGGCTGCGGTATCCCTCCAACGAGGGATGAAGAATACTTGTCGGGGCGCTACTATTGGGGTTGAGCAAACAATATATGTTCGTACCACGACTCTGCCAGCGGGCCGTCACACACACCGGTCGCGCTTGCATTTGCCTGGGCATCTGGCTGGGAGCCGGATGCATCGCCCTTTGGTCCGCTGCCGCAGTTGAGCCGCCGTCGAATTATGATCCGCAGGTCGCGGCGTTGCTGGCACAAATGACGTTGGACGAAAAAATCGGCCAGATGACCCAGGCAGATTCCGAGGCGCTCAAAGATAAATCCGGCGTTCAGAAATACTTTCTCGGTTCCGTCCTGAGCGGCGGCGGTCACGCCCCGGCCGAAAACGATGCCAAGGGCTGGTTGAAGTCCTGCGATGAATTCCGCTCCTGGGCGTTGAAAACGCGTCTGAAAATCCCGCTGCTCTACGGGGTCGATGCAGTGCATGGTCACAATAATGTGGATGGCGCCGTCATCTTCCCCCACAACATCGGTCTTGGCGCCACCCGCGATCCCGCGCTGGTGGAAAAGGCGGCGCGCGTAGTCGAGGCTGAGGTGGCCGGCACCGGCATTCAATGGGCCTTTGCTCCGTGCGTGGCGGTGGCGCGCAACGAATGTTGGGGCCGCACCTACGAGAGCTTCGGCGAATCAACGGAATTGGTCTCCGAATTGGGCGCGGCCGAGATTCGCGGTCTTCAAGGCCGACAGTTATCGGATCCAACTTCCGTTTTAGCCTGCGCCAAACATTTCGTGGCTGACGGCGGCACTGCCGATGGCGTGGACCAAGGCAACGCATTGTGCGACGAAGCTACGCTGCGTAAAGTGTTCCTGGCGCCTTACGTCGCTGCGGTCAAGGCGGGCGTCGGTTCGATCATGGTGTCCTACAGCAGTTGGAACGGCCAAAAGATGCACGGCAACAAGGAATTGCTCACGCGCGTGCTCAAAGGTGAACTGGGCTTCGAGGGGTTTTTGGTTTCCGATTGGGCGGCGATTGACCAGCTCTCGCCCAATTACAAATGGGACGTGGCCGAATCCATCAACGCCGGGCTGGACATGGTCATGGTTCCCAATGCCCCAGGCACGTCGAACAACTACGTCGAATTCATCCAGGACCTGAAGGAATCGGTGGGGGAGGGGAAGATTCCAATGTCTCGGATTGATGACGCGGTTTCGCGCATTCTGCGGATCAAATTCCAAATGGGACTCTTTGACAAGCCCTACACCGATCCGGAACTGACTGCCGCCGTCGGCTCGGCGGAGCATCGCGAGGTCGCTCGTGAGTGTGTGCGTGAATCCCTGGTGTTGCTCAAGAATTCCGATCACGCGCTGCCCTTATCGAAGAATTTGAAACACCTGCACGTGATGGGCCAGGCAGCCGACGACATCGGCATGCAATGCGGCGGTTGGACCATTAGCTGGCAAGGAAAGGCTGGCCCCACCATCCACGGCGGCACAACCATACTGGCCGCGATCCGCAAGACCGTCGCGCCAGATGTCGAGGTGACTTACTCTGCGACGGGCGAACGGGGTCATGGCGCGGATGCGGTGCTGGTCGTGGTCGGCGAGATGCCTTATGCCGAAAAGGACGGCGACCGTAAGGATTTGAGGTTGTCGGCAACGAACGCCGCTCTCATTGCTCGCGCCAAGCAGACCGGCGCCCCGGTGATCACGGTGATGATCTCAGGCCGCCCGCTCATTCTTGATTCCGCGCTGGCGCAGAGCGATGCACTGGTGGAAGCGTGGTTGCCTGGCACGGAAGGGCAGGGCGTGGCGGACGTTTTGTTTGGTGATTACAAGCCCACCGGCAAGCTTCCGCGCAGGTGGCCACTGAACAATCAACAGCTCTCCGCGACTGCCGCGTTGAACGAGAAGCCACTTTTCCCGTATGGCTTCGGCCTTTCTTACGATTCTCTGCCGTCAAAACGCTCCACGGCAAAGGCTGATATCGGGCCTACAAGTGAATAATGCCGCGTTGGATGGCGGCTGTGACCGCTTCCGTGCGATCCACCACTTGAAGTTTCCCGAAGACGCTCTTGAGATGGTCTTTGACGGTGTGCTCAGAAATATTAAGCATCTCGCCAATTTGTTTGTTAGCCGACCCTTTGACCAGGAGTTGCAGCACTTGCACTTCGCGCGGCGTCAACTCTTCAAATACCTTCCGGGACGCCAGCCTCTTGGCGATCTCGCGCGGAATCCAGCGCTGGCCGGAAGCCACCGCTTGGATCGCCGGGATTAGCTCCTGGCCGGTGGCGCTCTTGAGCACGTAGCCTTGCGCTCCGGCCTGCAGCGCCTTGTGAATATCGGTGTCGCCATCGAACGTGGTCAGCATTAACACGCGCGCGTTGGCATCCTGGCCTCGAATTTCGATGGTGGCCTCGATGCCGTCTTTAACCGGCATGCGCAGGTCCATCAATACGAGATCCGGCTTGTGCTTGGCATACAGGTCCACCGCTTGGTTGCCGTCGGCTGCTTCACCGACAATGACCATGCTCGGTTCCGTGTTGACCAGCGCGATCACGCCCATGCGGACGATAAAATGATCGTCCACCACCAGGATGCTGATTTTGCCGTCCTTCTTCATGTTGACAACTGCGGCTCGGCTTCCTCGGGCGCGTAGGCCCCGTGCGGGATCGGAATTTGCACGCGCACCGTAGTGCCGGCATCGGGCGCGCTGAAAAAAGTGATTTGACCATGCAATCGTTTGGTGCGCTCGGAAATGCCTAACAAGCCAAAATGACCCTCGCGCGGCCCGTCACAATCGTCCAAGGCAAATCCCTTCCCGTTGTCTTTGACTTGCAAGACCACGTTCTTGGGGCCGTAATCCAAATCAATCTCGGTCAGGGTGGCCCCGGAATGTTTGATGACATTGGTCAGTGCTTCCTGGGCGATGCGCAGCAGGTTTTCTTCGACGGTTTCGGGCAAGGGTCTGACCCTGCCATGCGCCTTCATTTCGACACGCAAACTTGAACCGCCGGTGATCTGCTGGCTGCTCATCAGCAACGCCCCAGGCAAATCAAACTGCTCCAACGCGCGGCAGCGCAAGTTCCAAACCGAGCGATGGACTTCTATTTGACTTTCAGACACCAGATTGCGGGCCAGTTCCAGATGATGCTTGGCGCCTTCGTGTTCTTTCTCATAAAGTTTGGTGGTCGTATCCAATTGCAATGCGACACCTGTAAGGGATTGTTCCAAAGTGTCGTGCAGCTCCTGGGCCAGCCGCGTTCGCTCTGCCAGCGTGGCCTTGGATTGAAGTTCCAGCTCCTTGCGGGCCGTGATTTGCAGTTTTAATTGCGCCGTCCTTTCCTTGACCCTTTCCTCAAGTTGGTCGTGCGCTTGGCGTAATTCGAGACGGGCCTTTTCCTTCTCCTGGACCAGGAGATTTAAGGTCGCATTCTTTTTCGATACCATGACCGTCCAACCAAACCCCACCAGGGAAACGGCCAGCAGAGCGCCCAGGCCGGTCAACAGCCGTTGCGGAGTCAGCCAACTAGGCTTGGCCAGAACCCGGACCTCTTTGCCGGTGGGCATGAGAATTTGAAATGACCTTGATTTCCCGTCTTCGCCGCTCTCCGTGAAGCAAACGCCGCTCACTTCAATGGTGCCGCCGATGGGGAGTGGGGCCAAATCCCCCCAGGCCTCGGGTGATTCCGTCTCGGCGGTGAAGGTGAGGTTCTCGCTCTGCATCATGAGGACGGTCCTCAGCCGCATCGCGCCACTGACGGGCTGACGATCTTGCCTGACGTAGCGATCAAGCAGCTTGCCCTGCAACGTGACCAAGGCCGCATGGCACAATCCATCCTCCACCTCCCGCATTTTGACGGCTTTGGGCTTCAAGGCAGCCGTAGGCTCGGATGTCTTCCGGAAAACGGCATCCTGCAGCTCGGGCAGAAAATTCTCGATGTCCGCAAAACCGGCCACCTCGATCACGTCGCCAACGGACACTTTCTCTAGCTGGCGGGTCTTCACGCGCAAGCCACCTGATTTATCCTGGAGGAAGAGTTCCTGGCCCGGCCGTTGATACGTTATCGTGCCTTTGACGTGGATGCGCTGGCCCGGCATTTTGTCCTTCCGGTATTGCGCGATATTGTTGAGAGCCAGCAAAGGTTCGGTAAAGGGATCGACAGGCTCCATTTCGTTCACCACGAAATCATCCGGCAGCGAGGTCATGAACAGTTTCAGGGCCGTTAAGCGTCGCTGCTCCTGGTTAAAGAAAGCGCCGGAGGTTCCTTTGAGCCGTACCCTTGCGCCCACCAGTCGTTGAGGATCCATGCCGAGCGGCATTTTGGGAAACGCATGAAACCGATAGCCACCGGAGGCAATAGCCAGGTCCAGATTGGACTCCGTTTCGCTCATTTGCGCCGCGCGCACGATGCCCGACACCGCTACGCGCTGGCTGTCCTCGGCGCCAGCCATGAAGCGCTCGATGGAGACGGCCCGGGCCGGCGGCAGGGTGGCCGTTCCGATTTTGACAACTGTGGGCCCGGTAATGGTAGGAGCATAAGCGCCCTTTTCTGTGACGCCAGAAATGCGCACGAGGTCTCCCGCTTCCGGCGCCTTACCATCGCGATTATCGACGAAGACTCCGCAAGTAGCATCCTGGACGAAGAAGCTCCCGCCCAAAGACGGCACAGTCACCGTTACGGTGCCGGTGACGACAACCTTGAGCTGGCGGGCGGCGCGCTCCACGGGGAGGGAAATAATATCGACCGCATTCGTGAGAAGCTCGTTGGTTTGGCCAGTGGAAGCAGATGGAGTGAGCCAGACTAACACCAAGACCAGGATAAAGCCAACCGCCGTCCGAAGTCTTCGACCCGAACTCGTCTTGTTATTGGTGGAGGTTGATTTCAGAGTGTCGGATCTCCAGATACCAGCACGCAGGCTATCCCAAGGGCGGCCAAAACGCATCCCTCGAAAGAGGGATGACGCGCATTGAGAATTCCCGTTTAATGGGCAACATCAGCACTGAAGCAAACATATCTGGCACAGAAAATCGCCATAATGAGAGCGCGTTGTCGGCAAATGATGGGTCGCGCCATGCCTCAAAGCAACATTCAAACCAATAGAAATATGAAAAGCTCCAACTCTTGTCAATCCTTTGACCTTTCGTTTCTGGCCGATATGAATTGGGCCAAAGTTGTGTGCCGAACGGCCGTCGTGGCTGCGCTCGCTTTGGTCCTGCCCGATGCAGCGCGGGCGCAGACCCAATTACTCGTCAATCCCAATTGGCAGCAGGCCGTCAGCAATGGTTGGTCAACCGTAAACAATGCCATCGGAAACTGTACGGTGGACGGCCCGCCGGACACTTACTACAACAACGCCGCCGGCGAGTGTGGTTCGGATCCAACGGCGGAGAAGGTGAACGTCCTCATCGGCACCCAGTGCGCCAAATTGTATGGAGCCTTCAACGGCAATCCCAATACCAGTGGGTTTTTCCAGACCTTCGCGGCCGCGCCCGGCTCTACATGGTCGGCAGGCGGGTTTGCCTATTCGTCGCACGAAGACCTCATGGACGGCAACAACTTCTGGTATGAAGTGGATTTTTATAGCGGCGCCAATGGCACAGGCACGCTGCTCGCTGCCTACGAATCTTTTCTAGTGAATGACCTGACCTGTCACGAAACAACGCCTTTTGCCGTGGACACTTGGGTGGGTTTGCCCGTGACCAATCAAATGACGGTGACCACCGGCACCAACACCGGGACTGTTATGGGCGACGTTCTACCTGCAACTCCTATCGTCGCGCCCGCGGGCACCGCCAGCGTCGCCTTCCGAGCGGTCTATGTGAATATCAACAACGGCGGCGGCTCGATGTATCTGGACGGAGCCGCATTGAACCAGCTTAGCGCCACCGCGACGCCAGGGCCGCTTGCGCCAACGAATGTAATCGCCACTTTGGGCTACGCCGCCGATGCCAACGCGGTTCTGGTGAGTTTCTATCAAAACGACACCACCGCCACGGGTTACAACCTCTGGCGCGCCACCAACGCCGCCGGTCCTTACATGGAAATCGCCACCAACGAGGCCGGAACCCTCACTGCGTATTATACGGGCACAAACGATGTGGCTTTGGTGGACACCAACGCCGTCGCGGGGCCGCTAGCGTATTATTATGAAGTGCAAGCGGTCAATGCCAACGGCGCGAGTGCCGATTCCATTGCCGCAGAAGTTTTGTTCGGCCAGGGCAATCAACTGGTGGACGCTGGTTTCGAGGACGCCCAAATCGTAACGGGCACGGGTGACACCGGTAACGGCGTCATCGTGGGCTGGGACAACGTCATAGGTGACTCGGAAGACGAGTACGGCTTTCTCAATACTACAGGAAACACCTATTGTGATGGCTGCAATGGCACGACGACGTGTCCGCACGATGCAACGCCGCAGGCTGTGCTCATTCACAGCGGCGCCCAGTGCGCGAAACTCTGGACCGTGGTGGGCGGAACCCCTTATACTGCAAACGGGATTGGCTTCTTTCATCAGACTGTCTCTTCCCCCGGCGGGACATGGTCGGCGGGCGGCTGGATTTTAAATTCGCACGAGGATTTGATAGCAGGTGTCTCCTTTAATTTTGAGGTGGATTTCCTCGATTCTGGCGGAAGCGTGCTCGCCGCCTACGAATCGTTCCTCATGACCAATCCGGCCTGCGGTCAATTGACGCCGTATCCACTGGATACCTGGTTCTATATGGCAGTGACAAATCAAATGCAGGTGGTTGACGGCACCAATTCAGGTGTTGTGGCAACTAATATCGGCCCCTTGGGGATCATGACCGCGCCCCACGACACAGCCTTTGTTACCTTCCAAGCAACTGCCGTCGGGCCTGGTTCCGGTTCCACGTTTTTTGACGATTGTGTGCTGGATGCGATCGAGGCCCCGGTCTTGACCCTACCCACGATCACCAGCGTCACCCCTAATATTTTATTCAGCACCAACACCGCCGTTTCCTGTGTCGTAGCCTCGACCGATAGCGTCATCACTAATGTTCAGGCCATCGTCACCACGTCGCCGTTGGGCGGCACGGCTACCACCGTCACCAACACCTCCGGTTCAGGCGGGTTGACGGTCACCGGCCTGAATACCTCCAATGTAAACGTTAGTCTTTCACTCTCACGGAATCTGTTATATCAGGTGACTTTTATTGGAACAGATGGGAACAATCTAGCTGCTCAAGCGAAGGCAAGCTTCGACACTCTGTCGCCCACCTTGGTCATCGAAGCATCGGACTTCAATTTCAATGGCGGCAGCTTCCTGGACACCACGCCCGATGGAGGACTGGGTCTTTACGAAAATGTCCAAGGGGTTTCGGGAGTTGACTACAACTGGCCCACTCGCAACGCTAACGCGCCTACAACTAATACCTACCGGCCGTTGGAAGGATTAGTGACCATCGAGCAGGCAGCCCCGGCCAACGGAGAAGAGCAAAAATTCGCCAATGTAGCGGCTGCCATCGCCAATGGCACCGACACGAATGCTTGGGACGTACCTCAGGAACTCGGTTTCAACGCCGTTGGCGATTGGCTGAATTATACCAGGTCCTATGGTTCGAATCCTTCCAATTCGGCCCCCGCCGGTCTCTACAACGTTTACGCCGATTTGGCGATAGTCGGAACTGGCGCCGTGGCCATTTACCAGGTAACCGGCGACATCGCCACCAGCGACCAAACCTCGAACCTGCTGGGCTATTGCACGATCACCGATAACGGTTGGAATACATACCTTTACACGCCCTTGCGAGACCCCTATGGCAATCTTGCTTCCGTCAACCTGAGCGGGACTGCGACGTTGAGGGCTGAGATAAGTGAAACCGGACCTAACGTAGGCTTCTTCTTTCTTGTGCCTTCGGCCGGACAGCCGCCAGTTGTCACATCAGTTAACCCAACCGGATTGCAGCCTTATGGGCCGACGAACGCCTTCACTTTCACTATAGGTCCAGGCGCAACACCCAGTGGCCCCAGCACCCTCAGCAGCAACGGCATCAGTGTCACGCTTAATGGCGTCAATGTCACCTCGAGCCTGAGCTTCTCTGGCAGTTCCGGCAACCTGACGGCCAGTATCCCGATCACACAGCAGAATATCTATACTGCGGTGATTACGGCCACCAACGGCGCCGGTCTTGTCAGCACCTCCACTGTTACTTTCAACAACTTTGACCCAAACAATTATTCGTTTGACTTCAGTGACTATGACTTCAGCACCACCAACGCGTCGGGCTGGGTTAGCGCACAGTTCATCGATGATAACGTGCCGACAGCCGATTCCTACGGCTCGGCCCTGGCCCC
>DASYNM010000546.1:0-9035 GCA_036008545.1 Verrucomicrobiia bacterium
TGGAGTCTACCCTAGGCCGAAAGAGCTCAAGGGTTCTACTGCTGGAGAAGAATTGACGATTGATTGCACTTCCCGGGAGGGACGAGCAGCCCGCAGAGCGGGCCGCTCTTATGTTGTTCTGACTCCGCGAGTCCCAAAAAGATCAGGGCGTCGCGGCGCTCCACCCTCCCGATGGGAAGGGATTTGACGGCAGAGAATTGGGTTATTAATTGCTCTTGATTTTCCTTTCCAAAGGTGGCCTAATAGTCGGACGGATTTGGATTTATGCAAACACACGCGGTTCCGTGTATTCAGGTGGCGAGATTCATTTTAGTTACCTTCGCTTGGGCAGCCCTGTCCGCAAAAAGCGCCCCTCAAATTGTCAGCCAATTGCCGCCGTCGGCAGTCATTTCCACAGTGGGAGGCGGGAGTTCCTACGACCCTATTGTTTCGCCGGACGGCCGATACGTGCTGTTCGCCAGCACCTCGGCCAACCTGATCGCCGGTCTGTCAGGTTCACCGATGCCGCAGGATTTCCCGGCGCACATGGACGTTTTTCTCCGCGATCGGCAAACGGGCGTCACCGTCTTGGCGAGTGTCAATTGGGCTGGAACGGCTGGCGGCAATGGCGACTCGTTTCCGAGCGCCGTCTCGAGCAACGGCCAATTTGTGGTTTTTGAAAGCACGGCCTCCAACCTCATTGCCGGAGACACCAATGCCACGAGCGACATCTTTGTCCGGGACACCGTCAGTAATACGACCACGCTGGTCAGTGTCAGCACCAATGGCTCGGTCGGCGACGGTTTTTCGCGCGATGCCACCATTACGCCCGATGGCCGTTACGTGGCCTTTGTCAGCGCCGCCAATAATCTGGTCGCGGGAGACACCAATGGAATTCCCGATGTCTTCGTGCGCGATCTGCAACTCGGCGTGACGACGTTGGCCAGTCCCGGCGCCACGGCATTTACCGGAACCTCCGGCACGCCCCTGACGCCCGGCAGTAGTTCCGAAGGCCCGATCCTTTCCGTCGATGGCCGCTATGTGGCGTATTACAGCACTGCCGTTGGTTTGGTTTCAAATGTGACCAGCGCTGGCGAACTCTACGTCCGCGATCTCGTGCAAGGGTCCACGATTTGGGTCAGCACCAACGCGCACTCCATCAATGCGTCAGCAGTTTCGGCTAATTACGCCATGAGCACCAACGGTCAGCTCATCGCCTATCAAACCACCGGCGGAACTCCGTCGGGGCTGGTCTTCCGCTACAACGTGGCTACGGGCGAGTGCGAGCACATCGCCACCAACGGCGCCATGATAACTTCGTTGGACAGAGAGGCGCGCGCCATCGACATCAGCGCCGATGGCCAGCTTGTGGCCTTCACGCTTGCCGATAAGTCAGGCGGCGACTCCATCCAGTTATGGGACGCTGCCAGCAACAGCACCACCTTGATCAGTGGGGGAACGTTGGGCGCGATTTGCGACTTTCCACGCGTTGACCAAACCGGGAGGTATGTCGCGTTTACCAGCGCCGAAACCTCGCTCACCACCAACAGCGACGGCGAACGGCACATTTACCTGCGTGATACCACCACTGACGCCGTCCAACCGGTGGACGTGAGCACGAATGGCTCCACTCCCATTTCATTTGTCTCCATGCCGTTCAGCTTAAGCGCCGATGGCAGCGCGATCACCTTTGCTTGCACGGACGGCGCCTTGGGCATCAATCACTATAAGTTTGACGCTTTCGTGCGCGATTTTGCGTCGAATACGACCGCCATCATTTCAGCGCCCGCGTCAACGTTGCCTTCGCTCACACCTCTAAATCGCAGCGGCCTGACCGAGTCTTCCGTCAGTTCCAACGGACAATTCGTCGCGTTCGTCACCTCTGCCGACGGCTTGGTCAGCACCGACACCAACGGCTGCGAGGACGTGTACGTGCATGACTTGGCCAGCGGCTCCAACACGCTTGTATCGGTCACCGCCTCCGGCCCCAATTCGGGCAGCGGCAATTCATCGGAGCCGGCCATCAGCGCTGATGGCCGTTACGTCGCTTTCAGCAGCTACGCCACCAACCTCGTTGGCAACGACACCAACAACAGTTCCGACGTTTTCTTGCGCGACCTTCAGACCGGCTCGACCGTGCTCGTGAGCGCGGATGTCACCGGCTTGGGCGAGGACAACGGCAATTCATTGACGCCACAAATCAGCGCCGACGGCCAGCACCTGCTATTTATCAGCGAAGCCAAAAACCTCACTACCAACACAAGTTTCGCGGGGACGGGCTTTAACCTTTTTTGCCGGGACATCCAGGGTGGTGTCACCTACGCCCTCACCACCAACGCTCTGCTCGCAAGTGGAGACCCAGTTGTGGCGGCGATGACGCCCGACGGCAGCAACGTCCTCTTCGCCAATGGAGATGACGTGCTCCTTTGGAATGCGCAAAATCATTCGGCCACAAATGTTGCGAACTTAAGCTCCGACGTGCCAAGAGTGGCCATTAGCTCGGACGCGCACCGAGCCGCCTACGAAGTAAATGTTGGCATTTCCACTCCCGAGACTGCAGTTTACGCTGCCGACCTTGTCGCCGGAACCAATTGGGTGTTAGGCACGAACATCCTAACATCCTACTTGAGTTGTCAATTCAACAGTAATGGTGACTATTTGACTTATATAGCTAAGGACAATCTGGGCACTAACCAGGTTTATCTCTATGACTTTGCCAACGCGACGAAAACCCTAGTCAGTCAATCCTATAATTCCGTTGCCGGTGGCAATACTGGCAGCGATTCTCCCGCCATCGACCCCACCGGGCGCTTCGTGGCTTATCGCAGCGGCGCCACCAACCTGGTGCCGGGCGACTCCAATGGCTACCCCAACATTTTTCTCTATGACCACTTGACGGGCGGGACGACGCTGATTAGCGTCAGCCTGGCCGGCGCCTTTTCTGCCAGCGGACCTTCCTTGCGCCCGGTCTTTAGCGGCGACGGCCAGACTCTCTTTTTTGAAAGTTGGGCCTCGGACGTGGCACCGGGTGACTTCAATGACGCAAGCGATGTCTTTGCCTTCACGCTCCCGGCCAGCGGATCAGGCAATCCCACCAATGCCCCGCCGCTGGCGTTCACCGGCATAGCCTGGGATACACCCAACGGCCAGTACTCCGCCGATCAACCCTTGATTCTGAGCTGGGCTTCGGCGGCCGGCGGAAGCTACCAGGTGCAATTCAAAAATGATTTGACTGATCCTGCGTGGCAGCCTGTCCAAAGCCCGGCCACCGTCGTTGGCAGTCAGGGGCAAATTATCGACTTCTCTCCCGGCGCAACCCAACGATTTTACCGGATTGTTTCGTATTGACGCATTGCACAAGAACCGTGACCCATATTGAACCGCCAGCAGGCAAAGCCGAGGCATATTAAAAGGAAACTCAAATGAATACGCTCGAAAAACCAGCGAGGGCAGCCAGTGCGCATCTCGTTTTTTGTAGCGCAGACTTCCAGTCTGCTGTATTGCGGATTTCCAATCCGCCGTCATCGCTTACACAGGGGGCCTGCCGACTGGAAGTCGGCGATACAGCAGGTTGGAAACCTGCGCTACCGACTGCGAACGCTCAAAATGTAAGAGGCGCCCGGCCAGCCATCAGGACGTCCCACGGTTTCACCTTAATTGGGCTATTGGTAGTCATCGTGACTTTAGCCATTCTGGCCACGGTGTTGCTGCCCACATTGGCTCGATCCAAAGCCCAAGCCCGACAGACGATCTGCTTGAACAACATGAGGCAACTCATGCTCGCCGCGCTCCTTTACGCGGACAATAACGCAGGCATCTGGTTTCCGAACCAACCGTCACAGGATTCCTGGGTTAATGGATACATGGAATGGAACGATGGCGGGTTTCCATGGTCCTCGACCAACAGGCAATTGCTCGTAACCCAGCGTGGCAGTGCCCTCGCCAACGCGACCGGTGACTTCTCGTTTTTTGCCCCTTATATCCAGGATCCTTCTGTCTATAAGTGCCCTTCTGATCCTAGCACGGCGGATGGCGGTGGTCCCCGCACCCGAAGTTACTCGGCGAACCAGGCCGTTGGAACGATTTGGAACACTGCAGGACAATGTGTGATCGCCGGTCACCCTGTGACGGGGCAATGGCTTGGTGGAGAACTGAACGACTGCGAAGGCTATGGTCACGTGTTCCAAAAGGTTTCGCAAATGAATAGACCCAATCCCGTCAATTTGTTTGTCTTCGCGGAGGAGCATCCGGATTCGATCAACGACTCCACTTTGGCGGTCCAGATCGCGACCACCACTGTCGGCGGTGATTTTATCGATTGCCCCAGCAATTTGCATGACGGGGCAGGCTCATTTTCCTTTGCCGATGGCCACGCCGTGATTCATAGGTGGCAGGGGCCAATTTTGAGCAAAGCACCATTTGTTCAAGGAGGATCGTTTTCGGCCGCATTCCCCATCGTGAACGTCGGCAGCAAACCGGGCGATCTCCTCGATCTGAATTGGCTGCAATCGCATACCTCGTCTCCAGTAAACCCCAATACCCGCTTCCCCACGCCTGGAAATTGACCATCGCGCGTGGCGGAAATCTGGGGATCACGCTCCACTCGCCGCGCGCTGGTAATCCAAGCACGTGGATTCTTGGCTCAGAAACGCGTGTGCCAAGAATCAACGCAATTTCCTCTGCCCCAGCATCTTAACAATAAGAACGCCTGACGATAGATTAGTACTGACAGAAAAAATGGGCCTTTTTTGGGGCGTTTTGGCAGCTAAATCGATGTTTCTGCGAAGAAAAAACGAGTTTGCTTTTGAGTTTTGGCGATTTTTTAAGATATTTTGCGTTGCAAGCCGTTGCCGTGCAGCAATTAACATCGATTCAGATCCTCCGAAAAAAATCATACCAAAAAGCCTACGGTAGGTTTTTTGGTTTTCGGGAACTGGGGTAAAGTCGTGGCCATGATCGAATATAAGAGTATCGAAGGGACTGAGAAAAGACGATGGGGATGCGGCAAAGCAAGGGCAAGCCGACTCGTAGCCGCCGAGGTAAGGAGGCGGTCCCAGCGAAGTCGCGTAAACTGTGTCCGCCGAGATGCGTTATGGACGATCAACCAAACTAGTATGGTCATACAGAATCCGCCGACTCACGTCGGCGGCTACGGGGCAAGGTGCTTTTTCGGCAGGCATCCGGTTCGCAAAAGAAATCCTTTTTATCCTGTTCATCCTGTCAAAAAAATCCTTTCAAGCAAGGCAGTTGCTACGTCAGGCCTCGACGGAGACGGAACAAATTATAAGCGGCCCGCTTTACGGGCTGTCTCGGCCCACCGTGGTGGTTCCGTGCGTAAACCGTTGATTTGCAGGGTAGGCCTTATGCAAGTCGTTGATTTTCACAATATTTCCACTTATTTTCACATGCTTCCTGCGGCGTCCATGGCCGGTTCTGCTCAAGTTCCCAAAGGTTCAGAAACAGCTTATGCAACTCGTTGATTTCCATGATAGTTTCAGCTAGTTTCGATGGTGCTCATGCAAAAATTAGCCCTGTAAATTGAACGTTGACATAAATGCAGCGGGGTTGCATGTTAGCCGACCATTTATCGCGTGACCATAATGGACGCGCGGAACTTAGAGAGGAAGTGAGAGTTTTTGACCGAAATAAGACTAAAAAAAGGCGAGCCGGTTGACAAAGCGCTTCGGCGTTTGAAGAAAAAGATCGACCGCGAGGGCACTTTGAAGGAAGTGCGGAACCACCGGCATTTCGAGAAGCCCAGTGAACGGCGGCGCCGCAAAATGAAGGCCGCCCGCTTTTCCGCCATGTTGAGCGCCCGCTACGCCGACATGTGAGTCTCTTTATGTCCTCACCACCGAGTGCTGTCCTCCCCCGGCCGCGCGCGGCTTTTGACCCATGTATTCGTTTTCGACGTGCTGGAATTCTCATCGGCACACGGATGGACGCGCCATGTTGCGCGAAATCCGTTCCCTCGGCTTTGAATACGCGGAGTTGAGTCACGGCATCCGCATCAGCCTGCTGCCGGGGATCATCGAGGCGGTGGAGGCGGGGGAAATTAAAATTTCGTCGCTGCACAATTTCTGTCCGCTGCCGATGGGTGTCAACCACGCGGCGCCGAATGTCTTCCAGTTTTCATCTTCGGATCGGCGCGAACAGGACCAGGCCTGGCGGCACTCTGTCAAGACCATTGAAACGGCGGCCCGCGTCAAAGGCTTGGCGGTGGTGCTGCACATGGGTTCGATCGAGATGAAGGAGTACACCGATCGCCTGCTGGAAATGGTGCAGAAGGGGCTTAAGGACACTTCCAAGTATGCCGCCTTGCGGGATGACGTGATGGAAAAATGGGAGGACAAAAAACAGCCCTTCGCCGAGCGGTCCAGCGAGATGCTCAACCGGCTTTCGGCGGTGGCGGAGCAGCACGGCATCAAGCTCGGCGTCGAAAACCGCCAGGCGCTGGAAGAAATCCCTCTGGACGAGGACATGCAGATGTTGCTGCTGGAGTTCAACCGGCCCTGTGTGGGTTACTGGCACGATTGCGGGCACGCGCAGATCAAGGAGAACCTTGGCTTCATCGAGCATCGGCTGCATCTGGAAACGATGGCGCCGCGCCTGCTTGGAATGCACGTGCATGATGTCATCTTTCCCGGCCGCGACCATGCCGCACCGGGCACGGGCTGTGTTGATTTCGCGTCGCTGAAGCCGATGATCAAACCAGAACACATCAAGGTATTTGAATTTAGTCCGCGTTTGTCAACCGAAGAGGCCGCCGGCGGCATCGCCTTTGTCAAGGGGATTTGGGGACCGGAATGAGCAAGCTCAGGAAGTGCTGGAGCGTGGCATGGCGCGTCGCTGTCTGCTTGTTTCTTCTGCTATGGATCTTCAATTCCATTTTCATGAACGAAGGCAAGCTCGCCGCGCAGAACAGCGGGCTGGATTGGACCGGGATGAGCCGGTCGCAACAATTGAGCATGGCCTGGAGCAAAGGCCCGCAGGATTTGTGGAACACATTGCGCTTCATCCATCCGGTCGCGCTGCTGCTGTCCGTGCTGCTGTTCGGTGTGGCCTTGTTGATCGGCGTCGTGCGCTGGCGCATGGTGCTGGAAGCCCAAGGACTGCATCTGAGTTTGGGCCGGGCCACACGAATCTCGCTGGTGGCGCAGTTCTTTAATTCGTTCCTGCTCGGATCAACCGGCGGAGATTTGATCAAGGCTTACTACGCGGCGCGGGAAACGCATCACAAGAAAACGGAAGCCGTGACGACGGTGTTTGTGGACCGCCTGGTGGGATTGTGGGCCATGCTCTTGTTCGCCAGCCTGATGATGGCGCCCAATTATGCCATGTTGAGCGCCTCGCGCGACGTGGGCGTGCCGGCGCTTTTCATTCTGGCGATGCTGTGTGGTTTGAGCGTGGTGCTGGGCGTGGCGCTGTGGAGCGGCGTGTCAAAAAGTTTTCCACGGGCGCGGGAGAAATTGCGCCGGCTGCCCAAGGGCGAGGTGCTGGAACGCGCATTGGATTCGTGCCGCCAATTCGGCAAACAAAAAAGCTTCCTGCTGAAGACGATCGCGATTTCCCTGCTGGTCAATGTAGTCTGGGTCGCGCAAATCATCGTCATTGGCCGGGGACTGAACCTGGCTATCCCGCCCATGGCGCTGTTCGTCATTGTGCCGGTGGTCTTGTGCATTTCGGCTCTCCCCATCACGCCCAACGGACTCGGCGTTCGGGAAAATCTGTTCGTGATAATGTTAGGAGTGGTGCGCGTGCCTAAGACGGCCGCTCTCTCCCTCTCATTGATCGCCTCGGCCCAAGGGTTGTTCTGGAGCCTGGCCGGCGGATTGATTTACATGGGGCTGCGCGAGAAAGAGCATTTGGGCGAAGTTACCCGCGGGGGCGAGGACGCAAAGGAGAATTGAACTCGGGCGCGTTTTCAGATATTAAGCCAGGCAGAAGATATGGATAAACTCCTGTTGATCGACGATGAGGCGGACGTGCAGTACTCGTTTCGCCGCATCTTTGACCAATCCGACATCGAGTTGACCACGGCCAATAGCGGCGAGGAAGGCTTGAAAATCATCCCCCGCCTCAAGCCCGATCTGGTCATCATGGACGTACGCATGGGCGGCATCAGCGGACTGGAGACTTTGCGCCGCCTGCGCCAGGCCGACGCCAAGCCGATGGTCATCATGATGACGGCCTACGGCACCACCCAGACCGCCATCGAGGCCATGAAGCTGGGCGCTTACGATTATCTGCTCAAGCCCTTCGACGTGCCGCGCCTGAAACAAGTCGTGCTCAACGCGCTCAAGGCCGCGCGCGACATGAAGCAAGTCGTTTCGTATCAGCCCTTGCTGGAGTCCGAGGATTATGACGTGGGGATCATCGGACGCAGCGAGGCCATGCAGAGTGTTTTTAAAATCATCGGGCAGTTGGCCGGCAGCAATGCCACCGCGCTGATCACGGGCGAGAGCGGGACGGGCAAGGAACTGGTCGCGCGCGCCATCTATCATCACAGCAAACGCAGCGGCCTGCCCTTCCTGGCCATCAACTGCGCCGCCATTCCGGAAAATTTGCTGGAGAGCGAATTGTTCGGACACGAAAAGGGCGCCTTCACGGGCGCCCTGTCGACCCGTCTCGGGCGTTTCGAGTTCGCCGAAGGCGGCACCTTGTTCCTCGACGAAATCGGCGATATGTCTCTGCAGATGCAGGTGAAGCTCCTGCGCGTGCTCCAGGAACGCACGTTCGAGCGCGTCGGCAGCAACCGCACCATGCGCTGCAACGTGCGGATCATCGCCGCGACTCATCGCGATCTGGACTCCGCCATCAGCGCGGGCCGATTCCGCGAAGACTTGTTCTATCGCTTGAACGTGTTCCCCTTGCAGATGCCGCCGCTGCGCGAGCGGCTCGAGGATTTGCCGGTACTGATCGAACATCTCGTGCAGCGCCAGGAACAGATGGCGGGCCGGCACATCAAATTGGACAAGCAGGCTATGAACTGCCTGGCGCGCAATCCGTGGCCGGGCAACGTGCGCGAACTGTCGAATCTGCTCGAGCGCCTCGCG
>DASYNM010000547.1:0-12321 GCA_036008545.1 Verrucomicrobiia bacterium
ACGGACTCTCTGCACTTGGCGGGTCTGCCGTTGGCCGTTAGAGTCGGTGTAGCTCTCCGTCTCGTAATAGTAATAGCCGCTTTCCGCCGTCCATTGGGCGTGAACCTGCGCGTCAAAAGTCCAATAGGGGATGTAGAGGCCCTTGACGGTATCAGTCAAGGCGGCTCGCTTAAGCTTGTTGGGCGCAAACCAGCGATTGCCATACCAGGTGCGGATAGCGTCGCGCACCTGGTTCTCGCTCAATTTCATCGGCAGCAAGCTTTCCGGCCGAAAAGCTTCCTTGATTTCCTCGTACGGCACCAACGCCGTCGAGCCGCAAAAATCGCAACGTTGCCCGACATGTGCGGGATCAAACACGGAAATGGCCTGACAACTCTGGCATTTGACAGAGATTTTCTCGGCCTGCCAGCCGCGTTGGTCATCCGGGATGCCGCGCAAGGCCGCGACCAAGTCATGCTCGACAATGACCTCAGCGCCCGTGGCGGTCAGTTCGGCCGACGCGGGTGAAACCGTGCCGCAGAACGGGCAAACGAGCGCCTTCTTGGCCGGGTTCCATTGCGACTCGCCCCCGCAGGAGGGACAGGAGAATTTTTTCTTGGCTGTGGCGTCGGGCATGTGGCTAGAAACTATCGTCGAGCACCTTCATTCCGCAATGGGGGCAGTTCTTGCTGGCGATGACAATCATCCTGGAAGCCGCAAGATTCTTGCCACAATGGGAACACGCCACCCCCAGCTTCTGCTCCACTCTTCGGCTGGACGGAATCAGGAGAAGGAAGGCGATTACAAACGGCACGACAGTGGGGAGCATCCCTAAAATATCAGACATTGGCGCGGCAAATTTGGCACCAAGATACGCCTCGAAGCGCTGCTGAAACGGCCAATACAAAAGCATGCATGCAAAAGCGAGCGCAAACGGAATCATAAAAGCCGCCAAGGCACGCTTTGTGTAATGGTCTGCCGCCGCGATGAACTGATCTTTGCGCATGACAAAAATCATTGGTTTTGGAGTGCTAAGCGGCCAAGCGGCCCACTTTCGGTTAGCTCTTCAAAAACTCATCCAAGGCCGATTTAGTCACGCGCCAGGTGGAGCCGATCTTCTTGCCCTTGAGATCGCCCTTTTCCAACGTCGCCAGCACGTCGGCCTCGCTCACGCCGAGAATCCGCGCGACATCGCCCGATCCTAGCAACGTCGGCGCTCCAGCGCTTCCTCCACCGCCAATCACCGGCGGCGCAGAACCTGTCGGCGCGGCGGGCGGAGTGGCCTGGGGCGTGTTCATGGCCGCCACCATTTGTTGGCCCATCGAGAGACCCGCGCCCAAACCCGCCGCCGTGCCCGCCATGGCGCCGGCCTCGCCTCCGCCTTTGGTCATGGACTCGGCCATCTGGAATTTCACGTAGTCGTTGAGATTGCCGACGGCCGCCATGCTGCTGCGTTTGTCGATGGCTGCTTCGACTTCCGGCGGCAGCGAAACGTTTTCCACGATGAAACTCGAAATCTCGATGCCGTACTTGCTCGTGACTTGCGGATTGATCAGCGGCAGCAGCGCCGCGCCCAACTCCTGGTAGCGCGAAGCCACGTCCAGCACCGGCACTTTGGCCGCCGCCAGCGCCTCGGTGAACACGCTGACGATGCGCGAGCGCATGGTGTCGGCAAATTCGTCCAGCCGGAAATGAGCATCCGTGCCGGCGACTTCTTTGAGGAACAACTTCACGTCGGAAACGTGAAAATCAAAAATGCCGTAGGCCCGGGTGCGGACGATGCCGAAATCGGCGTCGCGCATCATAATGGGATTGGCCGTGCCCCATTTATTGCCGGTGAACAGGCGCGTGTTGACGAAATAGACATCGGCCTTGAAAGGCGAGTGCAGGCCGTATTTCCATCCTTTGAGCGTGGAGAGGATGGGGATGTTGTCGGTGGTCAGCGTGTGTTTGCCCGGGCCGAAAGTGTCGCCAAACTGGCCGAGGTAAATAAACTGGGCCGTTTGCGATTCATTGACAATGAGTTGAGCGCCGTTCTTGATCTCCTTGTCACCATCCGGGTAGCGGTAGCTCAGGGTGTCGCGCGAATCATCCTGCCACTCGATAATCTCGAGGAACTGTGTTTTCAGATAGTCAATTAGACCCATAAAATTGCCTTTCTTTTGTTGCGACATCTTGGCTCGAAAGGCCCTCTTTGGGAAGTATAAATTCCGAGCGATTGTGTAATTGCTTTCAACTCAAAGAACTTGGCACCAGGACTATTTTGCGGCATACGGCATACCGTCTGAAATCGTTTTTTGCTCATTATGAATGTTTCGGTTCTCGCATGGATTGATGCCAAAGTTAGGTCTTCCCGCGTTCTTCCGTTGGTAACATGGCCGCTAGTTCTCGGCCTGGCGGGACAGGCCGCCTTGGCTGATTCCGCCGCGGACCGTTTCTGGCCGCAATGGCGCGGGCCGCTGGCCACTGGCGTCGCGCCGGAGGCCGACCCGCCGTTGACTTGGAGCGAAACCAGCAACGTCAAGTGGAAAACGCCCATCCCCGGCGAGGGCAACTCGACACCCATTGTGTGGGATAATCGCGTCTTCATCCTCTCGGCCATCGGCACAGGCAAGAAACCCAGCGCCCCCGTCGCCGCGAACGCGCCCGACGAAATTTATCAATGGGTTGTCATCTGCCTTGATCGCGTCCAGGGCAAAGTGCTTTGGCAAAAGACGGCGCGCGAAGAGGCGCCCCACGAAGGCCACCAGGAGAATAACACCTTCGCTTCCGCATCTCCGGTTACCGACGGGCAATTGCTGCTGGCCTATTTCGGATCGCGCGGTCTGCATTGCTACGACTTCGACGGCAATCTCAAATGGGAGAAGGACTTCGGCAAAATGAAAACCAGAATGGGCTTCGGCGAAGGTGCTTCCCCGGCTCTGAGCGGCGATACGGTAGTCGTCAACTGGGACACTGAAGGTGACGATTTTATTGTGGCGCTGGACAAGCAGACGGGTCGGGAACTCTGGCGCACCCCGCGCGATGAGGCGACTGGTTGGTCCACGCCGCTGATCCTTGATTACAACGGGCAAAAACAGGTCGTCGTCAACGCGACCAAGCACGTGCGCAGCTACGATTTAGCCACGGGCAAGGAAATCTGGTCCTGTGCCGGCCAGACGGCCAACGCCATTCCCAGCCCGGTGACGGCTGACGGCGTCGTTTATTTGACAAGCGGCTTTCGTGGCAGCGCCTTGCAAGCCATCCGTCTGGGTCGCGCCGGCGATTTGACCGGCAGCGACGCCATCCTCTGGAGCCACAACCAGGGCACGCCCTACGTACCGTCACCCTTGTTGGCCGGTAATTTTCTTTACGTGATGCAGGGCAACGACGCCATCGTCTCGTGCTTCAAGGCCGGGAGCGGCGAGGAGTATTTCGATCGCGAGCGGCTGGAAGCGATTCACAGTGTTTATGCGTCGCCCGTCTCGGCCAAGGACCGTGTTTATATCTTGAGCCGCGAGGGAACGTGCGTCGTGTTGAAGAAGGGGCCCAAGGCGGAAGTGCTGGCTGTCAATAAATTGGATGACGACAGCCACCATACTGACGCTTCGATGGCGTTGGTGGACAAGGAGGTCTTCATCCGCACGCCGCACAACCTCTACTGCATCGCGGCGCCGTGATTTAGGCGGGGAAGACTATTCAATTATTGAATCGCCTTGCGAGCACGATTGTCGGATAATCAGACAATGCAGGCGCGCGAGTTGATGGGGCGAATGTGCCGGAAGCGAGGCGCGGGCCTTCTGCTGGCGGCCATCCTGGTCTGCGGCGGAGGGCTCGGCTCATCCGCTCTGGGCGCGCCGCCGCCGGATGAAGTGGCGTTCACCTCCTGCTTCAAATTATTCCACGATTCCCTTTATCCCGAGGCGGAAAGAAGTTTCGACGAGTTCTTGACCAGGTTCACCAACTCTACGCACCAGGCGGACGCGATTCTTTACCTGGCGCGATCGCGCCTGTATCAATCCAATTATAACGGCGCAATCAATCTCCTGCAAAAATCTTCATCCCAAGCGGGCAGTTTGCTGCCGGATTATGTTTTCTGGATCGGCACGGCGCGATACAAGTCAGGGGACTTGACGAACGCGATGGGGGATTTCGGCACAGTGGCGAAAGAAAACCCGCCTTCGCCCTTGCGCCTGGAAGCGTCTTACTATGAGGCCGAAGCACATTCGCGGACCGGCGATTGGCCTGGGGTGGCCCGCTTGCTCGAACAAACCGACGGCCCTTTTCAACTTGCCGCGCAAGCGAACGCGAAAAGTGAATTTTCTTCGCTAGGCTGGCTGTTGTTAGGTGAGGCGCTCCTGCACGAACACCGCCCGGCCGACGGCGAAAAAGTAATCTTGGGCCTGGACCCGACCGAACTGCCCAAGGATTTGCGCTGGCGGCATCAGTACCTTTTGTGCCAGTTGCAACTGGCAGGCGGGCGTTCGGAGGCAGCGCTGAACACCAGCACGAATTTGCTCGCCTTGTCTCTGGAGCCGGGCCGTCTGGCCACGAGTTATTTCCTGAAAGGCGAAGTTCTGGAGAAACTGGGCCGGACCAATGATGCGCTTGCGGTCTATACCAATAACCTGGCCGACGGCCAACCCCAGGATGTCCAGTGGCAAGCTCTGGCCAGGACAATTCAATTGACTGTGGCTTCTGATCCGCTGGCACAGGCGATTCAGGCGCTACACACCCTCATCGCGCAGCACCCGCAGGCGAAAGCGCAGGACTTGGCCCAAATCAGCCTGGGTGAATTGTATCTCAAGGCCAGCGTCAGCCCGCCCGATTCGGCCTCGGCATCCAACGCACTTGCCTCGACGGATACAAATCTGCCACCCAATGCGCTGACCAATTATCTGCTGGCCAGCGCGTTGACTAATTTCAACTTGGTCATTAGCAATTACACCAATAGCCCGCTGCTGCCCAAGGCGCGGCTCGATCGCGGTTGGTGCTATTGGCGTTCCACCAACATCCCGGCCGCCAAATTGGATTTCGAGGAAGCGGCGTCCCATTTGCCGTTTTCGAAAGACCAAGCCGTCGCAAGGTTTAAATTGGCGGACACGGAGTTCTTCCTCAAGGACTACCCAGAAGCCGCCCGTAATTACGGTTTGGTCCTGTCGCTCTATGACAAACTGCCAGAGGTCACCAACGCGTTTTTCGATCTGGCGCTTTATCAATTGGCGGAGGCGGACATCCAGCGAGGTGACGAAGCAGGAGCGGCTGCGGCGGTGGAAAAAATCCTACGTTTGTATCCCGCCAGTTATTTCGGTTACCGCGGCTCGCTTTTGATGGGGGAAGATTTGAATCGCAAGTATGACTACGCCGGGGCGCGCAACGTCTTTGTTGCCCTGCGGGAAAGGTCGCCTCATGCGCCGCTGGTCTCCGAATTAGATTACGCCATTGCGCGGACTTACGATTATGAGGGCGATTGGAACGCCGCCATAGCCCACTACAAACAATGGGAGACTAATCACGCCGGTGACGCCCGCCTGCCTGAAGTCGAATACCACCTGGCTCTGGCTTGCGAGAAGGCGGGCCTGACGGACGTGGCGATGGGGTATTACACCAATTTTGTCCTCCGCTTCCCCAGCAACTCGCTCACGCCCTGGGCCAAGAATGCGGAGGCGGACTATTACTACAACCACAACGACTTCATTTCGGCCGAGAAAATATATCAGGAATTGGCCAAGGATCCGAGCGCGGGCGATTTGGCATATCAAGCCAATTTTTGGGCGGGCAAGTCGGCCTTCGCGCGTTTGGACATGAAGGAAGCGCACGACCACTTCGTGGATCTGGTCAAAATTACCAACGTGCCGCCGACGCTCCTCACGCGCGGCTATTTGGCGCTGGCCGACACGCTCTTCCAGCAATTTCTTTCCAGCCCGACTAATAAGGATTACCTGGATCAGGCTTGCAGCGCCGTCAGCACATGCACCAATGGCGCGCCCACCAACGCGCTCGCCGTCGAGGCTCTGGGCATGTTGGGCGGCTATTACGCGCAATGGGCGGCGCAGAGTCCAGGCACCAATACCTCCTACGCGACCGCCAAACAAATCTACCAGACGATTGTACAATTTCCGCCCGGGAGCGTGAGCGTCGCGGCACGCAGCCAGGCCCTGGTCGGCTTGGGCTTGGTTGCCGAACAGGAGCACCAACCCGAGGAGGCCGTGTCCGATTATTGTAAAGTTGTCTACGCCAATCTTGATCGTTTTGATCCTTACTGGGTCGGACGCGCCGGAGAATACGCCGCCCGGATATGCGAGGAGCAACAACATTGGGAGGAGGCCGTCAAGGTCTATCAACGAGTCCTGCAAGCGGTACCGGCCTTGCGTCCCGTGTTGGAAAAGAAAATAGCTGCCGCGCAAGCCCACTGGGACGCAGCCAGCAAATAATTCCTACATCATTTTCAGAAGAGTCGCCGCCATTTCCGAAGGCGTGGCCGCGATGCCGATGCCGGCCTGCCGAAATGCCTCGATCTTCGCCGCCGCCGTGCCCTTCCCACCGCTGACGATGGCCCCGGCGTGCCCCATGCGACGGCCTGGTGGCGCGGTCGCGCCCGCAATGAATCCCGCCACAGGCTTTCGCCCGTGCTTTTGCATCCAGGCGGCCGCTTCTTCTTCGGCCGAACCGCCGATCTCGCCAATCATGATAATGCCATGTGTTTCCGGGTCGTCGTTGAACATCTTGAGGACGTCCAGGTGCGACGTGCCGTTGACCGGATCGCCGCCGATGCCCACACACGTCGATTGCCCGACGCCGCGGCATGTCAGTTGCCAAACCGCCTCGTAAGTCAGGGTGCCGCTGCGGGAAACGACGCCAATGTTTCCCTTCTTGTGGATGTAGCCCGGCGCGATGCCAATACGGCAGCCGCCGTTGGAATCAGGGCCTGCGCCAGGAGTCACCACGCCGGGGCAATTGGGCCCGATGAGGCGAGTGGTCCGGCCCCGCAACGCGTCTTTCACCTTGACCATATCGTTGACAGGGATGCCCTCAGTGATGCACACGATCAAGTCCAGGCTGCCGTCCGCCGCTTCGAGAATGGCGTCGCCGGCAAAGGGCGGGGGGACGAAGATGGCGGAAACCGTCGCGCCGGTCTGGCGGGCGGCGTCGCCGACAGTGTCAAATATAGGAATCTTCTGGCCGGCGTGCTCGAAGACCTGGCCGCCCTTGCCGGGCGTGACCCCGGCGACAATGCGCGTGCCATAATCGAGCGAAAGCCGTGTGTGCTTGGCGCCAAAACTGCCGGTGATGCCTTGGACGAGAACTTTGGTGTCGGGTTGAACGAGGATGGACATGATGAATCTAAGTTTGTTGTTCCTTGATTTTCTTCAATAGCATGACGGTAATTTTGTCGTGGTTGCGGTTCATGGCTTCTTTGGCGCGGAGCAGCGCATTTACTTAAGTTTTGCACGGCGCTCCTTCATTGCGGCACGAAGCGACTCGGCAAAATTCAAAGCATCGTCGTTGGCTTGCATCCGTTCCCACGGTGTTTTGGCCAGACTGTCTTTCAGCAACCACTCGTCGATATCGCCTGCGTCGGTCGTATAGTCCGCCGAAGCTTCGTTCAATACCAATTCTTCGTTGTCGTGTTCGCCAATCATTGGCTCAGTCCGCCTTACGTTTGTGAATCATGACCTTGTTGCCGTCCGGATCGAGAACGATGGCGAAGCGGCAGACCGGGGTGTCCATGACTTCCAGGTGAAATTTCACGTTGCGCGATTTCAAACGCGACAATTCGGCGTCCAAGTTGTCCACTTCAAAGGCGAGGCACGTTCCATCTGGCGACGGCTTCCAGCTCTCGCCAACACAGCCGAGGGCAAAAGTGGCCCCGCCAATTTCGTATTCGACCCACATGCCGCCGCCGACTTCCATGGCTGGTTTGAGGCCCAGCGCGCCTTCATAAAATTCGCGGGCGCGTTTCATATCCGTGACCGGTGTGCCGGTGAATGCGATTTCCGTGATCATAATTTTATAAAACGATTTTGGCGACTCTATGCGCCAGTGAATCTATTGGCTCCGTCCGTTTTATTATTTTCCCAGCGCGTTGACAACCTTCTGCGCCGCGTCCGCCATCGAGTCTCCAGTGATGATGGCGACTCCGGAATCCGCCAGCGTTTTCCGGCCAGCCATGACATTGTTGCCCTCAAGTCGGACGACCAGCGGCAATTGCAATCCCGTTTCCCGCACTGCGCCGACGATGCCTGAGGCGATGACGTTGCAATCCATGATGCCGCCGAAAATATTCACCAAAATGCCTTTCACGTGCGGGTCGCTCAAAATGATTTTGAAAGCCGCCGCCACTTGTTCCTGGCTAGCGCCGCCGCCGACATCTAAAAAGTTCGCCGGACGTCCGCCAAAATGCTGAATAATGTCCATCGTGGCCATGGCCAGACCGGCGCCGTTGACCAGGCAGGCGATGCTGCCGTCGAGCTTGATGTAGTTGAGATTGAATTTGCCGGCTTCGATTTCCAACGGCGCTTCTTCGGACAAATCGCGCAAGGCCTGGAGGTTCGGGTGCCTGTAAAGAGCATTGTCATCCAGACTCATTTTGGCGTCGATGGCCAGCAGGCTTTCCTTGCCGTCCTTGCCAGCCACGACACAGAGCGGATTGATCTCGAGCAGACTCGCGTCGCATTCCCACCAGGTCTTAAATAGCCCGGCAAACATCTTTGCGCCGGCGGCGATGAGGTCGCCTTTGAGGCCGAGCGCAGCGGCCAATTTCCGACCCTGAAAAGGCATGAGGCCGATAGCGGGATTGATAAGTTCGCGAATGATTTTTTCCGGATGCTCGTCGGCGACTTGTTCGATGTCCATGCCGCCCTCGGTGCTGGCCATGACGACAGGACGGCCGGCGGCTCGATCCAAGAGCACGGCGCAATAAAGTTCCCGCTTGATCGTGGGCGCTCCAGCGACCAGGAGTTTGCTGACCAGGCGGCCTTCCGGTCCGGTCTGTTTGGTGACCAGCACGTTGCCCAGCATGGCCTTGGCTTTATCAAAAACCTCCCCGGCCGAGCGACAGAGTTTGACGCCGCCCTGGAAGCCGCTCTTAAACGTTCCTTTGCCGCGGCCGCCCGCGTGGATTTGGGCTTTGATGACAACCACCGTCTCGCCTTTCGCGAAAAGATTCTCGGCAATCTTGCGGGCCGCTTCGGCGGAGTCGCATACCTCACCCGCCGGCACTGGAACTCCGTACTGCGCGAGCAATTGTTTGGCTTGGAATTCGTGTAAATTCATCGGGTTAATTCAAAGTTCAAAGTTCAAGGTTCAAAGTTTTGCGGATTCGTCAGGCTTGTATTTTGCGCCGCGTATTTCGGATTGTTTGAGGTAGCGCATTAATCCAGAAATCATGCGGCTAACTTCCACCGCTTGCCCACAAAGAGTGTTGAATTGGTCGGTCGAAATATACTGTTCATCAAGCGCGGCACAGAGTTGGTCCCGCAGCTCACCGCAAGAACCCTCGGAGTTTGCCAGAAACTGGATGAACTCCTTGTTGCCGCCCCGTTCAAATCCTTCGGCGATGTTGGATGTAACGGAAACAGCAGATCGTCGAATTTGTTCGCGCAACCCAAAATCCCTGGCAAACGCGCCATTGCGCGAGCAATGGCAGATAGCTCGCCGCAACTCGCGTCTCTTTTTCCAGGCCTCGATATCCTCAAATCTCTCAATCCTCGCCATTCTTTAACTTTGAACTTTAAACTTTGAACCTTGAACTCTAAGCGCGGTCAGCGCTCTTCGATCGGCTTGACCTTCAGCCCGACGGGACCGATGTAGAGACTTTGCGGACGGATGAGGCGGTTGTCGGCCACTTGCTCCAAAAGGTGCGCCGTCCAGCCCGCCGTGCGCGCGATGGCGAAGATGGGTGTGAAGAGATCGGTCGGTATGCCCAGGGAATAATAGACGGTGGCGGAGTAGAAATCGACGTTTGCGTGCAGGTTCTTCTTTTTAAGCATAATCTCGGCGATGCGGTCGCTCATCTGAATCCACTTCGGCTCGCCCAACTTCGAACTCAGCACTTGCGCCATGCGCTTCAAGTGCGGCGCGCGCGGATCCAGTGTCTTGTAAACCCGATGGCCGATACCCATGATCTTCTTCTTTTGCAACAGGCATTCCTCGACGTAAGCATCGACTTTTTCCAATGAACCGATTTCCTTCAACATCTTGATCACGCCCTCGTTGGCCCCGCCGTGCAGCGGCCCTTTGAGCGTGCCGATGGCGCTGGTGATGGCGGAATACATGTCGCTCATCGTCGCCATCGTCACGCGCGCGCTGAAAGTCGAGGCGTTCATGCCGTGATCCGCATGCAGAATGTAACAGAGGTCCATCGTGCTGACTTTCTCCTGCGGTGGAACCTCCCCGTCGATCATGAGCAGAAAATTGGCCGCTTCGCCCAGCTTCGGATCCGGCGGCAAAATCTCCTTGCCTTGCCGGATGCGGTGAAAGTAGGCGATCATCATCGGCACTTGCGCGATCAGTCGCATCGCTTTGCGGCGCAGATCATCGTAAGAACTGTCGTCGCGTTGCGCGTCAAAACAGCCCGTCGCGGAGACGGCCGTGCGCAGGACATCCATGGGCGGCGTGTCGCGAGGCACCAGGCGGAGGATATCGACCACGCCTTTGGGCAGCTCGCGCTCGGCGGCCAGGGTGGCGCGCAGTTCGGCCAACTCCTTGCGATTGGGCAAATGATTCCAGTGCAAGAGGTGGATGACCTCTTCGAAGCTGACCTTACCGGCAAGCTCGTTAATGTCGTAGCCGGCGTAAATCAATTCACCGGCTTCGCCGCGCACATCGCTCAAGCGCGTTTTCGCCGCGACGACGCCGTCCAGGCCTTTGCTCACCGATTCTGCAGGATTGCTCATGAATGATCTCCTCTACAACTCTTTGTCGAAAGCCAGCACGTAACCAAATTTGGGCAGGAACAGACGATTGCCCTCCTCGATTTCAATCTCGGATGTCTCCGGCAGCGAACCGGGCAGATTCACCTCATAGGTGTCCTGGTCTTTTTTCCACTTGCCCGCGGCCACTATCGTGCTCTCAGATGTATTTGGGTTGGGTTGTTTCAAAATCATTTGACCATCCGGCGTGGCCGTCAACGATAGACCAGCGATGATCGGAAACAAATCCGCTTCAATCTTACCCAATTGTTTGGGAGTGATGGCCGGCTGCTTTTTGCGCACTTGCGCGACGGTTGCCGCGCGGTCGATGTCCCAAACGCCCAGGATGGTCTCTGAGTCGTATTTCGGTGATTGCCCGGTCGTCAGAAAAGATTGCAGATCGTCCAGGTCGTTCCCGATAAGGCCGCTGACTTGAGCGATGACGGTCGCGTTGGTCAGCATGGCTTGAATGGAAGGGTAGCGCAGAATCTCGATGACTTTGGTTTGGGTGGCGATCATCTGCTGCAGTTGCACATCATGGGCCAGGTTCTTGAATTCCTTTCGCTCTTCCAATTGCAAACAAGGCGGGTAAAGCCTCAGTCGGCTGAGCAACAATGGATTGTGCAGGATTAGCGCAGTTAGATCGGCCGCCTGATAAACCTGGCCGGGCACCATGTCATAGGAAGCCAGCACCCGGTCCAGATTCTGCGCGTGCAATTCCTTGCGCGTCTCGGTCAGGAACCTCGCGCCCATGGGATCGCCTTCCCCCGTGGCCGCTTCGGTCGTGAAATAGCCGGCCGAGTAGATCAGCAGTGTCAATAATATAAAATAAAAAGCCCCGTTCAGCAAGCCCACGCAACACCCCACCCGTGCATAAACGCGTTGCCAGCGATAGAGAAGCTGGTCGCTGACCTTGTATTTGAAATGGACGGCGATTTTTTGGTGGACCACTTGCCCGGCGATTTTGAAGATGATCAGCACAATCAAGAAGGCCAGCACTTGTGGCGCAAAGATCCTCCAGGCAGGGTGATCCAATCCCACCAGCGGCAACAGCCGTTTGGTCAGCGGCGAGAGCGGCCCGGCCAGGAGCGTCCCGAAAAGCAGTCCGAAAAACGAAAAAGCCGCCCGTACCGGCCCCTGATAATAACCAGCCGCCCCGACCAACCCAAGGCAAAGAAAAGCAATGATCCAAACCATGCGCGCAAACTAACGGGTTCGACCAAAAAACGCACGCTTAAATTCGGAGTGCCTTGCTTTGCCTTGATTCCAAATACGGGGGGCGCGCAATGATGTCCAAGAGCGCCTGTCGATAGCGGACGCTTTGCCTTGATTCCAAATACGGGGGGCGCACAATGGGTATCAGAATCACCCGGCTTTCCAATGAGCTTTGCCTTGATTCCAAATACGGGGGGCGCACAATCCGGCCACTGGCAAGGTGATCTGCGTGTTG
>DASYNM010000548.1:0-4850 GCA_036008545.1 Verrucomicrobiia bacterium
CCGAAAGCGCATAAGGGAATATGGCCACTTGCGACATGTTGCCATCGAAAACGCGACCGGTGTCGTCGGGCGCTTCACCAATGGTGAAATCTAGGAGGGTGGTTCCCGCGGGAGGACCGGCCGCGGCATTCGAGGCATTCAGGACGCCGTCAACGTACAGTGACTGAAGTCCGCCGTCCCACTCTCCGACAACAAAATGCCATTGGCCATCGTTGACAAAACCTGCCGGAGTGGTGCCGAGGAGATCGCCCGCTCCGCCATAAGCAAAATGTAACTCGTCCGTGATTGTGCCGTCCACGTCAACACGATAAGAGTTATCGCCCCGTCCGACCGGTGTCTGAAAGCGGCCATCTGAAGGAGCAGCCTGAATCCATGCGGTCAGAGAGACCGGTCCGATTACGTTCAGATCACCCGTGTTGTAAGGAACTTCAATAAATCCTGAAAGACCCGTAGCGTTATTGTCATCGCCGCCCGGGTTCCAATTGAAGTGATTGAAAGAGACAGCAAGATTATTGCTGCCCTTGCCCGGGAAGCCTACGACGTCGGGGCCAGGGACCGACGCCGGGATTGCGCCAGGGAAATAAATTCCGTTGTCATTCGAACCGGTGCCTCCGTAGTTGAGGGCCAACGGGTCGGTGCTTGGATCCGGCAAGGCAACCTGCGGTTCGTCCAATTGGTAGAAGAGCATGGGATTGCTTTGTAGAACCAATTTATAGTAGGGAGTAGCCGGAGACGTATTGGTGCCGGCCGCATAGTGGGCGGAGATGGTGTTGGAGGACAGCGCGTTTGTATAATAGGCCACCTCAGCCTCCTCTCCGGCAAAGTAGAAGCCCAAGTCGCTCCGGACACCAATGGTGAAGCCGCCGTTGTCGTTCATCCCGTAGCCTTCGGCGGGGGATGTGCCGGACAATTGTCCATCCAAGTAGATGCTGGCAACGACGGAACCAAGCGGAAAAATGCCGTTGGTAGGCCCGGCGGTGCCGTTCGTGTTGACTACCACCACGATGTGGTGCCACGTGCCGGCCGTAACAGCGGTTGCCGTGGCGATGTTGATTGACGGCGTAAGTCCGTTTTCGTTGTAGCCTCGGAAGTTGTAGGTACCAGGACCGCCCGTATCATCCATGTAGAGCAGCCAGCCCGCACGGTTCCCAGTCACCGTTTCGCCACCATCCATGCAAGCCAGCGCGCATTCGGTAGCACTGATATTGGCCGAATTCAGCCACGCTTCCACTGTGAACGGCGGTTGGTTCGAGAGGACCGGGCTGAAAGGCAGAGCGGCGTAGGCCGTGGAGCCGTCGGTCTGGACGGAGAAATTGGTGACGCCTGTGTTGGTGTCAGCCAAGGCCCCGGGGTTCTGAAACGTTACACTTTCGCTATAGACGGCGTTGCCGACCGGCCCCAGAGTTCCGAGATTTTGCGCGTAGTCGAGCAGCGCCGGCTGGTTGGTTTCGTTGAGCGGCCAATAGGCCAGCGGGTTAAGACCCACAACGGTTGAAAAGTAACTTCCCGGCAGCGGGCTCGCCAGGACATTGAGCAGAGCAGGGGCACTGGTATCGCTCAAACCGTTCTTATCCGTTACAACGACATCGTAGTAGCCGCCGGAAGTAAGTTGCGCGTGCACAAAGGGCAGCGTGGAGTTGGTGGCCGCGGCGATCAGAGTCGATGGGCCGGGGGTGCCATCGTACCACTGGTAGCTCAACGGCAGCTCGCCGATGGCCGTCACGCTCATGGTTACGTTCGAGTTGACAATGACCACGCTGCTTTCGGGCGGCCCAGTGATGATTGGCGGCACTCCCGTCGCAAAATAGTGCGCCTCCACTTGTGCTGGCGTGAGGGCATGATTGTAGATGGCCGCTGCGCATACACCTCCTGCAAAGTATCTGGTGTCGCCGGAGGTCGTGCCATCGGCAATCGCCCACGGGTCGCTAAATTTAACCAAGCCAACGGGGTCCGCGCTTTTGCCTGCCAATATTCCGTTCACGTACAAGTTCCAATAGGCTCCATCCCACGTTAAAACCACATGCGTCCAACTCCCGGCCACTACGGCCCCGCCCGCAGCGCCTTCACCCCCGGCGGTTGCGTTATAATAGCCGCCGTCGAAGTCGGTGCCTTGAGCTCTTACTTGAATTTCGTTATCGTTTTGATTCCCGTCGTAGCCCTTGGCGATGATGTTGGCGAGTCCGAGTTCCGAGGCAGTAGGCTGCACCCAGGCTTCCAAAGTGACCTGACCCCCAAAATTAAGTGCGGGCGTGCTCGGCACGAAAACATATTGGCTGGAGCCGTCAAAGCTGGCTGCGGCAGGTAGATCCGTGGACGGACCTGGGACATCCAATGTTGGCCCATTCGAATAACCGCCGTCGTAGCCCCCAATAACGTCGTAGGCGGTCGTTCCGTTGGTTTCGTCGAGCGGATAAAAAGCCAACGGCTGATCCGCCAGCACTGCCGCTTCATAAGCGCTTGGTGCCACGACGGTGAGCCTCAAGGTCGAGCTGTTGGTGGAACCGTAAGGATTGGCGATGGCGCAATGGTAAATGCCGGTATTGGTTAATTGCAGATCAGCCAGTGCCAACAAAGCGTTGGTGGCATTGGCAACCGGGGTCGTCGTGTTGAAATACCACTGGTAAGTCAGAGGCCCAGGTCCGCTGGCCATCACACCTGCATTAAGTGTTGCCCCGGCCAGGAGAACTGTGTTGCTGACGGGTTGTTGCACGATTCCGGGCGGAACCGACGGCCACGAGCCGAGAAGCTGGACTTCGGCGATTTGGACGCCGTTGGAAGCGTCGGTGTCGCTGTTGACGTTGGTAAAGGTCAACTGATAGGTGCTGTAAGCGTTGGTGTTGGCGAAGGTAATTTCCTGCAGGGCTTGGTTGGTGATATTAATTGGGCCGCCGGCCGCATTGCGTGCCGCGGGCAGGGCCAGCAGGCCGCCGGCAATGGCTGTGAAGTTGCTGCCGTTGTTGGAACCTGTCAGCAGGTAATCCGAAGGATCATCTTCGGGATGACTGCTGGATGTAAAGAGGCGCAGGCCTGTCACAATCGTGGATCCGATTTGAGGCGTGACAATAAAACCAACCGGTCCCGCAAACGGCGCGACGCTACCGTTGCTGCCAAAATTGACATACTGGTAGAGAGTGTTGTCCTCCACGTTGACGACGGTCATGTCGAAAGGCGGCGGGAGCGAGTTGTATGGGGCGACGGTGTTGCTGTTGACGTCAATCAAGGTGTCGCCAGGTTCCAAAACATTGCCGCTGACCGAAGTGAGGTCGCCTGCTTGCAACGGACCGGTAGCGGTGGAAGTCAGGATGGTCAATGGCGCGGCTGGGCTGGTTTTGACTTTGGCGCCTGCGGTGAGTACGCACTGATACAAGCCCACATCAGCCGAGGAAACATTGGCGATCGTCAGGCTGGTGGTTGTGGCCCCGGAAATGTTTCCGCCGTTGGCGAGATTATTGGTGACGCCGCCAATTACGGATTGCCATTGGTAAGTAGCGCCTGTGGCAAAAACCGGGGTGAACGAAAAACTCGCCGTGCGGCCCGCGTAAACATTCTGTGCGGCAGTGATGCCCTGCGCGGTGGGCGGCGGATTGAAGATCAGTTGAAAGCCATTGACATCGGTTTCGTTGGTCAGGTTGTTGTTCCCGAGTCCGTCGTTGGGATTGGGCGAGGCGGTGATGGTGATGGTGCCGCTGGCGTCCGGGCTTACATTCTCGAATATGACAAAGTTTTGTCCTTCGACAAAGGTGCTAGCTGGCGTGCCGATCCCGTTATTAAGCGTGGCATCTATTCCGTTATGGGCGGCACCGCTGCTGACTGAGAATAACGTGCCGCGGTTATTCTCGTACTGCACTCCGTACAGATAAAGCCCGTAGCTCCCTGGAGGGACGTTGCGCAAAGCAAAGACTTCCGTCGGGTTGGCGCCATTTTGCGAGGCAGACTCGCCCAAGAGAAAACTTGGAGTGCCATTCGGCACGGCAAAAGCACCCGCGCCGGCGATGCCAGTGTCCGCGTCGTAAGGGCTTACATCCAGTGTAATCGGCGTGAATTGGCCGGACGAGGTGGCGTTACCTGTGTTGGTGAGACCACCCGTCCCAAAATTAAATAGGTTAGGGCCGGTGGAAGTAACCCAACCAGAGCCGGCATTATAGGCGGCATAAGGGTTCCCCGGATTTCCAGACTCTTGCGGCCACGGAGCGGCGCCGTCGGGCCCGCCGCTGTAAAAATAGGTGCTTGCATAACCGTGGTAAAAGCCGAATCCATTCCATATATCGTTGCCTGGGTCCGAATAGGCCCCCTGGCCGACAAAGAGTTCTTCGTAGCCTACGCCCGGAAAGGCAAGCTGGCCGTTTTCGGCGTCATGAAAATTGACCACCTGGCCCATGGCGCCCGAGGCGAGCAAGGCGGGGATGACAAATGAACTGAGGAGGAGCTTTCGTTTCATATTTAATGTTGACTTTAGGTTGTTTGCAGGAAAACACCAAAATACCAGGCTGCAAAAACGGACTGGCCGTGCATACCACGTTGCTACTGAGGTGGCGACGCTCAACCCGCTCGGCAGGTTGCTGCAAAAGATGAACAATCCGAACGGCAGTCATTCAACCGCCTGCTTCCAGGCGTGCAGTATCAAATCCGGTTTATTTCCAACTCGATCGAGACATTTTGCACTGCATCGAACACCAAGCTATAGAGCATGGCATGCCGCGGCGGCCGGTGAGAAGCACAATTCACTTGTTTTATAATAAGACAAGTGGCCGTTCGCGATGAGGAAATCCATGACGGACATTGACCTCAGCGCTTCGCCATGAACAGGCTAAGGAGCATCGAGCCTGTAAAACGTGGTGATGACAGGTGTC
>DASYNM010000549.1:0-3518 GCA_036008545.1 Verrucomicrobiia bacterium
TGAATGTTGCCCTCGGCGGAACTTTGGTGGTAGATATCGCTACGCAAGTGCCGGGCGCCTTGAACCACCGGCAGATGGACCGCAAAATGGAGCCTGTGCACGACGTGAAGATCGCGCCGGATTCTCTCCTGGCGCGCGTTACGGGGCAGCAAACCCTGGGTGTCAATAGCACGCACCACCAGGCCATCGGCAAGGTGGCGGAATCGTTGCGGGTGGTGGCGGAAAGCTCCGACGGAGTCGTCGAGGCGGTGGAACTGAAGGAGCCTGAGAGATTGCCCTTTTTGCTCTCGGTGCAATTTCACCCTGAACGACTGATTGACAGCAACGCCCTCTTTCTACAATTATTCAGCAGTTTCGTGGCGGCCTGTGAGCGGCAGCGACAAAGGAATTTATGAAAGCTAAGGTCATGGTGGTCGATGATACCGAGGGCGTGCGAGATCTGATCAGCACGATCTTGCAACGCAACGGCTACGAGCCGCTCCCCAAAGCCAACGCCGCCCAATTGCTCGCCTCCTTTATCGAGCCCCAGCCCGACATTATTTTGCTGGACCTGGTGCTGCCCGACGGCGATGGCATGGAACTGCTGCCGCAAATCAAGAAGCATTGGCCGGACACCGAGGTCATTGTCTTGACAGGGCACGCCACCTTCGACGTGGCGGTCGAAGCCACCAAGCGGGGCGCCTACCATTTTCAGAACAAGCCGTTCGACCAGAAGATTCTGTTACTCTCGGTCGAACGGGCGCTGGAGCACCGCCGGCTGAACCAGGAAGCCAGCTCGTTGCGCAAGGCGCTCGACACCATGAGCGGAGGCTCGTCCCCCATTTTCCAAAGTCCGGGCATGAAGACGGTCGTGCGCGCCATTGAACGCGTCGCCCCGAGCGACGTTTCCATTCTCATCACGGGCGAGAGCGGCACGGGCAAGGAAGTCGTGGCCGATTTGATTCACAATCTAAGCCCGCGCAACAAGGGGCCGCTGATCAAAATCAATTGCGCCGCACTGCCGCGCGAATTGATCGAGAGCGAATTATTTGGATCGGTCAAGGGCGCGTTCACCGGCGCCAATGTCGATCGCGAGGGTCTCTTTCGCCAGGCCGAAGGCGGCACGTTGCTGCTGGATGAAATTTCCGAAATGCCGATTGACACGCAGAGCAAGCTGCTGCGCGTCCTGCAAGAAAAGGAAGTCCGTCCTGTCGGCGGCCGCTCCAGTTACAAGACCGATTGCCGCATCATTGCCGCCACCAATCGCCCGACCGAGGAAGCCATCAAATTGGGCAAACTGCGCGAGGACCTTTACTACCGCATCAGCGCCATTTCGGTTCATTTGCCGCCCTTGCGGGAGCGGCGGGAAGACATCATTCCGCTGGCCAACGCCTTTCTCAAGCGCTACGACGCCCAGGCTGGCCGCAACCTGACCGGCTTCACTCCGCTGGCCACTGAAGCGCTGCGCTCTTTCGATTGGCCGGGGAATGTCCGGCAATTGCAGAACGAAATCCAGCGCGCCGTCCTCATGTGCGAAGGGAGCCAGATCGACGAGCGCGATCTTTCCGTCACCGCGACGACTCAGGCCAAGGAAAGTCCCGATCTGACATTGATGGAAGCGATGGAACGCAACGCCATCATGCAGATGCTCAAGGACACCAACGGCAACAAGCTCGAAACCGCCAAACGCCTTGGCATCGGCCGCCAGACTCTGTACAATAAAATAAAGATGTACGGCATCGAGGCTTGAAGCTTGTTGCTCGGGCGGAACCACGGGGGCGATTTTTTCTTCGGGAGGCGCTCGTCCTTCACTGCAATTCGATCGACGAATTCATTTTGACAACGACAATAGTTGCATTGCGCCGACTCAGGTCTCCTCAGTGACGGGACTCGGCGTTGAGCTTCGCTTGCAATTGGCGGGCGGCTTCAAACTTCGGATCCAGCGCGAGTGCTTGGGAGCAGGCGTCTTTGGCCTTGGCGGGCTGCCCGGCCAAACGATACACCGTTGCCAAATTTAGCCAGCGTTCGGCCGATCCAGGATTTTGATGCACCGCCAGCGACAGCATCAATATCGCCTCCGGCCATCGGTCCATTTTTGCCTCCGTCCAACCCAATTGCGTGGTCAGGACGTCGTTCTCCGGAAATATGCGCCGCGCCTCTTGCAAGATCGCGATCATTTGGTCGGCTTGGGCCGGAGAGAGCACCTGAGCGTTGCGCCACGCGAACATCTGCGGCTGGTCGAGGATGGCAACTACGGCGTTTTTTTCCAAGCGCTTCAGGCCGGGATGCTCCAGATTGCTGCGGACATACAAGTTGAGTGTATCGCTCCAAATGCTTTCTCGATTCAGACTGGCGTCGGCCCAAACGAGCACGAGCGCGGACGCGGTTACCAAAGCAATCCGACGGAGGTGCTGGCAATGCAGGAGTAGCCCGGCCAAGGCCAGCAGAAAACCGATCATCGGCAAGTAAAGAAAGCGTTCCGCCATGTATTGCATCATGGGGATGAGGTTGGAAACCGGCAGCATGAACAAGCCGAGCCAGATCAAACCGAACGCGGTCATCCGCCAGTGTGGAAGGCGCCACAGCCACACAGCCAGTGCGCCGAAAAGTATTATCAGGAATACTCCCTCCAGGACCGACCCAGAAAGAAAGGGGTAGGACGGCTGCGATTGCAAGTAATTGTAGTCCGCGCAGAAGGGAGGGATGCCAAAGAGTAGCCGCAGATATTCCGAGACCACCGGCAACATGTTGATCAGAGTCTGCCCGTAAGAGCCGGCCAGCGGCGGGCATTGGCTGGAGCGGCCCGCGACCAAATGCCGCGCGACTGCGTAGAAAAGCGCCGTCAAGAAGAAGGGGACCGTGAGTTGCGCGCTACGCCGCCACGGCAGTTTGTGAAAGCCGAGGAAAATGAAAAATGCGACCAACGCAAATGGCACCGCGGACTCCTTGGTAAATGACGCCACCAGAAACCAGACCAGCGCGGCGACGTACCCTCGCCCGCCTTCGTTCCATTTCAAAAGCGATCGCACCGCGGCCAGGACGAACAGCGCCGCCAGAACGTCATCCAGCGATTTCGCCCAGCAGACAACCTCCGTGTTGGCCGGTTGCGCGTCGAAGCCGAGCGCGATCAACAGTGCCGCCACCCGAACGGTCAGCGAGGTTCCCCCCTCCAGCTTTTCCCACAACCGCAGCGAGACCAGAAAGAGCAGCATCGCGACCGCGGCGTGTCCGAGGACATTGGTCAGATGGAAGATCCACGGCTGCGGCGTCTCCTTGAAGTCCAGCGCGTGAAGCACGGCAAAGACGGTATTGCGGATAGGCCGGTAGGAAGTCGGTTTGTCCTCGGCGGATTGCGCCGACATGCGGTAAAAAAACTTCGGAATGTTGGCCAGGGAGCGAATGCTTTGGTTTTTGTAGATGTAAATTTCATCGTCCCAGACAAATTGATAGCGCAGGGACTGCCCCCATAGCAGAAACGTGAACAACCCTATCACGACGCAGCACAGCCAGTTCTTGGACAGATATTTTTCCATCGCGGC
>DASYNM010000550.1:0-2920 GCA_036008545.1 Verrucomicrobiia bacterium
CCGCTGGCGACATCCAGCGCGACGATCAGCCTTTCCTTGGCCGGTATCGGTTTGGCAGACAACAATGATTCCATCGGCTGCAAGTTTAACGAGGGCGGAGAATTGGTCGAGTGCAAACGTCGTTGAAGCCTAGCGCTAAACGGAACACGGCGCCAGAATGGCGGTGCTCATGCCGTGGATGATTTTCTTGTCAGCGGGGCAAATCGTGGCCAGCACGCCGGAAAGATTGGCCCTCGCGGCGTCGCCCTGGCCATGCACAAAATAGTACGGACAGAGCCGCACGCGGCCTGGCATCTCCGTCAATTGCTCTTTCTCGAAGTCGAACCATTGCGCCTTGGCCAGGGTCGGCTTGAGGTAGCGCTGCAAGACATGCGGCGAACTGGAGAATGAACTGATGGCCGAATCGACCGCCGCCGCCCAGTCCGCCGTTGGAAGATCGCTGCCCAGGAAAACGCCGCGCGCGCCCCAGGCCTTGTCCGAAAATCCGGACACTTTCAAAATCAATTCCCGCTCGCGTTGCGAAAGGCCTTTGAGCTGCTGCCAGTCGGTCAGGTTCAATTCAGGAATCGCCCCCTGCGGCGGGAGAGGGGACGGATCGACCATCCAGGTGTAGGGCGAGAGGCGTTGGAGTTGACCGAGGAACCGCTCGCCGAGTTCCTGCCGCCAGAAGCTGCGCAGGTTCCGGTTCCAGAGCAGCGCAAAAAGCATTTTCTCCTCGAAAATTGGTTTGGGCGGGGACGTTAATTGAATTCGTCCCGCGAGGGCCATGTCGATGATCGTGGTTGCACTGGGGACGTTGGGCAGGTCGAACAATTCAAAAAAACGATAGACCGCGTCCCCATCCTTGAAGCCGTCGAATCGTGCGTCGCGCACTTGAAATCGTGAGCCCAACTGGCCGGCCAGCCATTCCATTTCAGGCCGGTAGGTTTGCGCCTCCTCGGAAACGACTATGTGGACCTCCTTCGCGCCGTCGAAAATGCCGGCGAAGCCTTCCACCATGCCCTGCGCGCCGCCGATCAGCGTTGCGGCGCCGTTTTGCATGGCGGCGTAAGTCTGGTTGAGCCAGGCCGTCAGCCCGATGCCGCCGGGCACGCTGTCCAACTCGGTGATGCACGGGCCGGTTTCTGTCAAGATGATGTCCGGGCGAATGACGCGCGGCAGGTCGTTCTTGAATGCGGCCGCCCGCTGCGTCTCGAGCAGCCTGGCCGGCTTGCCGCAATCCAGCCAGTCCGCCACCCAGCGCGGCTGCTTGCCGGCCAGGCTCTGGCGGTAAAGCAAGTTGACGCTGCGATTGAACTGGAGCAGCAACCTGCCCAAACCTTGCAGTTGCTCCGTCAATTCGGGGCCAAGAGGAAAGGGATCGGGCGATACGCGCCAGTTCTGGCCTGAGAACAACCCTGCCTCCGGCAGGCGCGCGTGGACGAACCGCGCCCGGTCGCCGGGAGCCTCCACAGGAGAGGTGGGGTGAGTCATTTGGTTAAGTTCGCAATTGGCCGTTGCCGAAACCGAGCCATTTATAGCTGGTCAATTCTTCCAGGCCCATCGGGCCGCGCGCTCCGATCTTGTCGGTGCTGATGCCAATTTCCGCCCCCATGCCAAACTCGCCGCCATCGGTAAAGCGCGTGGAGGCATTCCAATACACTGCGGCCGAATCGACTCGCGCCAAAAAGTCCCGCGCCCGCCGTTCGTTGCGCGTGACGATGCTGTCAGAATGCGCGGAGCCGTAGTAGTTGATGTGGTCGATGGCTTTGCCGACGCCATCGACGATTCGCACATTCAAAATGTAGTCGTTGTATTCGGTGAAATAGTCCTGGTCCGAAGCGGTCTTAATGACGCTTGCAGGTTGAGGCAGGCTGGATTCGATAATTTTCCGCGCCGCATCGTCCGCGCGCAGCTCGACTTTTTTCTCATTCAAACGGCGAGCGATGCCAGGCAGGAAATCCGCCGCGACGGTCTGATCGACCAGCAACGTTTCCATCGCATTGCAGACGGCGGGCCGCTGGCATTTGGCGTTGAAGGCGATTTCCTCCGCCATTTTCAAGTCGGCCTCCGCATCGACATAAACGTGGCAGACGCCCTTGTAATGTTTGATGACCGGCACCTTGGAGCATTCCGTGACCGCGCGGATCAGTCCCTCGCCGCCGCGCGGCATGCACAAATCGACGTATTGAGTCAACGACAACAACTCCTTGACCGCCTCGCGATCCGGGATCGGAACGACTTGAATAGCGAACCTTGGAAAGGCGGGCAGATGGCGGGTGGCGGCGTTCAGCATGGTCTCCGCAATCGCCTGGTTGGAATGGAGCGCCTCCCGTCCGCCGCGCAAAATGGCGGCGTTGCCAGACTTGAAACAGAGGCTGGCGGCATCCGCGGTGACGTTTGGGCGCGACTCATAAATAATCACGACTACGCCAATCGGCGTGGAAATCTTTTGCAAGCGCAAGCCATTGGGGCGGGTACGGTCGTCCAGAATTCGCCCGACCGGATCCGGCAACGCGGCGACTTCACGCAGGCCCTTGCTCATACCCGCGATGCGCTTATCGTCCAGCTTTAAGCGGTCGAGCATCGCGTTGGAAATCCCCGCGTTGGCTGCCTCCTCCATATCGGTGGCATTAGCGTTCTGGATTGTCTTGGCATCCGCCTCAATAGCGTCGGCCATGGCCAGCAGGCAGCCGTTTTTTTGCGCTGTGGTCAACTGAGCCAATTGACGCGACGCATCCTTGGCCTGGCGGGCCAGTCGAGTCATTTGATCAGTCAAATTCATGGCCGCAGCTTACTTCAGAATCGTGGCGGACGCCAGCACCGTGCGCAATCCTCTGATATGACCGTCAGGGGGTATCGCTTTGAATATATGTGGACATTGGCGGCGCGGCTGGAACATGATGCGTGGCTATGAAAACACCACTTAGACTTGATGGGG
>DASYNM010000551.1:0-18511 GCA_036008545.1 Verrucomicrobiia bacterium
TGCATGCCGGTGCGAGAAGGTGGAAGCCATTCGATTTGGAGCAACCCACACACTGGCCGCAAAGAAGCCATTCCCCGGCACAGCGAAATCAAGAAGCATCTGGCACGCTCAATCTGCCGCAACCTTTCCGTTCCCATTCCGCCCGGCGCCTAATTGGGCTGTAATTCGTTCCCGGTGAACAAGGCCACTACTCGACGGAGACAGAGAAACATAAGAGCAGTCCGCCTCGTGGCCAGCCTCGCCCCATCATCAAGAATAGCTACGAGGTTCTACGCAGGAAGCGCATGACGGTGTCGCCATGCTTCAGGAGCTTGGTTTCCTCCCACGCCGGCGGGACGCTCAAAGTGTCGCGCTTGGTGTGGCCCAGGATGAAAAGGCCGCCGGCCGGCGAAAGCTCTGGCAAGGAAGGCTCGTCCAGCAGTTGTTGGGCGAAGGAATTGGACCGGCGTCCGATATTCTTTTCGCCATAGGGCGGGTCGGCCAGAATCAAATCGAATTGTTGACGTTCTCCGGCCAATTGCCGGATGGCGGCGAAGGCGTCTTGCACGCGGACGTGCAGGCTCTGGGCGGGCAGGCGGGCTTGTTCCAGGTTCCCGTGGATGAATTGAGCGTGACGGCTGGATTTCTCGACGCAGAGGGCAACAGCGGCGCCGCGACTCAGGCACTCCAAACTCAGCGCGCCCGTGCCGGCGAATAATTCCAGCACGCGCGCCCCTTGCACGCGCGGGCCAAGGCTGTTGAAGACGGCCTGCCGGACCAAATCGGGCGTGGGCCGCACCGCGAAACCTTTGGGCGCCTTCAAGATGACGCCGCCGGCGCTGCCGCCAATGATGCGCATAGCGAGTTGCTCAGAGTCTTTCCCGTCCGCCGTAACCAGTTTCCAGGTCGTGCCAGAATTCGATGTCATCTTCGTCCTTTTCCCAGCACAGAAAAACTTCGCGACCTTCGCGCAAGGCGGGAAAATCGAGCAGGCCGCGGCGGAGGTCCTTGACCTGAATCTCCCGGCGGCGGAATTCCTGGAGGATTTGCTGGCAGCGCGCCAGGGTCTTGATCAATTGATTGACAGGTTCGCCGCCGGCGTCATCGCCGTGCTTGAGCAGGGCGGCGACACGCTCGTCCAGGGCTTGGAGTCGTGTCTGGAAGCTTTCCAGCTCCGAGAGCCACTGGCGCACCAATGGAAGCAGGGCGCGCGCCTCGTCGATGGTGTAATGTTTGGAAAATTGCACGCCGCCTCAGAGGCTCCCGCCCGAATACTGCTCAAATTTATGTTTGGCTTCCTCGTTGCCGTCGAGCGAGAAGGATTTCTTCCAGGCTTCGACGGCTTTGTCGATTTGGTGCAGGGCCAGATAGACTTCGCCCAGATGATCCAAAACGGTGGGGTCCGGTTCGGGCGTATATTGGATTGCCTTGATCAATTGGGGCAAGGCTTGATGCGGTTGATGGAGTTTGTAGAGCACCCAGCCCAGGCTGTCCAGGTAAGCGCCGTTCCTGGGCTCGAGGTTGACCGCCTTCTCGATCAAGCTGCGGGCACGGGGCAATTGTTCGCCGCGATCGGCCAGCATGTAGCCCAGGTAATTGAGCGCTTCGGCAAAATCCGGCGCCAGGGTGACGCATTTTTGCAGATATTGCTCCGCCTTGGCAAAGTCGTGATTGCGCTCGCAGGCCGCGCCAAATTGAAAGTAGAAGCGTTGGTCCAAACGCGCTGGGTCGCTGGCCAGACCGATGATTTCCGCCTCCTTGAAATGGCTGATGGCTTCGGGGTAATTGGTGACATGGGAATACATGATGCCGGTATAAAATTCGCATGGGAAAGTCTTGGGAAATTTGTTGCGCGCCTGTTCCAGCGTCTCAAAAGCCTCATCTCTTCGCTTCAAATCCAATTGCACCAAAGCCAGGTCGTAGTAGGCCTGTTCGATGGTAGGGTCTCCGCGCAGAGCGACCGCGAAGTCCTCGGCCGCGTTGGTCAAGCTATTGCTTTCGGCGGCCAATTCCCCGAGGACAAACCAGGCGCGTGGATAATGCGTCGGATTGTCGTGAATGAGGGCCTTCAGTTCCTTCATGGCATTGGTGCGATCCTCGGATTGAATGTAAAGTCCGGCCAGCTTTTCATGGAGGCTGTCGCGCATGACCGACTCTTCGGGATAATCCGCCAGCAGCCGGGTATAGATTTTCGCGGCTTTCTTCTGCTGGTTCATCCGCGCGTAATCCTCGGCCAGTCGCTGCCAGAAGCGGGTGTCGTTAAATTGAACTTGAGCGATGCGATCCAGCAACGCGACCGCGCGCGCCTCCGCCTGGTCATCCTTGGGTTGGTTTTTGAGATAAAGGCTGTAGAGGTCCGCCACCGCCAGCAAAAGGCCGGGGTCGGGCCGAACTTCGCGGGCGGCGCGATGAATGGTTCTCAAGGCCTCGGCCCACCGCTTTTGCTGAAAGAGAACGGAGACGCAACCTTCGTAGCCGTCCAACTCGTCGGGTTGCCGCTGGATGGCCAGCTTGCTGGTGGCCAGGGCCTGATTGACGTGGTTGGCCTGAAGCTGGATGCGCGCCAGCCAGCCCAATAACGCCGCCGAAGCGTCGGGACGACTGGCGGACTTGGATAGAACGGTCAGGGCTCTATCGGTTTTCTTTTCTTGAAGGAGTTGCCCGGCCACCGTGATGGCCAGACCTTCGTTGGAAGGATCGGCCAGCGCGGCTTCTTCCCATTGCTTCAGGCTGCCGGCGGCGTCGTTATTGTCGAAGGAACTTTCGCCGGCGGCGAAGTGGGCAAAGGCGTCGGGCGTGCCGCTGGCCAGTCGCATCGAGGGTGCCGCGACTTCGCGCCGACCTTGGGTGGAATGCGAAGGCCCGGGAGCCGTCGAGCAACCAGGCAACAACAACCCGGCCAGTCCTAAGACAACAATGAAATGGAATGCCTTCATGCGATGCGCGTCGGCCCAATCGACCGCTTTCCGCGCGCTGGCGGATTGCGTGGGCAATCCGCCAAAGGCACAATACTACCCCCGGCTTACTTCTGCCAGGTGCGTTTTTTGTGGCGGTTGGCGCGCAGCTTTTTGCGGCGTTTATGTTTATTTATTTTGCTTTTGCGGCGTTTCTTTAGTGATCCCATAATTATGTGTTCGTACCTGCGTCGTTAATATACCACCTTATTCAAAGGATACTCAATAATTCCTTCGGCCCCGGCCGCTTTGAGTTGCGGAATCAATTCACGCACCACTTTCTGGTCGATGATTGTTTCCACGGCGACCCATCCCGGCTGGCTTAAGGTGGAGATGGTCGGGTTGCGCAAGGCGGGCAGAGTCTTCAGGAGCGAAGCCAGATTCTTCTCTTGCAAATTCATCTTCAACCCAACTTTGCTCTCCGCCTCCAACGCGCCCCGCAGCAGCATGGCCAACGTCTCGATCTTGCGCCGTTTCCAAGCGTCTTTCCAAGCCGCGTGGTTGGCGATCAGGCGCGGCGTCGAAACCAGCAAGGTATCGACGATGCGCAGATTATTGGCGCGCAGAGAGGAACCGGTCTCGGTGATTTCGACAATCGCATCGACCAGTTCATGAGCCTTGACCTCGGTCGCGCCCCAGGAGAATTCCACCTCGGCCTTGACGCCGTGTTGGCGCAAGTAGCGTTTGGTGAGATTGACGACCTCTGTGGCGATGCGTTTGCCCTTCAAATCCTTCGGAGAACGAATCGGGGAATTCTCCGGCACGGCCAGCACCCAGCGCGCGGGTTGGCTAGTGACCTTGCTGAATTGGAACTCGCCGACTTCATGCACCTTGGAGCCGTTTTCGACGATCCAATCGTGGCCGGTCAGCCCGCAGTCAAGGTAGCCGTGCTCGACGTAGCGGCTGATTTCTTGTGCGCGGATGAGGCGGACCATCAGATGCTCGTCATCGACATAAGGCGCGTAGGAACGGCTGCTGACCTGAATATTGAACCCGGCCTTGGCCATCTTGGCCAGCGCGGCGTCCTGCAAACTGCCCTTCGGCAATCCCAATTTCAAAATTTCTTTATGACTCATTTCGTTTTGCTTCACGTTTGGCTTGAGCCCGCGCATAACTCCTCGCGGACGGCTTGACCTTCGTGACCGGGGAGATTTTCCATTGTCGCCGCGGCAAAGCCAACTTTTTCTTTTTCGTCTTCAAGCGACGCACGCATCTCACTTTTTAAAAACGTCGTCTATCTCCCTCTCCTCCACACACTTGTGGAGGAGAGGGCCGGGGTGAGGAGGCTTCTTTTTCGACAGGAGGTTCACGGGGAGGAGGGTCGTCCCCAGAGTGCCCCTCTCCCTGTCCCTCTCCCCGCTAGGCGGGGCGAGGGGACGTGATCCAACGATTTCAAACGAACTTGCCACAAAGTAAGATGCGCCCCTCAAGCGACTTTTCCAGCCTCGGCCTGCCATACCGTCCGGCGGCCTTGCACGCTGATTCGTCCGCGTGCCAGGGCGCCGATCACCGCCGGATAAATTTTCCTCTCCGTCTCCTGAATTCTCGCGTGCAAACTTTCCGGCGTATCACCGGGCAGAATCGGCACCGATTCCTGCGCGATGATGGGGCCGGTGTCGATGCCTTGGTCGACGAAATGGACCGTTACGCCCGTCATTTTTGCGCCGTAATCGAGCGCTTGTTTCCACGCTTCCAACCCCGGAAAGGCTGGCAGCAGAGCAGGGTGGATATTGACCACTTTCTGCGCGAACGCGCGCAGGAGTTCGCCCTTGAGAATCCGCATAAAGCCCGCCAGCACGATCAAATCCACCTTCGCTTCGCGCAACGCCTCCAAAAACGCCGCCTCGGCTGCTTCGTCCAACTTGGTGCGGAATTGTCCCGGAGCGATGAAGCGCGCCGGCAATCCGCGTTCGCGCGCCAGGGCCAGAACGCCCGCATTTTCCACGTCGCTTAGGACAAGCGCGACGCAGGCCGGGATGCTTCCCGCCGCACAAGCGTCGGCAATGGCGGCGGCATTGGAGCCTTTGCCCGACCCAAGGATGCCTAGCCGAAAGAGAGGTTGTTCACTCATCGACGAGAATGGTGCTCTTCTTGGCCCCTCTTAATCTTAATCCTAATCCTAATCTTAATCCTCCGATTCCTCCTTCGAAGAAGAGATTAGGATTACGATTAAGATTAAGATTAGGAGACCGAGAGCGCGCTGCAATGAATTGAAATCTCGTCATCATCGCCTTACCCCTACAACGCCTGCGCCACCAAATCCCCCACCTGTGCGGTCGTGTATCCCATCTTGCCGGCGGCCATGCTCTTGATCTTTTCGCGCGTGACTTTGATCACCGCCGACTCAATCGCCTGCGCCGCTTTATGCTCGCCCAGGAAATCGAGCATCATCTGTCCCGCGCAAATCGCCGCCAGCGGGTTGATCACGCCTTGGCCGGTGTATTTGGGCGCGCTGCCGCCGATCGGCTCGAACATGCTCGCGCCTTGGGGATTGATGTTGCCGCCCGCCGCGATGCCCATGCCCCCTTGAATCATCGCGCCCAAATCGGTGATGATGTCCCCGAACATATTGTCCGTCACGATGACATCGAACCATTCCGGATTCTTGACAAACCACATCGTGGTCGCATCGACGTGCGCGTAGTCGCGTTTGACATCGGCGAAATCTTTCTTCCCGACTTCATGGAACGCGCGCTCCCACAAATCAAAGGCGAAGGTGAGGACGTTGGTTTTGCCACACAGGGTCAATTGCGACTTCTGCCCGGCGGCGAGGTCTTCGGGCTTTAGATTCCGCCAAGGCTGGCCGCCGCGTCGTTTGCGCGCCAATTCAAAGGCGAAGCGCAGGCAGCGCTCCACGCCTCGGCGCGTGTTGACGCTCTCCTGAATGGCGATCTCGTTCGGCGTGCCCTTGAAAACAAATCCGCCGGACCCAGTGTAAAGTCCTTCGTTATTTTCCCGCACCACCACAAAATCGATGTCCTCCGGCTGCTTGTCTTTGAGCGGGCAGAAACGTTGGTCGTAAAGTTTGACTGGGCGCAGGTTGATATATTGCTCCAACTCGAAGCGCAACCGTAGAAGGATACCCTTCTCCAAAATGCCCGGTTTAACGTCCGGATGCCCGATCGCACCCAGGAGAATGGCTGGAAACCGCCGCAACTCCTCTACGGCGCTTTCGGGCAAGGCTTCCTTGGTGCGAAGGTAGCGCGCGCCGCCTAGGTCGTAGTGCGTGTAATCCAGCTTCAGATTGAATTTCTGGCCGGCCGCGTCGAGCACCTTGATGGCCTCGCGCACAACTTCCGGCCCCGTGCCGTCGCCGGCAATGACTGCGATAGGATAAGACTTCATTCAGTGGCGAAATTGTTTTACAGACCCACCCATTTGGAAAGCACGAAATGGGAAAATTGGCCTTTAAAGCGGCGTCACAGTAACTAATCGAAGGTGAACCTGATAATTATCGCATGCTTGCGCTAGGGTAGGTGGCGAGTGGAATATGCCGCAAACAAGGCTGCCTTTCCTTCAGTTGCCAACGGCACCGCTCCCGTATGGGAGTGGCTGAAGGAGTTGCCATCAATCGTGGTGGCACGCTCTTTTCGCTAGCCGAGCCCCACAAGGCCGAGCCGAATGACAGACGGCAGCAAGTCAATGGGACGAACCTACAACCACACGGCGTCAAAGCTTTGGCGTAACAGGCTGCGGTGGCTCAGCGAATTCGCTGTGCGATTCCATTTGGCGACGAACCATGGCTTCGTATTGGCCTTCCAGCCGCATTAACTCTTCATGGGTGCCGCGTTCAATAATCCGGCCATCCTCCATCAACAGAATCAAGTCCGCACGGCGAACCGTGGAAAGCCGATGTGCAATGACAAACGTCGTGCGTCCGGCCAGCAACGTCGCCATCGACGCTTGAATGAGCTGTTCGCTCTCGGTATCGAGGTTGCTTGTGGCTTCATCGAGGATGAGAATCTGCGGTGATTTCAGGATGGCCCGCGCAATGGCCAGTCTTTGTTGCTGGCCGCCGGAGAGTTTCACGCCGCGTTCACCGATAAATGTCCCGTATTGATCTGGTAGTTTGACGATAAACTCATGCGCATTGGCGCGTCGGGCCGCATCTTCTACTTGGGCATCCGTTACGTCATGGCGTCCGTATGCGATGTTCTCCCGCACTGATCCATCGAACAAGAAAACGTCCTGTTGCACGATGGCCAGCAGATCGCGATACGTCGCGAGGCGAAAGTCGCGAACATCAATGCCGTTCAATAAAATGCGTCCCCGCGTCGGGTCATGAAATCGCGCCACGAGATCGGTCACAGTGGTTTTGCCGGCGCCGCTTCTCCCTACCAGCGCGACCACCGAATCGCCCGGAACAGTCACGTTGAAATCGCGCACCACCGGCTGACCTTCCCGGTATTCAAACTCAACACCGTCGAACTGGATTTCGCGCACAGTGCCCGGAGCTGGTATCGCGTCCGGTTTGTCCGGTTTGTCCTTCTCCATCGCTAGAACTTCGAAGACCCGCTCCATCGCGGCGAGTGAGCGTTGGAGTTCAGAGAATGAATTGACGATGTTCCAGACTGGATTGAGCAGCAGAAACGTGTACCACTGGAATGCCATGATATCGCCGATGGACGCGCCGCCAGAAATGTTCAGGTAACCGCCATACCAAACGATGACGACATTCACCGCGCCCAGCAGCAATCCCCACGACGTCCAGAGAATCATTTCCCGGCGTTGGGCGAACATCTCCTTGCGCAGAACAGTGTGCCGCCCCACGAGGTAGCCCAGCAGTTCACGGACTTCGCGCCCAAAGGCCCTCACGACGCGAATGCCGGAAATAGTTTCCCCCACGCGTCCATCGATGTGTTCAACGTCTTTGCGGACCGAGCGGTAAATCGGCCGGATGCGCGTTGAAAAGGCAAAACTCATGAGCATGACGCCCGGGATGATCGCCAACGCCGTCAAAGCCAGTCTCCAGTTGAGCGCGAGCAACAGGCCGATGGCGACCAACAGTCTGATGACCGAGGTGGCCGGCGACATAAAGGCCAATTGCAGCAGACCAGTGGTCGTTTCCACATCTCCGGTCAGGCGCGAAAGAATGCCACCCGTCTTCATGTCCCACAGTTTTGGCAGCGGCAGATGGAGCAGCCGGTCAAACAACGAGCGCCGCAAAGTGAGCATGACATTGACATTGACGAGCCGTTGTCGATAGTCCTTGACGGCGCCGATCAACCGCGAAACCACGACTACCCCCACAAACAAGCCGCCCGCAAAATCCAGGTGATGCAGCCGTTCTGCTGCTGTCATACCCGTCTTCAGGAGGATGTGGTCAACGATGTAGCGCATAAACAGCGGCTCGATCAGTTCGAGGCCGGCCACCACCAAAGCCAGAGCAAATAGAGCGCCGACCGCGTAGCGATGCGGCCACAGCCAATGTCCGTATTCGCGAACGTATTTCCGCCGGCGCGCTTTTTTGTCGGCGTCGCCGTCCTTCTTCTCGCTTGCGGCTTGAGCGGGTTTGCCTGGTGAGTTATCGTCCTCGTCCAGGTGACCCCCTCTGTAGTCGTGGACGAATGCCGTGTAACGCCGCCGCGACGAACGGGCGTGCCCTTCATGTGGATCCCGGCTTTGGGGTGGGGCGCTTGATTTCATTCCGATTGACTCATGGCAACGACGCCCTTGGGGGCCGCCTTTGCGACGCAAAAGAGTGCTTGCTCGAAGGAATCAGCGCCAGCTTTTCCTTGTGGAAGCCAGAGGCCAAGCGAGATGCAACTGGTAGCATGGCAACCGACAGTGCATAACCCCAAATTAGGCTTGATCGTAACGTGACTGTGCCCGGAAATCTCGTTCTACTCTTCGAAACGTGCTCCGACCGGCCCGGCTTTTGAGCAGAATCTGTGCTGGGTTGATTGAAACGAGCTAACCTCTTGATCATTGACCTGAGGAGTATTCGATGCTCCAGGCGACGGAAAAATAATCACCGTCGATGCGGAAGAGGCGGCGGGAGCTGGTGAGAGAGAAGCGGGCAAGCCACGCAAGTCGTTGATTTCCAGGAAAGTTTCAGATGGTTCCACATGGTCTCCAACCGTTGGCGAGTCAAGAATTAAGGCTTGGCTTCGTTCAAGAGGCCCGGATAGCGGCGGCCGGGGCCGGGATTTTTGGTCAGGGCGTCGCCTAGATCGGCGCGCGCTTTTTCGGCTTCGGCTTCGAGTTGCCGGACCATCTCAGGATGTTGCGCGGAGACGTCCGTCGTCTCACTGATGTCGTGCACGAGATCGTAAAGTTCCTCGTGTTCAATTTTGCGAGACGAGTACGGCACCGGCACCCCGTTCGTTCCACCAGGTTTGCCGGCCAGGGTTGAGTAGGTGTGCGGCAATTGCAGTTTCCATCGACCGTCGCTGGTGGTCACGGCCTGAAGTTGGTTGACCTCGTAATAAAACCAGTAGGCGTCGTGCGGATTTTTCGCGCCGGGTTGGCGGGAAATAATCGGCCAGACATCGAGGCCGTCGATCTTGTGCCTGGGTAACGGGGCGCCGACGAGCTTGGCGATGGTCGGAAATAAATCAATGGTCATCAGCATGTCCCAGGAATCGGAGCCGGCGGGGATGTGCCCCGGCCAGCGCATGATGCACGCCTCGCGCGTGCCGCCTTCCCAATTGGTGGCCTTGCCCTCGCGCAACGGTTTGGCCGAGCCGGCGTCGGTGCCGTAGCAGAGCCACGGCCCGTTGTCGGAAGTGAAGATGACCCAGGTGTTCTGATCCAGCCCGTTGCGTTTGATCGCCTCAAGTATTTGTCCAACCGACCAATCGATTTCCTCGATCACGTCGCCGTAAAGACCGCGCTTGGTCTTGCCGCGGTATTTCTCGCTCACGCCCAACGGCACGTGCGGCATGCTGTGCGCCACGTAGAGGAAAAACGGGTGCCCCTTGTTCTTGTCAATAAAGTTTACCGCCCGTTCCGTGTACCACGTCGTCAAATGATTCAGATCATACGTGGTCATTTCCTCGCGGAAGATTTGTTCGCCGTCATAAATAGTCAGGTCCGGGTAACTGCGCACGCGGGCGACTTGGTCGGGCGGCAGATTGGCGATCAAGTCCGGATGCCCCGGCCAGAAGTCGTTGGAGACGGGTAGCCCAAAAAATTCGTCGAAGCCATGGCGCAACGGCATGAATCGCGGCGCGTCGCCCAAGTGCCACTTGCCAAACATCCCAGTGGCGTAGCCTTGCTTCTTGAGCAGTTGGGCCAAGGTCATCTCGTTATCGCCGATGCCATATTGCGAGTGACGCGACAGCGCGCCATGAATGCCAATCCGATTCGGATAACAACCCGTCAACAGCGCCGCGCGCGAGGCGGAACAAACCGGTTGCGCGACGTGAAAATTTCGGAAAATCGCCCCTTCGTCCGCCATGCGATCGAGGTTCGGCGTCGCAAAACCTTCCGCGCCGAATTTGCCCACATCGGCATAGCCCTGATCATCGGTGAAGATGATGACGATGTTTGGTTTGACGGCCGCGCCGCTATTGGCTGTGCTGAAGGCAAGAGTCAACAGTATTAAAAGCCTGCGGATGAATTGTGACATCGTGCTCACTCGGCTTTCTTCCCGAAATTTCCATCCCGGATAAAGTTCAGGATGAGGCGCAATGTTTCGCCGCGCCACATCATCCAAGTGTGGCTGTAGCGCACCACCGTAAAATCGGTCATGCCGTCAATCCGGGCGCTTTCCACAGTCACCTTGCCGTCGTTGGGGGCATTCAGGATGCGTGAAAAAATCGGATTGAGCGACGCATCGCCCGCAATGACACCTAGTGAGAAATCCACCGGCCCAAGACGCTGAGGTTGATCATTTGAGGTGGTGCCAAGTTCGCGCCCGGCGCGCCCTAAAACCCACCGGCCAATGGCGTTGCGTCGGAGCGAATCCACCAGCTTGCTGCCGTGATTGGGCGGGGCCAGCATGACCACGCGACCGAGGTTGGGGATCGAGTGATGAGCCAGGTATCGTCGCAAGACTATCCCGCCCAGCGAATGCGTGACAAAATGAACTTTCGCCGCCGAGACCGGCACCTTAGCCATGAGGACCCTATGGAGATACCTTTCGCTCAGCCCCTCCACTCCGTGGCGCCGCGTCGGATAGGAAAGAACGACAACGTTGTAACGTGCCGCTTCGAGTCCCCATAGAATGCGGTTCATGCTCCAGGTAGTTCGCCCCAATCCATGCATCAACACGATCCATTCGCCAGGCGGGCCTTTAACTGGCGCCACGCCGGCCGTCACGGCCGCGAGGAGGACGCAGACGGCCGCAACACCAATCTCGCACAGGGCGTGATGCGCGTTCATCAGGGCCGATCCTTTCTGGCCGCGCAGGCTTCGCCCAGCGCCTCGCCCAGCACCGCCAGTCCCTCGCGCAATGGCTCCTCGGTGATGGTCAGCGGCGGAGCGATCTTGACGGTCTGTCCCCACGCGCCCACCGGCGCGAACAGCAACAGTCCTTTGTGGAAGCAACGCTCAATAATGTCGTGCGCCAGGTCAGCGTCCGGCTCTTTTTTTCCGGGACGAACCATTTGCAGGCCGCCGACCAAACCGCGGGCAGTATAATGTCCGATTGCAGCGGTGTGCCTTTTTTGCAAGCTGGCCAAACCGCTTTCGAGAATGACCCCAAGGCGGGCCGCGTTGCCGGTCAGGTCTTCGTCAACAATCTTTTTCAGGTTAGCCAGCGCCGCTGCCGCGCAGACCGGATTGCCGCAATGCGTGCTGGTCATTGAGCCCGGCGGAAACTGATCCATGATCTCGGCCCGCCCGATCACCGCCGAAAGCGGCAGGGAACTGCTGATGCCCTTGCCGCAGCAAATCACATCGGGCGTCACGCCGTAATGCTCGAAGGCCCAGAATTTCCCAGTGCGCCCGAAGCCGGACTGGACTTCGTCAAGAATGAAAACAACGCCGTTTGTTTTGCACCATTGGGCCAGCTCCTCGATGTATTCCTTGGGAGCGAAATCCGGCCCGGCGCCCTGGTAAGTCTCGAAGATAACCCCCGCCACCGTGTCCGGCGTCAGCCCTTTTTTCTCGAGCGTCGCCAGAAACAAATCGAAGCTCGTGTTCTCCGTCCAGTAACCGTCCGGGAACGGCGCCTGCACGATAGCTGGGTCTTCGTTGACGATCCATTTTTTCTGGCTCGGCATGCCGCCGGCCTGTTGCGCGCCGAGCGTGCGGCCATGAAAACCGCGTTCGGCGCCGACGAGGCCGATCTTGCGCGGCCCGCCGATCTGAAGCCCATGCGCGCGCGCCAGCTTGAGGGCGCATTCGACGGCCTCGGAACCTGTTGTCAAAAAGAATACTTTATCGAGTCCTGCCGGCGCCAGGCGCAACAGATATTCCGCGAGGCGCGCCCGCTCTGCGCTGGGAAAGACGTAATTGTGGAGCAACGGGCGGTTGACCTGGTCAATGATCGCCTGGCGGATTTCCGGCGCGGCGTGGCCGGCGTTGGCCACCAGCACGCCCGAAGTCCAGTCCAGCCAGCGATTGCCATAAGCGTCAAATACAAATATGTCCTCCGCCCGATCCCACACCAGAGGCGGCTGGCCGCGCATCGAGATGGGTTCGCACCGCCGCAGCGTCTCCAGCACCGGCACGGAGTCCGGGTGGGGCAGCGGCGTGGCGATGCGCCGGTACTTTGTCTCGACGCGCGGGACTTTTTTCGGGGTGATGTCGAATTCCTGGCCCATGCTAGATTGCCTTCTCGTAAATGCACTCGAAAACTTTTTCCACTCCTTCGCTTGCGCGGTTGGGGTCGATGATGGTGATGCCATCGGCGCCAAAGCGCGCGGTCACGGGCGCGCCGCGGCCCTCTTGCGTGTATTGGAAATTGAGGTCGCGCACCAGCGCCGCCGCGTGGACGATGGCCACGGTCACACGCGCGTCCTCGGCCGTCGGATAGAGCGCCGCCAAATCAGCCCGGCTGGCACCGAAGAATTTGTGCCGGCAAATCGCGGCCAGGCCCGCCGTCAAGCTATCCACCCCGTAGCCGACATACGTGGTGCCGCCGCCGGGGCGGGCCACCGCGCGCGTGAAATGCGTATTGACAGTGCGGCTGCCTCCGCCCTTGTTCCAAAAACGCAGGCCGCGATATTGCTGATCGCTCTCCACCTTGCCGTCCGTGCCGACAATCTCATGCCCTTGATTGACCGGCCCTTCGAAGTCCGGCGGCGTGATCCAATTGTTGTGAAAGTGAATGCTCATGCCATTGGCATAATCGACCCGCACCTGCACCGCGTCGTAAGCCTGGATGCCTTCCCTGGCCAGCCTTTTTTTCTGGCCGACGGCCGTCAGCGAAACCGGTTTGCTGTGGTAATAATGCCAGATCAAATCGACCCAATGCGGGCCGACGTAGCTAAACGGATCGCTTTGCGCGGCCCACTTGAACGTGCGGGTGGAAACCTCCAGAGGTTCCTCCAAATAGGCCACGCCATACAAAGGGTCGCCGATCCGGATCTTGATTTCATTGCGAATTCGTAAATGGTCCGGGTCGTAGCGTTTGTGCATATCGACGGAGACGATCAGGTTTTTCGCCTGCGCCAATTCTACGATCTGGTCTGCTTCGTGGATGGCAAGGCACATCGGCTTTTCCGTGAGAATGTGCGACCCGTGCCCCAACGCCGCCAGAATGACCGGCGTATGCAGGTGGTCCGGCGTCGCCACTGCCATGACATCCACATCCGGCACGTCGCGCAAAACATCCAGCCACGGCTCCGCGCCGCAATAAGTCCTGGGCCGATGGCCGGTCCATTGCTGGAAGTCGTCGCACGCGCGCTTGGCGGAGTATTTCGATTGGGTCGCCACCGCCGCCAACTCGAAGGAAATCGGGGCCAAGTCGCGTCCCCAATGGTCCAGGCCGAGGCGGCCCAATTGTGGGGCCAGGCCCGAGCGCTGCAAATCCGCGTAAGCGCGCAAATGGACATCGCCTCCGAACATGCCGGCGCCGATCAAAGCGATTTTGATTTTTCCATCCATTGGGTCTTAAGACGTCGTCATTGCAAGGTGCCGAAAGATATAACTGCCTCCGTGCTAGAAGGAAATCCAATTCTGGCCGGGCGCGGCAAGTCGAGGAACAACGAACGGTATGGTTCTGCATTGCCAACTTCGATCGGTCGAGCAAGAATTCCGCCATGCCAACGGTGCTGAGGATCGGCCCTTATCGGTTTCATTTTTACAGCGGCGAAGGCGATGAGCCGCCGCATATCCACGTGGCGCGTGACGATTTGGAAGCTAAATACTGGCTCCAACCGGTCTCACTTGCGGTCAATTACGGCTTCCGCGAAGCTGAACTTCGCAAAATAAAAAAGCTGGTGCTGGAGCATTGCGCGAATCTGATCAAATGCTATAATGAATGGCATGGCCGCTGACACCATGACAGAAACCAGAGCCCTCGGCTGCTGGATCGAAGCCCGGCAAGTCCGGCTCAAACTTGCCGACGGGAAATATGCTAGATTTCCAGCCGCCAAATATCCGTTGCTGGCCAAAGCACCGCAGAAACTTCTGGAAAAGGTCACTCTTCGTTTAGGGGGCTTGGCCCTGCGCTGGGAAGAGTTGGATGAGGACATTTGGGTGAACGACGCGGTGCGTGGACGTTTTCCCCGAGCGCGGAAATTTGCGGCATAATGCCCAAGGGCTCGGCAGATGAGACGGCCCAAACCATCCTTATGCAGCATCGTTTCGACGATGGTTCTTTTGTTGTTGACGTTTGGTTGCGCGTCGCAGCAACCCCGCGCGGGCATCCAAGAACGTTTGCTCCGCCCTGGTGACTGCCTGGTGATTACGGTGACCACTCCCCAAACTCCTGAATTGCGACTGGTGATTGATCCCGCTGGAAATATCTCCATGCCTTTCTTGGGCGAGTTCCATGTGGCAGGGCTGACTTTGAGGCAGGCGGGAGCGTCCATCAAAGCAGGCTATCGTACGGAGGCGTTACCACGACCCGAAGTCGCTGTGTCCATCTGTCCGTGAGCCTCATTTTTTTCCAGGGTCAGGCAAATCGCCAACACACCTGAGGGACGGCCAGTGTTTCAATCTGAATGACGCGCAAAACTCTGCTTGCTTTCCAAGGCGCAATCATTATCACTGAATCCGCAATTTTAACCAACATGGCTTACAAAAATATCACTCCTCCGGCGGGCGGCAAAATCACCACCGCCCAGGGCAAACTCGTGGTGCCCGACAACGCCATCATCCCTTTCATTCGCGGCGATGGCACCGGCCCGGATATTTGGGCGGCCAGCCAGCGCGTGTTCGACGCCGCCATCGCGAAGGCCTACGGCGGCAAACGCAAGGTTTCGTGGTTCGAGGTTTTTGCGGGCGAGGCGGCTTTCAAAAAATTCAACTCCTGGCTGCCGGACGAAACCGTCGAGGCCTTCAAGGAATTTCTCGTCGGCATCAAAGGCCCGTTGACCACGCCCATCGGCGGGGGCATCCGCTCCCTCAACGTCGAATTGCGCCAGCAACTCGATCTCTTCGTCTGCCTGCGCCCGGTGCAGTATTTCCAAGGTGTGCCTTCGCCTGTCAAACATCCGGAGAAGGTCGATATGGTCATCTTCCGCGAGAACACCGAGGATATTTACGCCGGCATCGAATACGCGGCGGGTACGCCCGAAGCGCAAAAGACCCTCGATTTTCTCGCGCGCGAATTCCCCAAGTCCTTCGCCAAAATCCGTTTCGGCACGGTGGAAAAAGCGGAGCAATTCTGGGCCGCCGTCGGCGCGAAGAATTTTCCCTGCGACGTGCGCGTGGGCGTGGGCATCAAGCCTGTCAGTTACAGCGGTTCGGTGCGGCTGATTCACAGCGCGATCAGTTACGCCATCAAGTTCAAGCGCAAGAGCGTGACCCTGGTGCATAAGGGCAACATCATGAAATTTACGGAGGGCGCATTCCGCGATTGGGGCTACCAGGTGGCCAGGGAGTTTTTTGGCGCGGTCGAGATCGACGGCGGCCCGTGGTGCAAAATTCCCGAAGGCAAACCCGGCGCCGGCCTCGTCATCAAGGATGCCATCGCCGACATAGCGTTGCAGCAAGTGCTCACGCGTCCGGAAGACTTCGACGTCATCGCCACGCTCAACCTCAACGGCGATTATTTGAGCGACGCCCTGGCCGCGCAAGTCGGCGGCATTGGCATCGCGCCCGGCGGCAACATCAACTACATCACTGGCCACGCCATCTTCGAGGCCACGCACGGAACGGCGCCCAAGTATGCCAACCAGGACCGCGTCAACCCGGGCAGCGTCGTTTTGAGCGGCGAGATGATGTTCCGGCATCTGGGCTGGGTGGAAGCGGCCGATTTGATTCTCAAGGGCCTCAACGGCGCCATCGCGTCGAAAAAAGTCACCTACGACTTCGCCCGTTTGATGCCCGGCGCGACTGAAATCAAATGCTCCGAATTCGGCGACAACATCATTGCGCATCTATGATTGACTGTATCCTGGCCTTTGTCGCCCTCTACTGAAGCCTTGAGTTCTCAAATGAAAGCCGATGAAACTGGCCGCGATCAAGACCGCGTAGCGCAATGCCTCCGCCTAAATCCCGTTCGTCGCTTTACTTCCAACCCGGGATGGAGTAGATAGAGTCGTTGCAAGATTCCGAAGTCTCCGACATCCGTCCGTCTGTTGCCTGGACCCGCCGCTGGGCGGTGGTCGCGCTGGTGGTAGTAGTACTCCTGGTCATCATAGTGCGGGTGCGCTTGCTGCAGCTTCCCCTGGAACGTGAAGAAGGGGAAAGCGCTTACGCCGGTCAACTGCTCCTGGAAGGAATCCCGCCCTACAAGCTGGCTTATGACATAAATTTGCCCGGAACTTACGCCTGTTACGCGGCCATCATGGCTGTATTTGGACAGACGCCAGCCGGAATTCATCTCGGCTTTCTCCTCGTAAATCTTGGCACGCTGGCTCTGCTGTTTTTAGTCGCCCGCCGGTTGCTGGACGTGCCGCACGCGGTGGTGGCCTGCATTTCCTATGCTTTGCTCTCGATGAGCAAGGGTGTATTGGGCCTGGAAGCGCACGCCACCCATTTGGTGGTTCTGGCGGCTCTGGGCGGTTTGCTGCTGCTGTTGAAAGCGCGAGCGTCCGGGTGCTCTTGGGCTTTCGCAGGGAGTGGCCTGGCCTTCGGCTTGGCCTATCTGTGCAAGCAACCGGGCATATTCTTTGGTCTGTGTGGCCTCGCGATTTTGCTGCACGATTTCCGGTCGTCGCCTTCGCTGGAACGGCGCGGGTGGTGTTGGCGCGTCGCCATTTTCTGCGCGGGTCTGGCGCTGCCGTTCTTATTGACGTGCCTGTTGATGGCTTGGGCGGGGGCGTTCGACCGGTTCTGGTTTTGGACGGTGCTCTACGCGTGCGTCCACGCTGGAGCTCGCGGCTGGCGGGAGATGCTGAGGGGTCTGGTTGATTTCGACGTAAATGCAGGCGCGGTGCGGTGGGCCGGGGCCATCGCGGTGGCGGGGCTGGTGTTGCTCGCGCGCGACAAGTCGAGGAGCCAAGCCAGGTTCGTTATCATTCGTCTGCTGGTGTTTTCGCTGATCGCGTTCATGGTGGGCTTCTATTTTTCCCAGCACTCTTTCATTATGTTGCTGCCGGCCGTCAGTCTGTTGATCGCCATTGCGGCGCGGCGCGCGGCGCAGGCCATGGGCGAGCCCAAGCCCGCCGTCGTGTTTGCGGCGGCTTGCGCCGTCTTCATTTTTGCCAATCGCGCGCTCTGGTTTGAACAGACACCCGAGGCGGCCAGCCGCGCTCTCTACGGCGGCAACGCCTTCACTGAGGCGCCCACCATTGCGAGCTACATTCAGCAACACTCCGGCGCGACCGACACGATAGCCATCATGGGCTCGGAGCCGGAAATTTTCTTCCTCGCGCACCGTCACTCGGCCAGTGGTTACACTTACATTTCCGATTTGATGCAACCGCACCGCTACGCCTTGGACATGCAAAAGGAAACGATGAGCCAGATTGAAGCGGCCAAACCGGCGTTCCTGCTCGTCATCTATGTGGATACGTCGTGGCTGATCGGCAAAGATTCAAATCTGGCCATCACTCGCTGGTACAAAAGTTTTTGGGACAAATACTACGATGTGTCGGGGATGGTTTGGCTCCTGCCGGATCGAACGGAATATGTCTGGGGTCCGGAGGCGGTAACCAAAACATTCGACACCGATTCGCGCGTCCGGATCTTGCAACGGAAGCCCGGCTTGTAAATTGTTCTCACTGACGCGGGGAAGATACGCTGGTCGCATTTCGCCTCTTTGACGACTTCGGGCCTGCTCCCTCTCTTCCACATACTTGTGGAGGAGAGGGTCGGGGTGAGGAGGTTCGTTCATCGAATTCTGGCCGTTCTTCAAACCATGCGCGCACTGGGTGCCGTGGGGGACGACTTCGACGGTCTCAGTGGAAATTACCAAAAAGTGAAACGCGCCCAACGCCCCTCACCACCCGTGATGGTGGTGGTAAACGTTGGTCGTCACGTTGATATCGACAGGCCCGGAAACCACCTTTGTGCCGTTGTTATCGGTGGCCACCGCGGTCAGAATATTGCTGCCGACAGGGGCGTTGGTCCAT
>DASYNM010000552.1:0-9165 GCA_036008545.1 Verrucomicrobiia bacterium
ACGGTGGCCGGCCCGGACGCTACCATGTAGACCAGCACACCCACCGCCGCCAGCGCCAGCACCCACACCACCCAACGCAAACGCCTCGAATCGTCCAGCAGCCACAGCACCGGGTTTAACTCCATCAACTTGCGACGGCGCGCGGAGCTTGAGCCGAGGAAATCCCGGGTGAAAATGCGAGGCCAGACGCGCTTGCTTGGCCCCTTGTCAACAAACGTTCTGAGCCGCCAGCCGGCCCAGCTCAGGAAAAACCATCCCGTCAGGTGCGAGATGGCCAGCGACTGCCAATACTCGCGCGCCGCGTGAAAATAGTCCGAATCCGACGCCAAATGGAACGGCCAAAACGGGCTGATGTTGCTCATGAAATACCAGCCCGCGGCCGAGGCAAAGCCCGCCCCCACCAGCCAGGTCACCAGCAAAATAAGGGAGCCGATCATGGCGTGGTAGGCGGATTGGCAGAAGGATGAGACCAGCATCGCCGCCGTCACCGAGAAAAATAAAAAGTTGAGCAGCGCCAGGCAGGTCCGCCAAAATTCAGCGCCCGAGACCCCACCCGTCAACAGGCACAGCGCGAGCACGGGAAAAACCGCCAGCAAGCCGTAAAAGGCGTTGAGCGACACGGCTACGAACTTGCCCAGCACAACCTCGTAGCCTTTCAAATCTGTCAAAAACAAAAGACCGAGCGTCCCTTCCCGCCGTTCCTCGCTCAGGCAATCAGAGGCCAGAAAAATGCCGGCCAGCAATGTTGTCAGCAAGCAGTACCAGGAGAGGATGGTGAACATGTAATTGCCCAGCCCGGTAGGGCCCGAACCCGCCAGGCCAAACAACAGCAAATAAAAGCACCCGATCACCAGGCCCAGCAACGTCGTCGCGCCGCGCACGTAGTAAGTGCTCTTGCGCCGAGCCGCGACGCGCAATTCCCGCTGCGCGATGAACAAAAAGCTCATTGCGCCTCCGCCAGCACCGGGGCGGATTTTTGAACGGGTTCCTCCGTCCGCTTTCGTGCCACGCCCTCGGACGCGATGGTCCTGAACTCGGCGCGCAATTTGAACCGGGCGCCCAAAGCAAAGTACAGGTCGGCGGCCAGCCCGAACAACAGCCAGAAGGTGAAGCTGGCGCCGGCTGGATCTTCGGCCTTTGAAGACAAGCCCCACAAGACCATAGCCACGATGAACATGACGCCGGGCAGCACCAGGATGCGGGTCAAGGACAGCAGCGCGGCGCGATTGGGTTTGCGGTTGATCAATCCCAACCACATGCCAACCCAACTCAGCGCAATCATGTCCGCCACCAAAAAGCCGCCCAGGAATAGATGCAGCCCCATGTAAACTTCACGATCCTGACCGTCCCACCGCCGCATCTCCACGATCAGGAAGATCAAGTTGGCCAGCAGCACCGCAGCCGTCGGCGGCCCAAATTGCCGCCACAACGCCAGCAGTTGTCCGCGCACGATTTGCTTTTCGTGCAACGGCGTGCTCAAGAGCAACTCCAATCCGCCGCTGCGCCGGTCCTCCGAAATCGTCCGGCTGGCTTCCGCCGCCAGCCAGCACTTCAGGATCAGCCCGGCCGGCACCAGCAAAAGGAAATCCATGCCAGGGTCCCAAAGGCTTAAGGAGAACCAGCGCGCGTAGCGCGACCAGAGCAGAGTCAAAACACCCAGCATCAACCATACAAGCAACCGCTTGCGGCCAAGCCGGGCCGTGCGCCACAAGAACGGATTGACCTCCAGCAACGCCCTCCGCCTTCCGAAGCCCACGGGCGCAGCAGTGGACCGGCGCCAAGGCATCCTTCTCCCAACCGTCCCCTCCTGCCACGACCACGGCACGATGCGGCAGGCCAGCCCGAAAAAAACCCACGCATACAATTGCGTAAAGGCGGCGTTGACCCAAAAATCACCGCGCATGTCTTTGGTGAAATTGAAATCCAACGCCAGCACGCAGCCGTAGGCCGGACTGGAGAGCATCGCCATGTGCTGGTTGGGAAAGCCCCGGATTTGCGTCGCAGCCGGCCCTCCCACCAACAAAGCCAGACCGATCAGTATCGACAACCCGAGCGACCAGTTGTCCCTCCGACAAAGGGAAGACACGAACAGCCCGACGCTGAGGGAAAAGAGCAAAAGATTGATTGACACCAGCACCACCCGTAACATTTCGTCGTGGCTCACGCCGCCCAGCACGAATGGGATGGCCAGCATCGGCACCACCGCCAGCATTCCGTAAAAGGCGTTGACGGACGTCGCAGCCAGTTTGCCCAGCACCACGTCGTGCCCTTTGAGATCCGTCAGAAAAAGCAGGCCCAGCGTCCCTTCCCGTTTTTCCTCGCTCAGGCAATCGCACGTCACCAGCGTGCCGGTGATGGCGGCGTAGAGGAAGACCACGGTGCTGACAACAACAAATAATTCCGCGCCGATTTTCTGATCCGTGTCCTCCACCGCCAGCAAAACCCACGCGGCCAAAGCGGCCCCGACGATGGCCGCCACAAACCGGCCCCAATACGTCCCGCGCCGGCGCGAGGCCACGCGCAGTTCCCGTTCCACCACCGGCAGGATGGTCATTCGGCCCCTTCCAGTGCGGGAGTAGCCTCCTCCTCGGCCGCGGCCGCCCGGAAGCTTGGCGCGACGCCTTCGGCCACCACTCGGCGAAACCATTGCACCAGGCGCGTATTGGCGTTCTGGGCGAAGAAAAATGCCGAAGCGAAACCGAGAATGTTGGTGAAAATAAGCACGCTGAATGCGTTCGGAATGCCACCGGAGCCCATCACGTCGAACGCGAAGAAAAGCAGGTACGGCACCAGCAGAATTTGCACCAGCGCCAGAGCGGCGGCGCGATTGGGCTTGCGCTGAACCAAGCCCTGCCACATGCCGGTCCAACTTAGCGCCAGCAAATCAACAAGCAGCGATGCGCCCGTGATGACGTGCAGCCCGACCAGCAAATTGCGGTAGTCGGTCAGGTTGCTCCCTGGTGGCGCGTTTAAGATTTCCATGCCCAGCAGGAGAATATTGGCCAGGAAAATGGCGGACGCAGGCTCCGCGAACTGCCGCCACAAGGCCAGGCGCTGGCCTTTGATGATCTCCTTTTCCGGCAGTGGCGTAGTCAAGAGGAGTTCCATGGCGGCGTTGCGCCGGTCGGCCGACAGGGTGCTGCACGCCTCCGAAGCCAGCCACGCTTTCACCACCACCCCCGCCAGAATCAAAGTGAGAATGTCCTTGGTGACATCGAAGCGCGCCACCGGCAAAATGCTGTCAAGCGCAAACCACATCAGGGCGATGGCCAACAAAGCGAGCCAGACCACCGTTCGCTGCAAACCCGGTTGCGCCGCCCGCCATAAGAACACGTTGACGGCCAGCACCTCCTTGCGCTCACCTGTGCCGCGCACGGATTTGACTTTGACCAGGCTCCGCCGCTGCTTGCCCGCCGAGGAATCCTGCCATGAACGCGGCACGATCCAGCAAGTTAGGAACAGCAGCGACCATCCGTAGATTTGCGTCAACAGGAAGTTGAGCCAGAACCAAGGGTGGGGAAAGCGGTTGTACATGTTCTCCAGCGCCGAGAAACAGCCAAAGACCGGGCTGAAGATGAAGGCAACATCGGGATTGGCGATGTGCAGAAAATCGAGCCGGGCCACCACCGGAATCACCGTCAGCCAGAGGACGGACAAGATCACGGCCAATCCGAGCGAACGATTGTCCAAGCGGCAGACGGAGGAGGCGAAGAGGCCGACGCTAAGGAAGAAAAACAAGAGATTGACCGACACCAGCACCACGCGCGCGACTTCGCCCCCCGTGACCGCGCCCAGGACGAGCGAAACCGCCAGCACCGGCGCCACCGCCAGCACGCCATGAATGGTTTTGACTGACGTCGAGGCGAGCTTACCGAAAACGACATCGTAACCTCTCAAGTCCGTCAGGAAGAGCAAGCCGAGGGTGCCCTCGCGCTTCTCTTCGCTCAGGCAATCGCAAGTGGTCAGGATGCCGGCCAGCGCGGCATAAACAAATACCAGCGCCGCCAGGATGCGGAAGACGATCGCGCCGTTTTGGGTGCTGCCGTTGCTGGCCGCGAGCAGAGTCCAAGCCGCCACAGCCCAACCGCCGACGGCGGCAGTCAAGCGGCTCCAATAAGTGCCGCGCCGGCGCGCCGCCACGCGCAATTCCCGTTCAACAACAGGAAGCAAAGTCATGCGAGACGCATTGTCCTCCCTTCCCCGGCGCAAGCCAAGGCGATAGTGGCGGCCTTGCGGTTGGTGAATCCCGTCCTCGCGCCATCCGATGCCGGGCTTGCTCCGTTCCCCGCCTCTCTGCTACGCTTCGCAATATGAAAACGATGACCTTTAGCGCAGTGCTGAATCCTGAAGAGGACGGCTATGTTTCCCTGTGCCCAGAACTGGATATTGCGAGTCAGGGCGACACGATTGACGAGGCTCTGGCCAACCTCAAAGAGGCGCTGGAAGGTTTTTTCGAAACTGCCAGCCCAGAGGAAGTGCGGACGCGAGAGAAAAAGCCAGCGTTGTTCACCCGCATCGAGGTGGAGTGTGCCTAAGCTGGGGGTGTTTTCCGGCGAGGAAATTGTTCGAATCATGGAAGCTGAGGGTTTCGTTCGGGCCCGGCAAAAAGGGAGCAATCTTATGATGCATCTTATGATGCAACGGCGGACGGAACGCGGCACGACCACAGTGCCAGTACCGATGCATCGCGTTGTGAGAATCGGCACGCTGCAATCTATCATCCGATAATCCGGAATTTCGCGCGAACGATTTCTGGTCTGAAATTGATCCCACGCAATTCCCGTTCAACAACAGGAAGCAAAGTCATGCGAGACGCATTGTCCTCCCTTCCCCGGCGCAAGCCAAGGCGATAGTGGCATTTAGCCCGCCCCGATTGCACCATCAGATTCTTTAGACTGTGCCAAAACTCCAGCTTCCCATTGCGCCTCGATTATGGTATTGTAGGACGCGTGGAAACCATTCCATCAGGGGTGCTGGGAAAAGCCGTTGGACGGCTGAAAGCCAAGTTTCAGCCGGCGGTAACCTATTTGATCAGTTCTCATGCACGGGGCACCCCAACCGATGACAGCGATGTCGATTTCATGGTGGTAGCGCGTTAGAACATTGAGCAACCATTACGTCCATAGTGAACGCCGAAGCGGTGATAAAAGGAGTGAACCTTGTGTGGGCGAAGGGGGTTCCTCAAGAGGCAAACTGGCTGCGTTATCTCCTGCGACCGCTTATACGGCGTGAACTCGTTGCGGAACGGTTTGAGATTATCGAGGCGGATTCCATTTATGTTGTCAGTGGAAACAGGAATCTGCATGTCACTATCCCGCGTTCTTTTTTGAACGCAGTCTCGAGCGTTCCTGGCAAGGGATTGATCCACGTGGGTGATGAATACTTCGCAGGCGGCTATGACGTTTATAGAAGCTTTGATTTTGTTCTGAGAACACACCATGCCTGCTGGTTTAAGAATGTTTCGGAAGTATTGACTTTCCCGTTGGGCTGGGCGGAAGGCACGCCGCGGCGTTCCACGCTCAAGCCGATCGAATCGCGCCAATACATTTGGTCCTTTCTTGGGAACCAGGCGGCTTCCTCGCGCGCGGAAATGCTGCGGGCGCTTCGTCAAATAAAACCGCAATTCGTTCATTCTTACGACGGCGCGACCAAAGCATCCCGGCAAATGCCCGCCTCCGAGTATCACGCCGTATTGGAGGACACCGCTTTTGCGCCTTGTCCCATGGGCAATGCCATGCTGGAAACCTGGCGTTTTTATGAATCACTGGAGGCGGGTTGCATCCCCATCATCGAGGTGCGGCCCTGGATGCATTATCACGAACGATTGCTCGGACCACATCCCATTCCCACCATTTATTACTGGTCCCAAGCCGAGAGCCTCATCCAAAAGTTGTGCAAGGACCCTGGGCAGTTGCGAGCTATGCAACAGCGTATTTCAAACTGGTGGACGGAATGCAAGGAATCGAATCAGCTTACGATCAACCGTTTCATCAGCGAGAAGATGGGGAAGCGCAACGGCAATGGTTCCATAAGCCCCATTCCATCCACTTCGCCTTTGTGGCCGATGCGCCGCATGTTTGAATTACTACGCCATCAATCCGTCATGTCTGCATATCGGCGCGCCAGACGGCCCTTCGCCGCGCTGGCCTCGAAGCAGCGCTAGTTTCTTGATTTCGCTTCGGCGCGCCGCGCCGACCCTGCTAAAAATAGATTTGCGCACTTGCACGAAATCGCTCGGAAAAAGCTTGCAAATCTGTGGAGAGAACGACAAACTCTCTCGAGGAAAAAGTCCGCGTGGGTCGTGGGCAAGAACTCAAACAGTAAATCGCGATTCCTATGGCACTCACCCTTCAATCTTGGAATTCAGTGGTAAAGAAGAAATACCGAACCACTGGTGAATTTGATAAATTAGATGGAGCAGTCAGGCGATATTTGCTTCGTGTTGACGACAGCACTACCAGTGATTTGCGACAAAGGTGGGGCGCTTGGACTCAAAAACTTGCGACGAACGGCAAGACTTATCAAACAAGCGACCGCTATATTCCAGGTGGCGCGCTGGATTCAATCGCGGCCATAGTTGCCATCGCGGCTCCAACCAGCCTGGATCAGGCCATAGCGCAGCGAGATGCTATTAGCATTGAGCGCCCGGGAGAATTTGTGCGAAGCCCTTCCGGCCGTTGGACACAAAAGATATACACGCAGGAGGAAGAATATTCATGCACCCAGGCCTGTGCCTGCACTTTTCTGAGGAAGCTGGTTGGAACATCGATGAAGGAGGACCTATTTAAGGATGAGTTCCGCAAGGCGGCGGGCAACCACGATTTTTCCACGAGCGGCACGTTATGGGACAACGTGGTTGTAGCGCTCAACAAATGCGGTGCGGACGCTGTTCACGAGCAGACGAGCGATTGGGATACCATGAAGGGTAAGTTGCGGTCTGCGACCGGGGACGTTCCGGTTTTGCTAGGCGTGGAGTGGACGACAAAGGGCGGGCACGCGATCATGTGCAAAGGCCCCGGCACAATCAGGTTCTCAACTTCATCTACTTCTTTCGCAGGCTTCCTAATCGAAGATCCTTATTCGACCCACCAGGAGCCGGGGCTGCTCGATGATGGAACTTACTGGGTTAGATCCGGCCAGAGCTGGTCAGAAGGTGCGGCTAAACCTGCTTGGGGCTGCGTCGTCGGGAAAAAGTCGGCCAAGGAGTTTGGCAAACCCATCTCTTACACCAAGGGAGTGAAAGTGATGTGAGGTATAAGATTAAAGACTGGCGCGCTATCGACGCATGATTGATTTATTGCCTCATCAATCCGTCATGTCTGCGTATCGGCACGCGAAGTGCCCCTTTCCTGGCTGGTCTCCCTTTCGCTGATCTCGGCATACCGCGCCAGAAATTCGGCCTCGTTGATGTGGGGCCTTTGCGGGCCAAATGCGAAGTGTACCACGAGCGCGCTCCCGCAAACGACCGCATGCTTTCCCGGGTGGCGGGTCTCATACTTTTCCGTCAAGAACTTCTCATCACTCATGGTCAATAACGCCTGCCGGTCATCGGCGGTTAAATCCGAGGCCATCCAGCAAATACAATTGATGCTCCACCGTTCGCGATAAAAGTAGGTGTAAGTGTCGAAAACCTTGTATTTGTGCAGCGCATTTTCTTGATAATTTCGCAGGAAATCCTCGTGAATCGGGTTCGGAAAGCGCATCACTTCCTGGTAGCCGTAGCTGTAGATCACCTCGCCGACACGCATCGCGCCCAGGCGCTGGTGGATATGCACCAAAGGCCCGCTGTTCACCGTATTGGCGGAGACAACACCGTATCGCCCCGGCTCACGAAGCTTGAACTCGACCAGCCTCCTTATCGCGCCGCGCTCGATGAACACGACGTCGTCGTCACATTTCACATAGACGACACCCGGCTCCGCAAACTCCACAAACAAGGGAGCGACGCGTTGGAGGACATCCGTTCGTGTTTCCGCCCATGTCGGCAGCGCGCGCGCCTTGAAGCGCGCGACCTGCGACAGCAGTGCCTCAAGATACTCCAAGTCCTTCGCATCACGGGTGTTCTTCCAGAAGACCACTTCATCAACACCGTCGTCCAAATCCCGACGGAGGTAGCGGCTCAGGATTTCGATGTAGCGGCGCCTGCCGTATGGGACAATGATAATTACCCGGTGGCCTTGAATCATGAAGTCAGCCCAGCTCCGGGCGATGGCGAGAGTGCAAGCCAGCCGATGGCGACGGACAAGCGGATGCAATAAGTGCCGCACCGGCGCGCCGTCACGCGTAATTCCCACTCAACGACAGGCAGCAAGGTCATGCGGGTCAATTGTCGTCATTCCTCCACCCTAAGCCAAGGCGATAGTGGCGGCCTTATGGGTCATGCCGGCGTCAGCCCGAAGCTTTCCTCCTCTGCGAGGCTTGACTTCCGCGTCAAAAGCTTAGACTCTGGATTTCTCTCGATAGCCGGATGGGCAACATTCGATTTTTAGTCTGAATATTGCGCCAAAAGCGACCTCGTATCCGGGAGCAAACGAGAAACGCGATTTGAGGCATTTACACTTGGATAAAAGCGCCGGGAGAGAGACAATATCTCGGCAAGATCGCGTGAGTCGGATAGAACAATGCAGTGCTTTTTCGCCTCGTTTTTTGCGCCCAATTGAAAGCCGGTATGGGCAATCATCCATTCAATTATTGGGCCCGAAGCTAAGATCAATGAGATGAGACATTTGGACAGCATTGGTCAGTACAAATTAAGAGCGCCCCGGTGTCCGGGCTGCAGGATTTACAGGATAAGAATTCTCCTTCTGCCATTTCCGAATCCTGTCCATCCTGTCAAAACTATTGTGTGATGGCCCCTCCTCCAATCCTGAAAGGATTGAATCTATCAGCCCAGGGTTGGCCCGAGCCTCGAGGGCCTACCCTGGGTCGCGTCAATTAATATTTTCTACCCTGCAAGGGTTGAATATCCGGTCCTGCTACCGCGCGGATGCAACCCCTTCAGGGTAGTGAAATTTGTTGATTCTTACCCAGCGTAGCTCGTTCCTCGCAACGCTGGGCTGAATGCTTCAATCCCTTCAGAAATCTCTGCAAAAGTATTGAATATTCGACTCGAAGATTGGGTCTGAGATTGATGCAAACACCGCGAGAAAAGCAACCCACCTTTTT
>DASYNM010000553.1:0-3377 GCA_036008545.1 Verrucomicrobiia bacterium
TTGTCGCCGGCATACATGGTCCACGCCAAAATAAGCTGATGCCCATTGCTCAAACATTTGGTGCCCTGAGATTGTGACTTGGCCTTGGACAGGGCCGGGAGCAGCAAAGCGGCCAAAATAGCGATGATGGCGATGACCACCAACAACTCAATCAAGGTGAAAGCTGCTCGTTTGGCGAACCTCCCGCGTAATCTCAACTCTTGCACTGAAATCATAAACAAAGTCATGGTGCGCATCGTTCGCGGCTTCGCTTAATCCGATCGCCGGGCCAACGCACCCCTTCCGCCAGCAACATAGAGTGAGCCGCGCGCCTCCGCAACCTGCCGGTGCTTGTTCTAACATCAGACAAGTTTCCGTGTTTGGGGCGGGCGGCTATTTCGGTGGACGTGGCGCCGGTCCAATGGTCGCCCCCGGCACATATTCCAGTCGCATCTGGATGGACGGCCCAATGACCCGGCCAGTCTCCACCAATTCCATGACTCTCTTGCGCACGTGGTGGGCGAAGTAATGCGGGTTGTTCTCGTAATGGCAGACCGGCGGATGAAGCTCTTGCAGCCAACTGTCGCTCGGCACGCATACCAGGGACACATCAGCCGGCACGGCGATTCCCTTTGAAATCAGCCACGAAAGGCATGTCAACAGGTGGCTCGAACTGCAAAAGACCAGGGCAGTCGGCCTTTTTTCGAGGCGAAAGGCCATATCCAAGGACCGCGCCACAGTAGATGGCGAACTGTTGTCGTTTAACAGGAGCAACCGGACCTCCGGTTTGGCGGTGGCCAGCGCCCGGCGCAATCCCCGTTCCAGCGCCAATACGCCAGGCACCGGCGAGGCAAACCCCAGCAACGCGATCATTCGGTGTCCTTTGCGGACCAATTGCAGGCCGGCGTGAAACGCGGCCGACTCCCAATCATTGACCACGTAAGGCAAGTTCACTCCTTGATACGGAGTGCCATAAAGAAAGGCCGGGACGCCCTCCTGCTCGAACCAACGCTGCATGGCCTCGGTGACAAAGTGCAGCAACCATGCAGCCGAGGGATTCTCTTTGACCAACCGCGCCAGGTGGCGCTCGGGCCTTTGGAGATGGAATATGTTGGGGGAGATGAACCGCAGTTCGCGCCCTTGGTCCGCGAGATGCATCTGTAAATCCTCCATTTCCAAGAGGATGATGCGATCCACCGTCGGGAAAGGAGACAAAAACGTTACCGGCAGCCGGCGCTCAGAGGCCGTGTAAGCCACGGGCAGCCGACGTTTCTGCACACTACGCTGGCACCCCTGTCCGGGGGAAGAAATCCAATGTTCGTCTTCAAGCATTTTCAACGCTAGACGCAGCGTATTGCGGCCCACGCCTAAGAGGGATTTCAACCGCAACTCACCGGGCAGCCTGTCGCTCAGTTCCCGATCCGCGATCCACTGCTTGATGGTCGAAGCTGTTTCTGCGACTAGGCTCGTTCTTTTGGGCAGACGGTGCATAAAGCCGCTATCCTCGCAGCTTTCATTGACAAAGGCCAGCCTGGATCGAATTAACCTTTGCGGGCTGACCGAATTCTCGCAGGGCCTGGAGGTTACCGAACTTGAATCTTCATCAAATCAAACCGGTAAGCGTGGTAAAACCAGCCATAAACGCGGAAAAAAATATAAGCGTCCAAGAGGGCGAGCACCCAGAGCACCCACGCTATCCATGGATTTGGCAGGAATAGTCCCCCGGCGCCGAGAATGAGGAAGCACAATCCCGAGCCGATGATGACCACGACCAGGGATAATGTTCGGACATGGAAGCCCGCGGTATCGTTCGTGCCGGAACTGAAGGCCAAGGCGACGAGCATGGGACGACAGGCAGATATAAGAAACGCCGCTTTCAAGCCTGGAAGAATTCCAAAACTTAGTCCAACGCCCGCAAGATGAGCAATCAACCCGCCACTGAGCGTAGTTAAGGGTATCAGCAGAGGAATTTGGATGAACGAGCATTTGAACAATACCCGCGATAATTCCCTGAACCCAACCGGGAAGCCGGCATACAGGGGAATATTGACACCATTATTGAATCGGAACTGGAAGGCCACGCCGTTGCCTAATATTTGGTTCGCAGCAAGGCTAAAGATGACGAAAAATCCAATTCCAAATACCCAATTTTCAACCTGCTGGCCCGCGAAACGGGCTGTGAACCCAAGCGCCAGCATCCACAGAAAATTACGCAGGATTATCCACCATGGCCGCGTGATCGCAATTCCCCTCGGGAAAGCAAATTCCGCCAGCGTTTTTTCGCGCGGGCTGAACCATTGCCACAGCCATTTCTCCAGTCTACCGTTCTGTTGCCACGGCTCCGGGGATAGAAATTGTCGCGATTGCACGAAGTCCTCGATGACCGTCAATCCAGCGCGCGCAGGCGCTGATGGGATTCCTTCCGGGTCCCGCGACGCCGTCTCAGCATCCCCGCCGGGCAACAGATCGGGAGCTTCCGCGATGGTTACTTCATGGAATTGGTATTTGCCGCGCAACAGCGCCAACGAACTGCGTGCTGTGTAGAGGACCAAGCCGATGGGAAGGAGTAAGACGATAGTTCTCCAATTTCCATTTGGCAACGACAACTGGAACAGCGACGGACCCCATGCCGTTGGCAGCAGCAGATTGAGCGCGGGCGCGGCAGAGTCGAGAAAAGTGATCAGGAGCCGACCCACGAGGCGCACGGTCATGACAATGACAAAGCCAGATAGCACGAGACTCGCGTAAACCCTCTCATAGGGAAATCTTGGCCATCGCGCCGCACAAAGCGCGGCCAAAGCCAGGACCACAGCCCAGGACAGGGCGGCGATGGCAGGCACCAAAATCCATTTGCCGGGCGGCAATTCCAGGAACAAAGCCAGAGCTCCAAATCCCACGATCAAGTCGCTCAGGACAAAGCGAGAACCGCGGAAGAACCGTTGCAACTCCCAACGGAAAATGGTGGCCTCGGAGACCGGCAGCAAGAATAACGTCCAGAGATCATTGGCCCGGAAAAGGGTGACCAATAGATTTCGCGCGCTGACAAATACGAGCGCCAAACTCCAGAGGCCAATGACCAACAGGCCTGTGGCGGGATGCCCGGTCATGGCCGCCGCAGACCAAACGGCCGCACCGGAAAGGAACGAAATGCAAAAGCGGATGAATCCCGCCGAGCGAATGCGTCTGCGATATTTGTTCGCCTTGCGGAACTCCTTTTTTAATTCGCGCGAACTCCGAACCGCTCCCTTGACGCCGCGGCGAAGTGCTTTTTCAAAAGCGGGCGAGTGCAGTTTCAAGCGTTGCCCTCGCGCAGTTGCCGGAACATTCCTTCCAACACGTTATCCTTGTCCTGGGCCTGACTGCGCAAATGCTCGAGGGTGTCAAACGCGCGGATTTCG
>DASYNM010000554.1:0-4197 GCA_036008545.1 Verrucomicrobiia bacterium
GTCCGTCGTCACCGCGAAGATCGTCCCGTTACCCGATCCCCCTCCGGCCGTCGTTGTGCCATAAAGGACGTTGTTGGCGAATAGCAAACTCGCCACCGGATTCGCGCCATCGCCATTTTCAAAATTGGTGTCCAACAAAGAGAAAGTATAAATCACGGTGAAGTCCGAGCCGTTGGTTTCAATCGAATATAGGACGCCATAGCCGGCGCCAAAACCAAGGCCGCCATACTCCGCCGCCCCGTACAACGTGTTGCCGGACAAAGTCAGCCCTGCCGCCGGCATGCCCCCGTCGTTTTGACCTGAAAAACTATAGAGCGTCGCAAAATTCGATCCGTTCGTTTCCATTGAGAAAATCGTGCCGTTGCCCCAGGCGCCGCCTTGATTCGCTGTTCCGAAAAGCGCGTCGCCCGACAGCACGACCCCGCCTTGCGGCGATGCCCCATCGCTGTTCGCGTCAAATTCGAAACCATTCACAGAAGGATTAAACGACATCAACGTCGAAAATGTCGCGCCATTCGTGCTGACTCCGAAAACCGTCCCAGAATCGTTCAGACCCCCATAGCGAGCCGTTCCGAAGAGTTCGCTGCCCGAGGAGGCCAAGCCAGCCTCCGGCGTCCCACCGTCGCCATTGTCGAAATTGGTGTTCAGCGCCGAAAAAATGTGCAAATTCGTAAATGCCGAACCGTTGGTGTTGACGGCATACACCGTCCCATTGCTCGAAGTGCCCCCGTAAGCTGCCGTCCCGTACAACATGTCACCCATCAGAATCAAACCGCTGGCCGGGCCGGACCCATCGTCGCCTCCGGTAAATTCATAAAGATTGGTGAAGACCGATCCATCCATGCTTAGTCCAAACACGTTGCCCAAAAAATTGGACCCGCCGTAGGCCGTCGTTCCATACAACCAGCCGTCAGATAAGACCAAGTTCGCTGCCGGGAATCCTCCGTCATTTCTGCCCATGAAGTTGTAAAGATTCGTGAAGCCAGTGCTGTTCGTGTTGATGGCGAAGATCGTCCCCCTAAAATCAAGGCCCCCATTCAAAGCGGTTCCATAGAGCACGCCGTTCGACAATGTCAATCCTGCCTGCGGGAAGCCACCGTCATTCCCTCCAGTGAAACTATACAGATTGGTAAAAAACGAGCCATTGGTCGTCAGGCCGAACACCGTTCCCGCTCCGTACGTGCCTCCTGCCTGCGTTGTCCCGTAAACCATATTCCCTGCAAAAACCAGGCTCGCGCTGGGATTGGCTCCGTCGCTGTTATCCAAATTGGTGTCCAGCTCCGAAAAACTATACAGATTGGTGTAGCCCGAGCCGTCGGTGTTGATGGCGAAGATCGTGCCACTATTCGAAATCCCTCCCCCCTCAGTCGTGCCGAAGAGCGTATCATCCACCAAAATCAAGCTTGCAACCGGGGTAGCTCCGTCACTCCCACCCATAAAGCTATAGAGACCGGCATAACCCGATCCGTCCGTGTTGATTTTAAAAACCGCGCCCTGTTCCGAAAGGCCGCCCGTTGGCGTCGTCCCATACAACGTGTTGCCAGACAACACCAAACCGGCCACCGGGTAGGAGCCTTGAATGTTGGTTTCCAGCACCAGCGCCGAAAAGCTATGCAACACATCGACTTGCGCCAAAATCGTGGCTGGCCGCGCCACGAGCGTTAGAACCAAGGATAGCCATAACAATCTGGTCTTCATAGAACCTCGAAAGGGAAATTTGTTAAGCCGCCAGCAGTCTGTCAGACCCGCCTCTGCTTGTCAAGGTTATTTTGTGTCGCCAGTCCCTGGAAATGCCCCCCGTCTGGACAGATTGGGCAAGCCGCGGCGACCGCATAAATACCGGATTATCTCCGCACCGACACCGCCACGCGGATGAAACTCATCACTGGGCTGGCGGACTAGCCTGGGGCGCATTTCGGCTTCTGTAGCGCAGGTTTCCAACCTGCTGTATCGCCGACTTCTAGTCGGCATGCTGCGGAACACTCGGATAACTTGCGGATTGGAAATCCGCGATACAGCAGACTGGAAGCCTGCGCTACCAACGGCGTTCATCCAATTTAACCTTGATATTTCGTCCTTTTGCCCGGTATCTCTTGACGGCTTGACTATGAATTATTCCATTTCACGCCGCGCGGCTTCCCTGACTCCGTCGCTCACTCTGGCCATTGACTCCAAGGCCAAACAAATGAAGGCCGACGGCATCGACGTCGTCGGCTTTGGCGTGGGCGAACCGGATTTTGCGACGCCGCCGCATATCGTGGAGGCAGCGATCAAGGCCCTGCGCGACGGCTTCACCAAATACACACCCAGCAGCGGCATCCCGGAATTGCGCCAGGCGGCGGCGGACAAATTCAAGCGCGACAACGGCCTGGCCTACAAGCCCTCGCAGATCATCATTTCCTGCGGCGGCAAGCATTCCTGTTGCAACGTCGTTCTAGCCACCTGCAATCCGGGCGACGAAGTGATCATCCCCGCGCCCTACTGGTTGAGTTACCCGGAAATGGTTCGCCTGGCCGAAGCCACGCCGGTCATCGTCGAAACCACCGACAAGACGGAATTCAAAATCACGCCGGAACAATTGCGCGCCGCCATCACGCCGCGCACGCGCCTGTTCATTCTCAATTCGCCCAGCAATCCGACCGGCTCGGTTTATCGCCCGGAGGAAATCAAAGCGCTGGGCGATATCTGCGTGGACAAAGGCGTGCTGATCATGAGCGACGAGATTTATGAAAAGCTCGTCTATGATGGCGCTCAACACGCCAGCGTGGCGGGCTTTTCGCCGCAACATTACCAGCACACGATCCTCGTCCACGGCTTGGCCAAGGCTTATTCGATGACTGGTTGGCGCATCGGCCTCACGGCCGCGCCGGAGCCGATCGCCAAGGCCATCGACGCCATTCAAAGTCATAGCACGAGCAACCCGACTTCCTTCGCCCAAAAAGGTGCGGTGGCGGCCTTGACTGGCCCGCAGGATCACTTGCCCATTTGGTTGGCGGAGTACGCCCGACGCCGTTCCTATGCCTGGAAGCGATTGAACAGCATTCCCGGCATTTCGTGCGTCAATGCCAAAGGAGCGTTCTACCTTTTCCCGAAAGTTTCCGGCACGGGGCTTGGTTCGATGGATTTTTGCGCGCAACTGCTCGAGAAGCAGAACGTCGCCGCCGTCCCCGGCACCGCTTTCGGAGCACCCGATTACATCCGCATTAGCTACGCCACGAGCATGGAGAACATCGAGAAGGGCCTGGACCGGATCGAGAAGTTCGTCCGCGGGCGCGCATGAAATCGTGGCGGAACCATTGGCCCGCGCTTTGGCTTCTGCTGATTTTGGTTCTGGTAGCGGTGGTGCGATTGCGGATGCTCTCGATGCCGCTGGAGCGCGACGAGGGGGAGTACGCTTATGCCGGGCAACTCATGCTGGAGGGCGAGCCGCCATACAAGCTGGCTTACAACATGAAGATGCCGGGCACCTACGCCGCCTACGCTTTGATCATGGGGGTCTTCGGGCAAACGACTGCCGGCATTCGTCTCGGTTTCATGCTGGTCAACTTCGGCGCCATCGTTCTGGTTTATTTTGTGGGCCGCCGCTTTCTCAACCAGGCCAGCGCGGTGGCCGCCGGCGCCGCCTACGCGCTCTTGTCGCTCAGTCCGCGTGTGCAAGGGTTCAACGCGCACGCGACGCACTTTGTGGTCTTGGCGGCGCTCGGCGCGACTCTCGTCCTGCTGCGCGCACAGGAGCGCGGGAGCCGGGCGGGCTTTTTCTGGAGTGGCGCGCTCTTCGGCCTCGCTTTCCTGATGAAACAGCCTGGCGGCGCCTTCGTTTTTTTTGGCGGAGGATTATTGCTGTGGACGGCCTTGCGTCGGCAGCCGCGCGACTGCAAGACAGACGGGGCGCGCCTGGCGTTGTATGCGGCGGGTGTGGCGGTTCCAATCGTATTGACAGCGTTGTTGCTGTGGCGGGCTGGCGTGTGGGACAAATTCTGGTGGTGGACGGTGACTTACGCCCGCGTTCACGCCGCTGCGCTGCCGTGGTCGAACGGGAGAGACAGGCTGGCCGGCTATTTCACCCACTTGTATTGGGACGCTTCGTTCTGGGTGCTGGCCTTGGCGGGCTTGGTCTGCTTGATCGTGCGCAAGGGCGGTGTGGATGAAAAGTTTTTCTTCTTGTCATTATTATTGTTTTCCGCTGTCGCAATTTTT
>DASYNM010000555.1:0-4155 GCA_036008545.1 Verrucomicrobiia bacterium
GCACGGCCTTCACCTACCAGGGCCAGTTGCAAAACAACGGCAGCCCGGTCAACGGTAGCTATGATCTTCAGTTCACGCTTTATGCCACGAACGTCAGCGGCACCGCCATTGCCGGGCCAGTCACCAACAGCGCCACGGCCATTAGTAATGGCCTGTTCACGGTGACGATTGATTTTGGCTCCGGCGTGTCCACCGGGACGAGCGACTGGCTGGACATCGCGGTGCGTACCAACAGCGGGAACGCATTCACGGAGCTGACGCCGCGCCAGCCGCTGACACCAGCGCCATATTCCATTTTCGCCGAGAGCGCGAACGCGGCCGGTTTGAGCGGAACCATTCCGCCAGGCAATGTTTCCGGGACTTACAACAATCCGATCCACCTGAACAATGCCGGTAACAGCTTCACCGGCAACGGCAGCGGACTAACCAGCGTGAATGCGGCGGCGCTGGGCGGTCTCGGCGTGTCGAATTTCTGGCAAACCGGCGGCAACAGCGGCACCAGCCCGACAAATGGCAATTTTCTCGGCACCACGGATACCCAGCCAATCGAATTACGCGTCGGCGGCCTGCGCGGCTGGCGGGTGGAACCGGACTCGCGTGGTGATGGCGCGGCCAACCTCATCGGCGGCTACATCAGCAACGCCGTGCAACAACCCGGTTCGGGCGGCGACTTTATCGGGGGCGGTGGTTTTTTCGGAGGCTTCAATCTGATTCTCACCAACTCGAGCGGCGCGTTTATCGGCGCCGGCTCGGCCAACCAAATCGGACCGAATGTGAACGATTCGGTCATCGGCGGAGGCTTCGGCAACACCATTGGCGTAGACGGAGCCCGGTCGGTCATTTGCGGCGGCAATGACAACACCAACGATGAATTTGATTCAGTCATCGGGGGTGGACAAAACAATTTCATTCAAGTCTATGCCGACCACGCGTTCATCGGCGGCGGTTACGCTAACGTAGTCGTCGGCGCCTTTACTGGCCCTGCTGTCGCGGCCGTCATCGGGGGCGGCCAGGGCAATGTCGTTCAAACCAACGCCTATTTTTCTTTCATCGGCGGCGGGTTTGGCAACACAATTCAATCCAACACCCTCTACGCCGTGATTCCTGGCGGTTCCAATAACGTCGCCGGCGGAGTCGGCAGTTTCGCGGCGGGCACATCCGCGCAGGCGACCAACAATGGAGCGTTTGTTTGGGCGGACGACTCGGCGTCTAACAACTTCTCTTCCACAACCGCCAACCAGTTCAACGTGCGCGCGATGGGCGGCGTGCGCCTGGTCACGGGCGGCACCGGCATGACGTTGGACGGACAGGGCGTCGTGCCCTCGGGTAATTACGTGTTCGCTTACAGTTCGGCGATGCAAAACGTCTTCACGCCGTCATCTTTTCAAGATGCGATATTCACTACCGACGCGCAGTTAAGCGGCTGGACGCATGCCCCGGGCACTTCGCAATATTTCTGCACCCAGACCGGCCTTTACCTGATCCAATACGCCGCCGACGCGTTTGTCCAGGATTCAATGTCCATGCGCGGAACCGTAAATTCAATCGAGGTTCCCGGCAGCCAGGCTTACGCGAGCCTGCTCACTTCCGGATCGACAGTGGTGATTTCCAAGAGTTTCATCGCCACGGTCAACGCGGGAGCTGTTCTCACGATTCAATATACGGGTAACAGTTCGGTCGACCATCTCGCAGGCGGCGGCTTCGGCTTGGTCCAGCCCAGCATTTCCCTGACCATCACCCGCATTCAATGACAATGCCAACCTGAGAAAAGCCGAACTCAAATCAGTCTGCAAATGTAGGGAAAGAACTGCAAAGGCGTGAATTCATGCGACGTATGCGCATAGTTTTCGATCCTCGTTTCGGGAGATGCCCAGGCTTTGCATTTTGCTGATTAGTGTGGTGCGTTGGAGTCCAAGCCGGGTCGCTGCACCTTTTGGTCCGCCGACGATCCAATTGGTCTCTGCCAGCGTTTGAAGGATCAGTTGTCGTTGCGTATCCTTCATCGTTGCGGTTCGGGGTGGCTTTTCCATGCCCACAGCCGTAGGTTCCGTGGCGGACGCCTTGAGTTCATCCAAGGGCGGCCGCAGGACTTTGCCCGGCGAGAGGATTACCGACCGCTCAACGACGTTTTGCAGTTCACGCACATTGCCCGGCCACGGGTAGTTCAAAAAAACCTCCATCGCTCCAACCGGAACATCCGTGACTTGTTTACGCGTCCTTTCCGCGTAAAGCTCAACAAAATGGTGAACCAATCGCGAGATGTCTTCCGGCCGTTCCCGTAGCGCCGGCACAGGCAGCGGGAAAACGTTGAGGCGATAGTAGAGGTCGGCCCGGAATTCTCTGGTGGCAATCATCTGCGGCAGATCGCGACTCGTCGCCGCTATGATCCGCACATTCACCCGCGTAGTCTGAGTGCCGCCCACCCGTTCAAATTCCTGCTCTTGCAAAACACGCAGCAGCTTGGCCTGCAAATCAAGGGGAATGTCGCCGATTTCGTCCAGGAGTAACGTGCCACCGTGCGCCATTTCGAAGCGGCCGGTCCGACACTTGATGGCACCGGTGAATGCGCCACGTTCATGCCCGAAGAGTTCGCTTTCGATTAAGCCTGCGGGAATGGCCGCACAGTTGACCTTGATAAAGGGACGTTTGCGGCGGGAACTGAGATTGTGAATCGCTTTCGCAATGAGTTCCTTCCCAGTCCCGGTCTCGCCCAGGAGAAGTACGGTGGAATCGGTTGGCGCGACGGTTTTGATCTGTTGACGCAACGCTCTGATCGCAGCGCTTTGCCCAATGATCCCCTCAAAGCTGTCTTCGGACGAATCGCCCTCTTTAAGGCAAATTACTTCGCCGTGTGGGCACTCGTTAATTCGAGGCAGATGTCGCGCCGCGCCGGGCTGGACGGAACTGAGGCCAAAACCACTGAACGCATCCCGTCGTGTGCCGGACAACCCAAGGATGCCTAGCCTGCGATTGGCGACTCCCAAAGGGATGGCACAAAAGTATTTGATACCCCATTCCAAAAGCAGCCGCGCAAAATCCGGGAAACGAGTTTCTGCTTCCGCGGCGATGATCAACGGACGTTGATGTTGCCAAACCCAGTTGGTGATTGTATCGTCCAAGGGAAAATCCATGCTCGCGCGATATTCCGCCAGGAGCTCGTCCATCAGCACTTGTAATCGGCTCGAACGCTCCTGAGGTGGGTGGAACCACACGCGTAGCGCCTGGATTTGCGTCAGCGCATCCAGGCTCCCAAGGGAGGCAATGGCGGCAACGGAATCCATTCCACCCATCGCTGATTCTGCCTGCCTCAAATCCATCTCACTCGCCGGATAAGCAAGCGATTTGCCTAAGTTAATACTCATTACAGATTCTTGCCCACGACCGGTTTTTGGCGGTTATTTTTTCGATTTAAACAGGTCGGATGCCGACGCGCCTTCAAGCGACAGCCCGTAGCCAACCTCTCCCACGATGCGCTCTTTCAAAGGCTGAATGAAATGGATGCGCGTGTTGCGGCGCGTCACTTCGGGGGCCTTCAAGTATAACTCGCCCAACTCCCGCGCCCGACTGAGAGCCTTACCCGTCGGGACAACCTCAGCAACCACTCCCCACTCGTGCGCAACACGGGCGGTCAATGGCTGTGGGTTCAGCAGGAACGCCTCCGCTCGCCCCGGTCCGGCGCGATAACTCCACGTGGTAAAGACGCCGTCACCGGGCGTAATGCCCGCGGAGAAGTGGGCCACATCCTGAAAGGTCGCACTATCCCCCGCCACAATGACACTGGCCAGCAGCGCGTAGTCTGAGTGCACATGGGCACGTCCCTCGATCGCCGCAATGACCGGAACGCGTATGTTGGCTATGTTTTCCAGAACCTGAACGCCTTCGTCGTGGACTTGGCTCCAAACGCCGGGATCGGAGGCATCGCCGAAAGAGGACCACTCGACATCAGTAATGAACTGCCCGCCAGCGCCCGTGAGGATTACGATCTTGTTTGCACGATCCTGTGCAATCCGGTAGAAGGCATCGACAAATTCCGTGTGAGCTGGTGCGGTCATAATGAACGGTCCGCCGTTGTTGTGGAATTGGGCGACCAGTATGCCTTTGGCGTCGCGCGTCAGCTTCAGGTTATTATAGCTGGCGAAATATTCATCTTTAAGT
>DASYNM010000556.1:0-4561 GCA_036008545.1 Verrucomicrobiia bacterium
TCGAATGCTCAGGATTTGGCCTTGGCCTGGCCGAACTTTCGGCTCAGGGCCGCGCGTACGTGCGGCGGGACGAAGGACTCGACATCGCCGCCCAGGCGCGCTATCTCTTTGACAATCCGCGAACTCAGGAAAGTGTAAGTCTCACGCGGCATCATAAAAATCGTTTCGACGGTCCCGTTCAACTTACGATTCATCAAAGCGAGCTGAAATTCAAACTCAAAGTCCGACACCGCGCGCAGTCCGCGGATGATGGCCTGTCCGTTTTGTTTGGCGGCGTAATCAACCAGCAACGTATCGAACGAATCGGCCTTGACGTTTGGGAACTCGCCCAAGGACTGTTGCACCAGGCTCAATCGATCCTTGAGGGAGAAGAGCGGCTTCTTGCCCTCATTTTGGGCGACGGCCACGATGACGCGGTCGAACAACTTGGCGGCGCGTTGGATGATGTCCAAGTGGCCGTTGGTCAGAGGGTCGAAGCTGCCGGGATAAATTGCCGTTCGCATAACATGTAATTACCCAAGCCCGTCATGGAAGGAAAGAGTCAAGTTATCGCCAGCGGCCAGAATTGAGGCGACTCTTGCGCGGTTGCGGTTAAGTCCGATCCGTGGGGAGCGCGGTTCTCTCGACCGCGGTGGCTGGCGCTCGCCAAGATTCGCGCAAATTCGCGGTTGCGATTAGTTTGCTCCGCAACAGCCGCACGGGAAAAAGCCTTGTTGACAAGATGGGCAGGATGGGCCACATCAAAATGAAAGCACGCGCTTTGCGGGCTGTCTCGGCCCACCGTGGAGGTGGGTTGGTACCCATTCGCAGTTCCGTACGTAAGTTATTGATTTTCACTATATTTTCAGTTACTTCTTGAGTTCTCATCGAACGCTTGCCGGCGAAAACCATTCGCGCCGCGTCAGTTTGCGAGCTTTCCTTTGCACCGCTTTGTGGTTCATTAAGCATGTGCAAATAGGCCCGCTCCAATTAAAGTCCAATTTGTTTCTGTCGCCGCTGGCAGGTTACACCAACCTGCCCTTCCGCCTAGTCGTGCGCGAAATCGGCGGACTGGACCTCGCCACTACCGACCTGGTCAACGCCCGCTCGCTCCTGGAACGAAATCCCAAAGCCCTCAAGCTGATCGAAACTTGCCCTGTTGATCGGCCGCTGGCCGTCCAGCTTTTTGGCTCCGTCCCCGAGGAAATGCGCGATGCCGCTGCGGTCCTCGAATCGATGGGCATGGCGTCGGTCGATATTAATATGGGCTGCCCGGTGCGCAAGGTCTGCCGCGTCGGCGGCGGCTCGGCCATGATGACGGAGTTGGATAAGACGGCTTCGCTCGTGCGCGGCATGGTCGAGGCGGTCAAAATTCCCGTCACCGCCAAGATGCGCCTTGGTTGGGATGATCAGAATTTGACCGCGCCGGATTTGGCGCGCGTGCTTGAGGACGCGGGGGCGGCGGCGATTTTCGTGCATGGCCGGACGCGCGAGCAAGGTTTCGGCGGCGCCGTCAATCTCGGAGGGATTGCCGCCGTCGTGCGCGCCGTCCGACGCATTCCCGTCATCGGCAACGGCGACGTCACCACTCCGCAGGCGGCCAAGATGATGTTCGACGAAACGGGTTGCGCCGGCGTGAGTATCGGCCGCGGAGCGTTGTATCATCCGTGGATTTTCCGCGATACCGGACAATTTCTGAGCACAGGCGAGGTGCCGCCCGAACCGGATTTCGAGCAGCGCGTCGCCGTCATGCGCCGGCATTTGGATTTGATGGTGGAGGTCTTCGGCGAGGAGCACGGTTGCCGCATGTTCCGCAAAATCGGCCCGTGGCACTCCAAGCGATTCGGCCCGGCCAACGAGTTCAACAAACGCATTGTGAAGTTGTCCAACCTGACCGAGTTCGATGTTATACTTGACGATTACCGAAAGTGGCGCCGGCAATTCCTCGACGACGGCGCGCTCTTGCCCCGCTATTATCCGGCTCCCCTGCCCTCCTCGCTTGCAAGCGAACCGGCCGTGGCAAGGCGGACGGAAATTCCCGTACCTAAAGGCTCGGTAGAGGTCTGGTGAACCCGGTTGCTAATGCTTGTAGTGGTGGCGGAAAAGCGTCTGGCGGTTGGCGTAGAGATACCAAACGATGAAGACATTGATGATCATCACCACCACCATGTAAGGCGAATACTTCCTGGCCAATTCGTACAATTCGATCGGCACAAAAAAGGCCGATTCTCCAATGGTCAACCAACCGGCCCAACTGGAGCGGTAGAGCAGCCCGATCCCTTCCACCAGTGGAAAAAGCGAAAAGAGCATGATGCCCATGGCCCAGACCCGGACCTGGGTTTCAGTCACATTGGCGATTTGTTCCGCGATGTGGTGGAAGAATTTGTTCTCCGGGTGAATGCGCAGCCTTTCGAACACATGCTCGACGAAAGGTTGATTGAGCAGATCGTCCCATTCCGCGGGCAGATCGTGCGTGGACTGGAAATACATGGCGATTCCAAAAGCGCAAAAGAGCACGCCCTTGATCAGCTTGAAGAAAATGATGGCGTAAAGCGTCGGCGCCCGTTTAAGCGGGGCCTTCACCACAATGGCCGACAGTTCTTCCGCAGTGGCATTAGCCTGGGTTGACATTATTGAATTCTCTCCTGCAGCAGAGCTGGCAATTCACTAATTTTCACCCTTGTCTGTTTCATCGTATCGCGGTCGCGCAATGTGACAGTATCTTTGAGGCTCTCGCCCTGCTCGCCCAACGTGTCAAAATCTATGGTCACGCCAAAAGGCGTTCCAGCCTCGTCCTGCCGCCGGTATCGCCGGCCAATCGCGCCGCCATCGTCATAATATACAGTCATTAGCGGCCGCAGCAAATCGCGAACCTGCAACGCCTTATCGACCAATTCCGGCCGGTTCTTGAGCAGCGGAAAAACGGCAACCTTGACCGGAGCGATTCTAGGACTGAACCGCATGACGATACGCTTCTCCAGCTTCCCCTTTTCATCCGGCGCCTCGTCCTCGCAGTAGGCATTGCAGATCAACGCCAAGGCCAGCCGATCTGCGCCTGCGGAAGGCTCGATGACATGCGGCACATAAGTGCCGTTGCCCAAAGCGACGGCCTCCGCGCGCGCGAGGTGTTCGGCCTGCTGCGGCGCTTCATTGGCCTTGAGAAGATAGGCGCGGCGGTTCTGGAAATATCGCTCGGTGAGTGCGGTTTTCTTGGCATCGTCCAGCTTGGCCCAAGCCGCCTTCAATTCTTCGTCGAACACGGTCATGGATTTACCGGAAAACCGTTGGTGTTGCGACAAGTCGAAATCGCTGCGGGCGGCGACGCCTTCCAGTTCCTCGCCGGCCAGTTCCCCTTTGTCGTCGCGTTTGCTGAAAGGAAACTTGTAAAGAATATCCACTGTCGCGCGCGCGTAGTGGGCCAACTCCTCCGGCTTCTGCCAGTACTCAACCAGACTGGCGCGAGGCAGTCCGATTTTTTCGTAGAACGCAAGGCGTTCCTCGACCCAATATTTGTGCCACATCTGCCAGCCCCAATTCGGCTGCGGAACGCCAGGATGACCAGTCCCCTCGGGCCGGGCCACGCTGCCGGCGATGGCTTCGATCGCCTCATCGGGTCGGATGAAAAACTCCAGCTCCATCTGCTCGAATTCGCGCGAGCGAAACGTGAAATTGCGCGGATTGATCTCGTTGCGAAAGGCCTTGCCGATCTGGCAAATGCCAAACGGCACCTTCTGCCGCGAAACCTCCGCCACCGTTTTGAACTGCGCGAAAATAGCTTGCGCCGTTTCCGGGCGAAGATAGGCGACATTCTCGGCGCTCTCGACCGGCCCCACGTAGGTCTTGAACATGAGGTTGAATAAGCGCGGCTCGGTCAGCAGACTACCGTTCTCGGGATTATAGCGGGTCGAGTTCGTAACGCTTTCAGCTCGCTCTCCCAACAAACGCGGTGCAATCAATCCGCGTTGCTTATAGAAATCCTTGGCCGCTTGGCGGGCGCGCTCGTTATGTTTGAGTTCCGGGACAAGGACCGAATATGGTTCGTTGATCGTCTTGGGCTTTTCTCCGGGCCCCGCGCCGGATTCTTCCGCGCCCGCATAGTGATAAGCCACTCCGCTCTGAGGATCGATCTGATCGGCGCGGTAACGCTTTTTGGTCAGGAGGCAATCGACCATGGGATCGGCAAAAGTGGTCGTGTGGCCGCTGGCCTCCCAGATTTTCGGATGCATGATAATGGTCGCCTCCAGGCCCACGACATCATCGCGGAGCCGCGTCATCGTGCGCCACCAGTAATCCTTGACGTTGCGTTTGAGTTCGGCCCCGAGCGGGCCGTAATCCCAGAAACCGTTGATGCCCCCGTAGATTTCGGAGGATTGAAAGACCAGCCCCCTGCGCTTGCACAGGGAGACAATCCTTTCCATGACATCATTAGCTTTGGGTTCCACCATAGCACACAATTGTTCTGCACCCCTTGGCGGAAGTCAAGGTGGGGATGGGATGGACTTGTCCTCTGGGCGCATCTCAGTTTTTGGAAGGGTCGAAGTGGCGGTTGTGAGGAAAGAGGAGGTGCCAGCGTCCGTTGCGC